>CACYBM010000020.1 GCA_902772645.1 uncultured Pseudomonadota bacterium | reverse complement strand
TCATACTTTTATTTTACCAGTAATTCTTTAATATTCCAAAAAAGTGTAAGCCCATAATAATTCAACAAAATCCTCATATAGTTTTTTATAAAATAACGCTTTCTATTATATAAGATGTATTACAACATTTTCCATAATATTAACTATATATTTACTAATATAGTGATAGTATAAAATTACGTGGTATTTTTAGGATACAAAATGAACAATACATTTAAATTAAGAAGTATTGTACTAAGCTTGCTATTTATTGCAAGTACAAGTATCAGCTACAGTGCTGAGCAGCAATCTAATAATGGATCATTCCCCCCCCCATTTTCATCATGAAGATGATAACGATCCTATAATCAACGATCTATTACCTTATAGCAATTTCTTAATTGGCGCTTTGCAAAGACTATATTCTATTAGTGTGGCACCATTTCTTAGTGATGCTAATCAAATATCAGAAACTGATAAGGAAATATTAGCTCATTTCAATAATCTGATACATAAAGTAAAACTTGGTATAGATGGCAATATAGATAAACACAGTTTGTCAATATGGATTTGCTTACAGATAGATGGCTTTAATTCAGTAAAGGAAAATTATCACTTATCACAAGAACAAGGAAAAGTAGTAAATGATATACTTGGTATTTGCCATGATATATGGAATGAATTAAATAGTGATGATAATAATACACAACATTCGGATATTGAATCTGAGAGTGAACAAGACAATATCTTAGAGTAAAAAAAATATTGAAAAATATATATTGCTAAGTACTTTTTATTGTGGTTTGTATTTAGCAATATTTCTATTGATTTATAAGATGCTTTTATTGCTTCATAAGATGCTTTTTAAGAACCTATTTTAATTTATATTATTTATTGCATTTTAGTACGGAATCTTTGAATATTTCTAAATTAATAATTTTTTATAAACAATGTATTGAATAACTAAAAGCATTATACACAAAGGAAATATATATAACAAATAGCGTATATTCGTATCTCATACTCATACTGCATGTTCTAATATTTAGAGTAGATCTTTTTATTATATATATATTTTTTCCCAATTTATAGCGCTACAACAAAATATAAACTTGTATTTATATGATTATCTTTCAATATTCCTAATATGTCCTCCATTTGTATTTACCCATTGTATTTTTTCCATTTACAACTATTATTACATGAAACAAGTTCATCAAATTCATAATTAATGCTTCTTTTAATATTTATCTTTATTATTATAATTGTCTCTCATCATCCAATATGCCGAACAAATATTTCCTTTGTACATATCCTTTATGTTTTTGTTTGCCATTTACTAATACTATTACGTAACACCAATCATTATTTATCTTTATTAATTTCATAACTACTTCTTTTTTTAATACTGCTATTTGTTTACTGTTTGTGTCTGGTTCTTCATATAATATACATGTTGTTGCTTTTACCATTAAATATCTCTTTGTGGATAATTGAGATTTTTTTAACCATCCTTCTCCTTTATTCATATCAATTACCATTCTCCATTTATCATATATTTTTGTAACTAATAAAGGAGTCCAACGAACTTGATATTTATATGCATTTTTATAATTAACACCAGGACCTACATGAGAATTAGCCTTGCTAACTTTTAGTGAAACAAAGTATGGGCTGCAAGATTCACTCTTTATTTTTTTGCCAGCATTATCAGTTGATATAAAAAATAATACTAATATACATTTAAAAATATTACGTAGTATACGCATTAGAAATAAAAATTATTGCTTATACTTACAGTATAATACAAAACATGGGCTAATTTTACATTTGCAAACATAGTAACATATGTTCTAACATGTAATTATAGGAGATTTCTATAAAATAACAAAACATGGCTATAGAACGTACATTTTCAATGATAAAACCAGATGCTATAAAACGTAACTTGTCTGGTGCTATTAATAGTATGATAGAGAATGCTGGATTCCGTATAATAGCACAAAAGAGAATTAGGATTACGTTAGAACAGGCACAGAAATTCTATGATATACATAAAGGTAAACCATTTTATGATGACTTATGTATGTTTATAGCATCAGGACCAGTAGTTGTTCAAATTTTAGAAAAGGATAATGCTATCGAGGATTATAGAAAACTAATGGGAGATACTAATCCTGAAACAGCTCAGGACTGGACAATAAGAAAGAAATATGGCATATCAATAGACCAAAATTCAATACATGGCTCTGATAGTGTTGAGACTGCAAACAGAGAGATATCATTTTTCTTTAAGGATGATGAAATAATAGGTTAATATATTTAATGCGTCTCATAAGCATAGTACCAAATTGTTTAAGTATTTTTAGAATATTAATATCACCATTGTTTGTATATATCTTGAAATATAATTTAAATCTTTTGGCTGTACTATGCTTAGTATTAGGAGCATTAAGTGACTTTTTCGATGGATACTTGGCTAGAAAGTTTAATGTGGTGTCACAATTGGGTGCTTTATTAGATCCATTATCAGACAAAATATTTACTAATGTTGTGCTATGGAGTATTTATATGTATTTTGGACAAAATGTTTATGTACTAATAATAGCATTAATATTATCAATAAGAGATTTAGGATTATTAATAGGATCATTATTTGTAATAATAAAAAAATATAATACAAACATGTCTCCAGTATTTTTAAGTAAAATATGTACAACATTAATATTTACATTCAGTATATATTATCTACTCTTTCCAGAATCAGAATTAATAATATCATATTGGGGAATATTATGTATAGTATTGATAACAATAACTGCATTAATATACTTATATAGATTTAAGAAGAGTAAATAACAGTGAATTATATACATTATAAGTAGATGTTTAATTTTAAAAGATTTTATATAATTAGAAATATTAATAGTGTAATAGTATTTAGTATGATCATTTGTATTGCATTATTTATTATATTTATTTGTATTAAATATGCTTACTAATGTGTTTATCTTTTTTATTAAATTCTGCTAAGCATAATTTTTATTATATTTACTAATAAATTTATAAATTTCTACAAGTATATATGTAAATTATCAACGTAATATTTATTAAAATATATATATAATCATAACTGTAAATTAAGATTAATTTATGATTTTGAAAACATATTTATGGTAGAATTAAATTGATTACTATAATAATATAAAATATAAAATGGATGTTATTAAGAACCATATGCGTCACGGGGTTGGTATGGTTGTTTTAAATAGAGATAAGAAGGTACTTGCCGGTAAACACCTTTTTGTTAATACTAAAATGATTTCGTATTTTTTAAAGAAACCATGGCAGTTGCCTCAGGGGGGGTTATTGGAAGGCGAAACACCATATAAAGCAGCCCTAAGAGAATTAAAAGAGGAAATAGGAACTAATAATGTAGCATTAATAACAGAAACAAAAGAATGGTTGGAATACATATTACCAATAAACTTAAGAAGAAATACTGAAGATCCAGTTGTTGGACAAAGGCAAAAATGGTTTCTGATGCTATTTTTGGGTAATGATAATGAAATTAATGTAAAAGCAACAAGTCATAGTGAATTTGATACTTGGAGATGGATGAGTATTAGTAACATTATTAGATTATCAGTACATTTTAAGCATAGTTTATATGTAGATGTATTTAAAGCATTTAAACCTCATATTATAACTTTAAATACTGCTCAATATTTTGCTTAATTAATGTTTTACTAACTAATTTGCATTATACTATTTATAGAATGATTATTGATTTATAATAACATGTTTTTTCTAAAGATTATTTTGATATCAATTTTGTGTATGTATAATACATCATATTCATCAGTAGTACTATTAGACGAGAAAGTAAATGATAATATTGATAATAATATAAAAGCAGAAAAACCTGGTAGAAATGCAAAAATAGATGATGATGACTCTGAAAATGAAAATGATAAAACTATGATTGAGGAAAATGAAGAAGAAGATGCACAATCTAAAGAAGCAGATGTAAATAATAAAACTGAGACACTAATAGTTGGTAAACTTAATAATTTAGACAGTAAAACTACTATTGAAAAAGAGTCTACACAAAATATAACTAATAATAAACAGGAAACAACAACAATTAATAAAATTAATGATAATGAAACCAAATTAGAAAATAGTGATAGTAAAGAAAAGTTAAATCAGTTACCTAAAACACTAATAAAATATGATGAAAAACAATTGAATAGTGAAGCAAAGAAAGGTGTTAAGAAAGTAAATGCCATTACTTACTTTGAATTTGGTACAAAAGGAAAACCACTTATAGAAATTTATGTATCTCCATCATGTTTGCATTGTGCACATTTTCTTATTGAGGATTTAGATAAATTTTTAACTAAACATAAGGAAGAATGTTCTGTAAAAGTAATGTTAATACCAGTTGAAGCTAAAGATTTCTTTATTATGAAGATCATACAAGCTGAGGCTAAAGATACTAATGGATACTATATGATATTTTCTAATTACATGAAGAGAGCATTAGCTACAATAGATAGTATAAAACCTACTGATGAACAAAAAGCATTATATAAAGGATCTAATCTCTATGAAGAGATGATTAAATTCCAAGTAATAGCAAATAATTTTGGTTTTTCAGATGATAAAATAATAAATGCAATTCCCAATATGAATGAGGATTATGAGTGTGCAATAGTTGAATATTATAAACGAACAGTTAAAGAAATATTTAATAAATTAAAATTAGACACAAAAAGTAATCCTGAAATAGAAGTACCATTAATTATATATAATGGCAAATCATATAAAGCACTTAATGATGCTCTTAAAGCATGTAACGAAAACACTAAAGAAACTCCAAATTAGAAATTGTAGTAGGTAATATCTAATGTTGCAGCATTTATATAAGTTTTGATACTGCTAATTATATTAACTTTTATAACTAAATAATGGTTTATAAAAGTATGCAATTAATTATATTTAGATTTATTACAATTGCAAAATAGAAAAGATATTAGTAAACTATACACTTATTATACTATGTATTCTAATAATAAGAATATATAACAAAAATCAAAACAATTATTACATGATAAAATACTGTATTATCGAAGATACAGGTTTTAAATATATTTCTGATTTTTAATGGAGGAAATTAGTACAAAAGCTTTATGTGCTAAAACAATAACAGTTAGATAAGATGATTTCAAAAAATATATAAAATAGTTATGATACGGTTCTTTGCAAAATAAAAAAAGCGCTACAAATGAATTTACTTTAAGAATATAATAAAAAGAAACCTGAAAAACAACAGTTATAAAATAAAGAAAAACAATATAGTAAAGAATTAAATATAAAGAATAATAAGATAAAACCCAAACATGAAATATTGAATAATAATATAAATAACCTTAACAATAATAATATAATAAATATAAATAGTAGTAATAATATGAAAAATAATATCAATAATTAAAATAAAATTAATACAAATAATAATGCACATCTTAATACTATTGCATAATAGGATGAAATAAATACAAGTAATAGTGAAAATAATATTAATATTATTAACATAATGTAAAAATAAATATAAATAATAGTATATATAACAACATTAATAATGAAAGAACTTCAAATACGCATAGTATTAACAATAATAAAATATATATAATATTAATAACGATAATAATATGGAAAATAATATCAATAGTAGTAAAAATATGAATGAACAGTAATAAAGATATAAATTAAATCAAGGATTATGAAAATAAATCAAGTATCATTGAAATAAAATTGAATGTCACAAAAATAACAGCAAAGACCATTAACATAGAATAAACATAAATAGTATTAATAATAATAAAGCAACGATAATATTAATACAATAAATAGGAATAGTATTAATAATATGGAAAACAGTGTTAATGATAAAACTTGAATAAAAACAAATATTGTAGAAGTATTTTTTCAATAAAATATTATCTCCAAATACTTCATATTTTACATAGCATGTTTACTAATCTTTTATTGACTAATTCTATGTTTATATTCTATAATAATGAACAACAGTACCGGATGAAACAAAATTCGACAAATAATACATAATAAAACGCAAAAATTAAAATAACAAAACAAAAATAAACAGTTCCAGGAGTTAGTTATTAATACAATATAGTTCATCTAATATATCAAACAAACTTTGTGGAGTATTAATTTCAGAATTAGACATTAGTGCCCTATATTTAGTAGCATTATAATAGCCTTTACAATAATACATTAAAGTTTTTTTAGCTAATATCATACCAGTACTTGTAGGATAATAATCCAATACATATTGTATATTATCTTTAGCTGTTTTATATTTTTCTTCATTACTGGTTTCTATTCCTTCCTTATTATTTAAGGTGTTATCTATATCCCTTAATAACCACGGTTTACCTAATGAAGCCCTACCTATCATTACTCCATCAGCACCACTTTCATATAAAGCTTGCTTCGCTGTATCTATACTAACTATATTCCCATTGACTATCAGTGGAATATTAATAACTTCTTTAACTTTACTTATATATTGCCAATTTGCTGTACCACTATACAATTGAGATCTTGTCCTTCCATGAACTGTTATCATTTTTATACCTAGATCCTCTGCCATATGTGCTATATTAGGAGCATTTAAGTGTTCATTGTCCCATCCTAATCGCATCTTAAGAGTTACAGGTATAGGAACACTCTTAACTACTGATTTTATTATATTACCTGCTAATTCTTCATTTTTCATCAAGGCAGAACCGGCTTCTGATTTAACAATTTTCCTAACTGGACAACCCATATTAATGTCCAGTATTTTTGCTCCTAAATCATAACTTAACTTAGCAGCTTCTGCCATTATTATTGGGTCAGCACCAACCAGTTGCACAGCTGTTAATTGATCATCTTTTGTATCCATCATATTACGAGTTTTATAAGTATCCCTAATGGCTGCATAGCTCGCAATCATTTCACTATACATCAAGAACTCACCAAATCTTCTAACAATCTTACGAAATGGATAATCAGTAATTCCGGCCATTGGTGCTAATATTACGTTACTATTTAAGGTTATATTACCTATAGATATCTTTTCCATATGTATTATTTAAAAATGGCGGAGAGAGGGGGATTCGAACCCCCGATACAATGTTACTTGTATAACTGTTTTCGAGACAGTCCTGTTCAACCACTCCAGCATCTCTCCATTATTAATTATAACATATTATTGGGAGATATATAGTAAGCATAAGTTATATAGCATTTAATTATTTTATAGTATAATTTGTAATTTCAAAGTAGATATGCTAAGAGCTAATGTTCATTTTGTTTATAAATATCATTATATTAATAATTCTTTAAGTAATATATATAAACGATAGTAGTGAACTGATTGTTTCTTTACTATATTGTCTTATAAAGTACAGTTCATATTGTTTTATAATAATTTCGTATATGATTATTAATTATGTTTCAAAATATAGACAAATTTAAAAATAAATAGAAATCAAAATTTGTAAATTATTAAAACAAATTATACAACTGATTCAAAATCATAACAATATATTTCGATTCTTTTATTTTAAAAATCTTAATGTTTAATAAATCTCAATCTAATCTAATTGGTAAGCAGATAAAAAATGATAATAGTTTTTAATAAATAAGTAATTTTGTATAATATTTAATTAACTAAAATTTTTTACTGTTCTTACTGTATTTTTTTGTTTTAATTTAATAATATTTTTGCTGATCTTTGTTTAAAATATTTATATTTAGATTCGTAATTTGTGATATTTGTGCTATAGAAAAACTCATTTGTAAAAAATTCTTAGCCATTTTCATCTCATAATATCATTATCATATACACATACCGGGAAAATTTTATACTATCAATTGCTTTCTTATTTCGTCAATACATTGCAACAAATGCGTAAAATGAAGCATATGAAATCAAAGAATTACTTGCTGAAGCATAACTAACTGTATGAAGATGTGTAATAATTTATAAAATCAATTTTCAGTAATACATAATTAAGCAAAGTGAATTGCATGATATAGTTTGGAAATTCAACAAAATATATGCTCAAATTGAGAAACAGTAAATCGTGATGCACTTAATTAGATAATTATCAAGGAACTTTGATAATTTAAATACAATAAATAACGTAAAATATTTAAAGTATATAGCGCAAACATTCGCCAATCATGATAATATTTATCGTCAATTATAGAAAAAATTAAAAAAAACAAAGAGACAAATATAAAAATTAAAAAAAACACTCTAATAAAATTAGTAAAAAAGATCTGTACGATATATTATAATCAATAACATTTTGGTATTATATATATAATTATAACATAGAGGAATTAATGATTAATATTGATATGTTAATACAAGCTAATCATTATATATCAAACAGTTGTTTTATTATGCTTAATATATATATTTAATGAATATGATATATATTATTAAATAATAATACAATAATTTACTTTAGTAAACAATTATTACTATATTTTTTATAAGTCTTAATTTAATTCTTATATTAAATTAGTACTTACTTAACTTCTTTTAAAAATATTGTTCAATTGCTGTAATGTTATTTTTATAAAACTTGGACGATTGTGATTGCATTGGTGAATACTAAATGTTTTCTTCATTTCATTTATAGTTTCTTTCATTTCATTAATAGATAAGATTCTCCCAGCTCTAATGCTATTATGGCAAGCGGATGTTGCTATTTTCATCCTAAGACAATCATCAATATTCATTTCATTTATATTATACTCTCCTTCCAATATATCATAGAAAAACCTCTCTATGTTAACATCTTTAAGTATATTTGGTATAGCATTAATTATTAATATCTTTTTATTAATGTTTACATTAAATCCTAAGTCATTTAATTTATTTATAATATTATTAGCAATAAATATTTGTTTATTATTTAATTCTAATTTTATAGAATCTATTACATATTGTTTGCTATCTTTACTTAAACTTGATTTAATATTCTCCATTTTTATCTTCTCATGAACCGCATGTTGATCTATAATTACCAACTCATTATTCGTTTTGCAGATTATATAAGTATTTGCAAATTGTCCTATTGGTTCTCCAAAAAATTCATCATTTACTGTAGTATTAATATTATTAATGTTTTTTAAATCATTATCGATTTTTTCTATTATATTTTTAATATTACTTACTTCTATTTTATCTATCTTTTCTTGCTGTTCATCGTTAATAATATTATGTTTATCCAATGTTTGTTGTACCATAGCATTGATATTATGATTGCAACTATCGTAATTAATGTCATGTAACTGCATTTTATTGTTATTTTGTTTTAATGTAGTATAATCAAAATTATATTGTTTAATGTATGTTCCATCTTTTTTAAAACCAAGTTTACTATTATCGATAGTCAACGAAATCCTATCGAACTTATTCAAATTCTTCTTAATAGCATCACTAATAAATTTCTGTATATAATTAGTATCTCTAAATCTAATTTCAGATTTAGTTGGAGAAACATTAACATCCAAATAAAATGGATTAATATTTATAAATAAAACACACAAAGCAAACCTACCAGCTGGTATTATATCCTTATAAGCATTTTTAACAGCTGCTGATACTATTTTATCTTTTACTGCACGATTATTAATAAATATCTTCTGGGAAGTTTGTAAATATTTGGAATCCATTGGATGAAACAAATATCCTTCAAGTTTCATTATATCATTTTCCTCAAGTATATGTATGGCTCTACTAAATAAATCACTACCAATTACTGTACTAATTCTATCTTCTAAAGAATTAGTATTAAAACTACACAATATTTTTTTATTATCTCTGGCGTAAAATTCAATTAATGGATGAGTTAATGCGAAATTTTCTATTACTGATATGCAATGAGTTAATTCAATATTATCTGATCTTAAAAACTTTAGTCTTGCTGGCAATTTATCAAACAAATTACTTACAGTTATTTTAGTTCCATTTGTAAAATTGGATTGTATAATATCATTTTCCTGCGCAAAATCTACTGATATTTCAAATCCATTTGATTCTATTTTTAATTTACTAACTGATGCTATGGATGGCAAAGCCTCTCCTCTAAATCCATATGTAGTAATTCCCATTAGATTATTATCATTCAATTTTGAAGTAGCATGCCTTTTAATAGCCAAAGATAAATCCTCAGGACTCATGCCATTTCCATTATCCTCGATTACTATTTTGGTTCTGCCTGAGTCTTGTATAAATAAATCTATTCTATTACTATTTGCATCTATTGAATTTTCTATTAATTCTTTTATGATAGATGCCGGTCTTTCAATAATTTCCCCAGCAGCTATCTGACTTATTAATTCATCACTAAGTATATGGATTTTAGACATTTTACATAAAATTTATAAAACAACTTATTTAATTTTACCAAAATTTTTATTATATTACATTTTATATATTAATATAACTTTTCTATTATGTTTTATAAAATATTATGTTTAGTTTGATTAAAAAATAATACATTTTGTTTTATTTCTATGATATGTATTACTATTACTGAATGTCCCTGATGTATCGGTTGTACTATTCATACTATTATCATTAATAACATTATATTCTTTTGGTAAATCATTATTAATTATATTGTTACTATTATTGCCTTTATTAGTCATTGTAATATGATAATTACTAATTTTATTATCACTATTATTATATTCTTCAGTATCTTGCTTATAACAAACTCTATAATTTCCTGGTATTATTGTGTACCATCTATTAACTTTTGCTCTTAAGATTTTAATGGTAGATTCTACTGCACCTTTTTGTACTTTTCTTTTTTTCGTATATTCCTCCTTTATAAAATCAGGATAGTTTACTAACCTGTTATGGTCATCTATTAATTCTGCTATTACTTTTGCATTACTTTTATCAAAATCTTGATTTGATGCAGTTGCAATTGAGATTGTATTACATAATACTATCATTTGAAATACTGTTACACACTTTAAAATAATTTTCATTTGTAAATTAACTTAATTTTATTAAAATGACAACTTCAGTGTAACAAACTATCAGGTACCAGTCAACACATGTTTTATAATTTGAATTTGTGAAAAAGAAGTATATTTATTAAATAATATTAAGTATGTTTTTACCTTCTATATTATCTACTTATTTTAATAAGATGCAACGTTTAATTATACGCTATTTTATATTATATTTTAGCAATAGCAGCTTCCAAAAATTTATTGATATCTCCATCAAGTACTGCTACGGCGTTAGTATTTTCTACTCCTGTTCTAAGATCTTTTACCATTTGATATGGTTGTAATACATACGATCTTATTTGATTACCCCATGATATATCAGTTTTATTAATAGAAGCATTTGCCTCTACTTGTTGCTCTTGTAATTTCTTAGCATATAATTTAGCTCTAAGCATCTGCATTGCTATCTCCTTATTTCTGTGCTGAGATCTATCTATTTGAGAGGACGTTACTATACCAGTAGGAATATGTGTAATTCTCACAGCACTTTCTGTCTTATTAACATGTTGACCACCCGCACCAGACGCTCTGTATACATCTATTCTTAAATCAACGTCATTTATTTCTATTTCTATAGTATTATCTATTTCTGGAGTAACTAATACTGATGCAAAACTAGTATGTCTTCTTGCATTAGAATCAAATGGTGATATCCTAACTAATCTGTGTATACCACTTTCCTTTTTGAGCCATCCATAAGCCTTATTACCAACAATGTGTAATACTATCGATTTAACTCCAGCTTCTTCACCTATATTTTGATCTGTTATTTCTATTTTATATTTTCTAGAATCAGCCCACCTTGAGTACATTCTTGCTAGCATCTCAGCCCAATCTTGAGCTTCAGTTCCACCAGCTCCTGCATTTATTTCTAAAAAACAATTAAGTAAATCATTCTTACTACTCAATAATGTTTCTAATTGTAAAGTATTTGTTTCTTCTTTTAATGTATTTAAATTATCAGATAATGTTTGCAATAAATCAGTATCATTTTCTGATTCAGCGAGTTCAAATAATTCTATGATGTCATTTAATTTAGTTTCAATTCCATTTATAGGATTGATTATTGTCTCTAATCTATCTTTTTCTTTTAAAATACTAGCAGCATAATCAACATCATCCCATAAATTATTATCACTTGCTTTTTTATTACATTCATTTAGTTTTATTAAAGCAGTATTATAATCAACGAAATTTTTTATTAATGCTATAGCATTCCTTATAGCATTTATATTTTTTGTATCCTGTATATTATTAATCATCTTTTGCCTAAGTATTGTTGCATACTAACAGCTGCTAGCGCTCCTTGTCCTGCTGCATATATTGCTTGTTTTAATGATCCGCTTACTACATCACCAGCTGCAAATACACCATCACATACTGTTCTTGTATTATTAGCTATTATATAACCTAATTCATCGGTTTCTACAATATCTTTTACTAATTCAGAAGATGGTTTAGTACCAACAGCTATAAATACTGCATCTACTTGTATGTCAGTAGTACTGTTATCTAATAAATTAAGTAATTTTACAGACTTAATATTACTATCACCATTTATACTTATAACTGTATTATTAGCAATGTATTTCACATTTGTTTTATCATTTAATTTTGCAATATCGCTAGCATCTGCTCTCATTTTATCCCTGCGATGTATTAATAATACTTCAGATGCAATATTAGATAAGAATAAGGCCTCAATTACTGCAGTATTTCCACCACCGATTACTGCCACTCTTTTTCGTTTATACAATGGACCATCACATGTAGCACACCATGATACTCCTTTGCCAGCAAACTTTGCCTCTCCTGGTATGTTAAGCTTATTATGAGAAGCTCCTGTAGCTATTAATATAGTTTTAGTTATTATTTGTTCATTATTACTATAATTTACAGTAAAAGTTTTATTTTGACTTTCAGTTGCATTATTCAAAGTTATACTTGAAACTGATTCATATATTAGTTCCACATTATTATCCTGTACTTGAGATATAATATTACACATCAAATCACATCCCAAAATTGATTTAGTACCTGGATAATTTTCTACAAGAGGACTTGTTATTAGTTGTCCACCGATATTAGGCCCCATAAAAACCACAGTATCTATCATTGCCCTAGCCAAGTATATAGCTGCAGTTAATCCAGCTGGTCCAGAACCTATAATAATTGAATCCCTTACAGTAAGCATCAGTAAAATAACAATACTCTTATGATAATGATGATAACATTACTATGTGATAGTAATCAACTTATTAATATATTTAATATATAAATGCACGTTTATGTATTAATATACTAAGTACACCACATGATATGATTTAATACAAATTAATACAATATACTAATGTTATTAACATAATATATGGTAATATATGGTATTGTTTTGTGTAAAAATACACATAACACAAATACAGCTTTTTATGATTACCAAATATTAAAATTTGTTATAATGTTTAATATTATATCAATATTGCAACTGTGTGTTAATTATACTAATACTATTACAGAATAGTAATCAATTATTGCTATTTCTGCTATTATATCAAATAATATTATATTATAACAATTAATACAGTTTTTTAATATCGGTACTATAATATCTTTGTCAATTTGTTCGAAATACTTATAGTTACAGTTGTTTAAACTTATTTGGCACCTTTCAACAAATTATTATTGATTCCTATCAGTATTCGATAAGCTAACAGATCCTGGAAAATTGCTTGATTGGCCAGCATTGCTAGCTATAATATAGTTTTTCTCTATGTTAGATCTTTTTCATTTAACATTATAGAATTATTAATTCCAATATTGTTATTATTATGCGCATTATTATTTCATACACTATTTTTCAATATTATATTATTACAATGTAATAATTTATTTTTATTGTTGTTAGCTTTACTTAATATTGTTATGATTGTTTACATTTTTCTTAATTCATCTCTGTTATGTTCTATCTCGTTTTTAATTGATTGTTTAATATTTTGTTAAATTGTATTGACGGATATTAGTAATATTAGTGTATTTATATAATAGATAAATACAATAATACATTCATTTAAATTTGTTTTATTATCACTATATAATTTAACATACTGTACATATACTAAAACAAATTTATATCAGAATAATTATTAATAATAAAAATTATAACAAAGATTTCTCTGATACTACTTTAGTAATATCTTGAAATCTCACTTACTTTGTACATATAAAATTTACATCAATTATTAATACTGTAATTAATATAGAATATAGACAATGTATTAGATCCATTTATAATTATTTTATTAACATCACAGTACTTAATATAGGTTATATCTAGTAAAATAACATCTAATAAAAGGAATTGTATATTAAAGAATCGGCAATTAATATCATAATTCAATATAATAATATTGCATCTATAAACACTTGATTTCAACTACATACGTTTTATTGATACTATAAAATCTTGTTCCAATAGTGCATTAATAATAATATTCAATTTTGAAATAGTATCTACGTAAAACTCTATGTATACTTCACTTAGATTATTTAATGTATCATTTGTTTTTGCATTTATTATTGTAGTTTGTTTTTCTTTTAATATATTGGATATCTTTTGCAAGATGTCGTTTGATTTACGTATAGATATTAATAGTTTACTTATGTATTGCTTACAACAGAAATTAAATTTACCATCCCAGTATAAATCTAAAGTTTTAGTATCGATATTATTTGATTTTATACCAAATTCTAAACAATCTTCATTATGTATTTCTATACTATTACTGTTCTTATAATACCATATACCAAATATTTTATCTCCTGGTACTGGAGAGCAACAATTAGTAGGTAGAACCTTTACATCTTTAGGTAATCCCAGTATTGTTTCTTCAATCTTGCCATTAAGTAATCCATCCTTATTACTAATATCTATACTTAATTTTTTATCTCCTATACTATTGTATTTATCTACTATTTCAGGTAATAATAATGCTTTATTTCCTAATGCTAAGTATAGTTGATTAATTGTCTGCAATTTAAGTAATTTCAATAATTTATTTGTTTCCTTCTCTTGAAGTATTATGTTATTGGTTCTAAATAATTGTTCTAAATCATTTTTACCAGCCAATAAATTCTTATCCATTTCTAGATTAGTAACTGCTTTCCTAATGGCTGTTTTTGCTTTAATTGTCTTAACAAATGTTAGCCATATACTATCTGGATAACTCCTTTTATCTGTAATTATTTCTATTTGACTTCCATTATCAAATATAGTGCTGACAGGTACTTCCTGTTTATTTACTATTGCCTTTACTGCATGGTCACCAACATATGTATGTATAGCATAAGCAAAATCAAGTACTGATGAACCAAGTGGTAGTTGTATTAACTCACCCTTTGGAGTAATACCAAATACTGCCTCTGGAGATATTTCAGTAGTAGCATACTTTACAAAATCATCCATATTTGATGTCTCTTCGAATATCTTTACCATATTTTTTAACCACTGGTAGTCTTTATTGCCTTTAGGACCAGCACTACCTTCCTTATATTCCCAGTGAGCAGCTATACCATACTCAGCCACATTATGCATTTCATGTGTTCTTATTTGTATTTCTATCCTTTTATTCAATGGGCCAATAATACAAGTATGTAAAGATTGATATTGATTATTCTTGGGAGCACTAATATAATCCCTAAACCTACCTGGTATTGCTGAATAATTCTTATGTATTAGTTGTAATATTTTATAACATTGATCAGTATCATCAACTATTATTCTAAATGCTATTATATCTGATAATTGATCAAATGATATGGTTCTTACATTCATTTTATTCCAAATAGAATAAGGAGATTTTAGCCTACCTGTAATTGTATAATCAATATCTAATTCTGCATTTATAACTGATTCAAGTTTTTCTTTTATTATACTTATTAATTCTTCAGATGATGTAAATAATTCTTTTAATTGATTTCTAATAGAATTATATAAATTAGGATATAGTTCATAGAAAGCTATGTCTTGTAACTCGTCCTTAAGCTTGTTCAATCCTATTCTATCTGCTAATGGTGCGTATATTGATAGTGTCTCTTTAGCTATTTCCATTCTCTTCTTTTTCTTCTTTTTAAACCTTAATGTTCGCATATTATGTAATCTATCAGCTAACTTTATTATTAAAACTCTTATGTCACGTGCTGCTGACATTAGTAATTTTTTATAGTTTTCACATTGTTTATTTTTTAAATTAATAGTTTCTATTTTAGATAATTTAGTAACTCCATCAACTATATTTGATACTTCTTCACCAAATTTCTCTTTTATTTCAGATATAGTAGCATCAGTATCTTCTACTGTATCATGTAATAATCCTGATGCTACTGTTACTTGATCCATCTGCAAATCTATTAGTATTTGAGCTACTTCCAGTGGATGCGAAAAGAATATTGCTCCGGATTCTCTTATCTGTGTCCCATGTTTATCTAATGCAAATATATAAGCATTTTTTATGAATTCTTCATTAATTACTGATGTAAACTTCTTCATTTCATTTATAAGATCTTCATAAGTTAACATCTATAAGCATGTAATGAATTCATTGGTCTTTGATAATAGTATATGATAATTACAATAAATTTTCTGATATTATAAGCTAAATTTAAGATACTATAACATCAAATTTTTAATAATCTTTCCATATATTATATAATGTTATACTATGGTTATCTTATAGAATAAATGTACTATACATACATTATTATTAAAATCTTCTTGTGTTATTATACTTTGTATATGTAATATTTGTATGTGATTGTAGAGCATAATCCTGTTTTACTATTGTTAATAATTTTATATGTCAAATTAATATTTTCCATTATTGAGTCTATCTAGACTACTTGTAAGCATTGATCATGTGTGTTTAGTAAATATTTATTTTAGCAAAAATCCAATTGATATATTATTGTATTAATATCATTATATTTAATGTATTTAGCTTATATCTATTGCATGATATTTGGGGTGTTATTTGTTTTCCTCCATATTGTTTTATTATTATTTAAATTTACATGTTATTTTTTTATTTTTATGATTATTTATTAACATAATTGATTTATTGTTTATTTACTGTTGGTAATACAGTAACATGTGGAGTATTATTTCTAGTTATATTTGGTAATAAATTAAGATGAGTTACATTACTGTTTTTATTTGGTATTAAATTAAGGTGTGTTACATGATTGTTACTTGTAGTTGGTAGCCTAGTAACATGATTTATATTATCATTGATTTTATTTCTTAATAAATTAAGTGGTGTTACATTATAATTTTTGTTTGTTAATGGTATGTTATTATCATTTATATTCTGCAATACATGAGATTGTACTGTATTATTATTTGTATTAGGTAATACATTAAATGGTGATGCATTATAATTATTTGTATTAGTAAATGTATTAACTGGTGTTATATTATCATTAAATACATCAATTGGATTATTGGTATTGTTATTATAATGCGTAAATGGATTATTATTAAACAAATTATCATAGTTCATATTTGGCTGATATGCATTGTTACTATATGGTACGGAAACATTGTTAAAACTATTATAGTTAACTGGATTGTTATTGGATTGATTTTGTAATGGCAAGTTATTTGAATGATTCCACTGACTATCGCGTGGATTCAACATTTGTAAATTATTTGAATTACTCCACTGATTGTTATGTATGTTACTAAATAGTTGTGGAATTCTATTATTATTCAATATTTGTTGATATGGAGTGTTATTAAACATTGATGAATTTTGATTATCAATGTTGGACGAAGGCTGTAAATTAACTGGTGGATACTGAATATTATTGGTACTCTGGAATGATATATTATTTGGTATGTTGTTGTTATTATATAAATTATAATTATCTTGGGAATTGTTCATGTTTACTGGTCTGATTAATCTATTATTATTTGATAAATTGTTATAGCTAGTAAAATAATTACGTTGTTGGAATGGATTGTTATTGTGATAATTATGCATATTTATATATCGTACCTTAGATCCATTGTTTAAGTTATTATAATTTTGTAAATTATCGTGATTTTGCAGATAATATCTATTCGGATTAATATTATTAAAAAGATATTGATTATTCACAGGTATATTTGGATTATTATTTGAGTATATATTTGGATTAGTATGAATCATATTACTATATATATTATTACTTGCTTGTATGTTTTGTAGTGAGTTATTATTACTTGAATATTGATTATTTTGCAATGTATTGCTTATATTATTATTATAATTTGGATATGCATTACTCACAGCATTATTATAATTTAGTGATTGATTATTCATTTGTACATGTCTGAGTGGTATTTGATTATTTGTTGTTGCACTTATGAAATCATTATAGTTTGATTGTTGATTATTGTATATTGTATTTTGCATATTATTAGGTCCTGAGAACTGATTTTGTATTGGAATCTTTACTACATGATTATTTGGCACTATAACAGCATGTTGTAACATATTATTATTTTGCTGATTGTTGTTCGGTGAGTTATTGATATTAGTATTATTTGGGTTATACTGATTATAACCTGTATTTGCATTAGTAGTATTTTGACTATATTGATTGTGAATTGTATTTAAATTAGTATTGGTTTGGTTATATTGAGGTTGTAAATTATACTGATTGTTATAATTATTTGCATTACCATTATTTTGATTGTATAAGTTATGATTTCCATTTGGGTTTTGTGGATAGTTTTGATATTGAACATTCGAATTATTATTTCCACCATTTATTTTTTTATTATTATTCGTATTTGACTGTGTTTCATGTGATTGATTGTTGTTTATTGGTTTATTTTTATCACATGAACATGATATTTTCACATTACCATCTGAATATGAACAATCAGATAATGAATATAATATTATCAATATAATACAGTATTTATATTGTATATTTTTCAAATAATGCAAGTAAAACATGATATATGCATACCTAATATATTTTAAAAACAATTTTATATGATTTAGTTATACAATTATTTTTAATAATAATAAAATTATGTTAATTTTTTATTAAATAATATTTTACAAAACAGCAACATATCTTTATTTAAAATTATTTGATAATTATTTTATTATAAATAGATATAATGTTTTTTCCTATATTTTTTAATATCACTTACTTTATAATTACTTGATTAATGGCAATTATCACTTTTGTACTTGTTTTGTATTTTCTTTTTTCTCACTTTTATTATCTTTACCATCTTTTGTATTCACATCTTTATTATCTTTTATTTTTTCAGTCTTTTTAATATTTTCTTTATTTTTCTTTTCTGACTCTTTAGATTGTTCAATTGCAGAGAGTATTTTTTCATCTGGAATATAATCTTTAAACACATCTAAATAATCTATAAGATTATTAACAACATTTCTTATTCTATCTATTTCATCGATGACATCACTATTTCTTCTATTTTGCTCTTTCATATAACTATTAATTAATTCAGTAATAATTTTTTCATTATTAATTTTACTATCTATACTATTACTAGTTTCTGACAACTGAGCATTATCGTTTATGTTGTCATTTATTTGGATTAGTTTTTGAGTTATAAGAGTTATTTTATTTTTAAAAACTATATAAGATTCATACAATTCATTGTTTTTATTAAATAATTCATTCCTAATACTATAAAATAATATATAAGATAATTGACTAGGTAATATTGAATTCTTATTTCGTATTTTAACATTCACTTCTGAGAAAATTTTATCATAATACTCTTTTGTATTCTTATCTAATAATATATCTAATTGATGAATATATTTGTTGAATATATCTTTTATTTCATTTTCATTTAAACCAACAGTATTATCTAATAATAATAGTTTATTGATTAATCCATTTGTATCTTTAAATACAACTTTCATTAAATTAATTATGTCTAATATTTTATTAAACATTTCTTCTAAATTACTTAGAGCTGTCTGATATGGTTTATCAAGTACATCATTTAATTCTATTATTAATTTAATAAAATCACTTTTTTGTCTAAACAAAACATTATAGCAGTCTATTGTTGCTATTACTTGTTTTACATTAATTATACATTTATTAAATGCTTCTTTATTATAATGATAATCATCTAATACTCCAAGTATTTGCTGCTGTTGTGTTTGTATTGTTTCGAAATTATCGTCTTTTATTATACTATTGTTTTTATTATTAATGTCTAAATTATTTATTTCCTTTATTTGCTTTAATACATAAGAACTAACAGGAATTTTAAGTTCCACTGGTTTATTGTCTTTACTAAGAACTTGTTCATCATTTGTATTTTTATTACTTGAAAATATATTCTTTAAAAATGACATGAATGAAGCATGAGATGGATTATTAAATATATAAATATTTAATAAAATTAAATATAAGATTTTGTTTGATATTCTTAACATATATACCTAATAATACACTACTTTATTGTAATTTTACTCAAAATAATTTGAAAATCTATTAATATTGTGAAGTTATTTTACATATACACTATATGACTTACGGAACCATATACACACATGATTATGAAGATAATAAGTAACAAATATGGATATTTTTTTAGTTAGGATTGTAGTAGATGGGATAGTAGAATACAAGTAAGAAGTGTGATCAAAAGGTCGAGATTTTTAAAAATATTATGAGTAAATTTTGAATGTTTATATTTAACACATTAAATGTATAATTAAAGATAATATCAAAAAAAACAAATAGTCTGTTGTTTCATAATAATATTATTACTAAAGTTGTATTTGTCATATGATTTATATTGTATAAAAATACACAACAAGTATGTATGTACTATTTCATATTCACTATATAAATTAAATCTTCCTTAATATTATTAATGTAATATATAATTATAAAGATGTATTATTGGATAATAAAATGGTATCTCGTAAATATTCTAAGATTATAATGTTGTTATTAGTTTTATGCATAGATGGCAGTTCCACAACAGCCGAAGATAATAGTAATTCTGAAGGAGGAGTTGTTGTGTTTAGTGAAATTGGATTCAAAGGACAATCTGTTGCATTAAAACCTGGTTATTATTTAATTAATAAAATGCCAATCTCTAATATAAAATCAATAAAAGTTCCAAATGGATATGAAATATTTTTAGGTAAAGAAGAAAATTTCAGTAATAAACGAAATATAATTTCTGTCCCATCATTAGAAGAAAGTTTAAATATAATTACTCCATCTATTGATAATGATACAAATAAAACTGACACAAATAATAATAATGAAGGAGTATATACATTAGATAGCATAGATATTTCAAATTATAATTCTTTATATGTTGCAAAAGTTGATTTAAATAATAATGATGGTATTGCTATTTATGAGGATTATGATTCCAATACTGGTAAATATTTTGGACGATATTTAAAGGATATGAAAGCAATAGATGATAAAGAAAAAGATAAATTAATAGAAATTACAATTGATACTAGTCCTGAATTTCAAGGATTACCAGATTTAAAAAATTACAAATCATTGAAAAATATAATAATATTATTTAATGTGCTTCAACAAAAGGATAAAGCATTTGTAGAAAAAGAATATAACAAAATAATTGATTATATAGATAAAGTACATCCATTAACAATCATAGAAATGCATGGAGATCTACCTAGTTATGAGAAAACCCAGAATAATAAGTTTTTTGGATTTAACTTAGAGAAGGTTCCATCAATATCCAATAATGTTAATGAAATATATTTAATAAACTGTAAGAAATTATCAAATATTGATTTTAGCAATTACAACAATTTAAAAAAGATATACATGTATGGTGACACTTTAGAATCATCAAATGATAACCAATGGAAAAAAATGATAGAACAATTATTTATTTTGGCAATTGATTCAAAATTAACACACATACAATTACCTAGAACATTTACCAGTGAAATTCCTAAAATTGGTAACCCTACTAACTCAAAACTACAATATTTATCAGCTTTAGGTGCTACATCTGTAGCATGGGACGCATTTATACATAGTAGGAAGTTAATAGAACTAAATTTACCAAAAGTAAAAATAGTAAACCAAGGTGCATTTCATGATAATACAGCATTGAAAATTGTTAATATACCAGAAGTCGAGCACATTGTAAGATGGGCATTTCAGTATTCTCATCAACTAACTAAGGTTGGAGATGTAGACAATATACAGGGTAATAATGGAATATTATTGCCAAAAGTTAAAACGATAGAAAGTGGTGCATTCATGGCCAATTCCAATGCTCAGAACATAATTGTTACATCTATTATATTACCAGAATGTAAAACAATATTCGATAATGCATTCGTACGCTACAGAAAAGTTCAAACAATATCTATTCCAAAATGTACATATGTTGGAGAAGTAGCTTTTTATGATCCTTACGCATTAAAGGAACTAGAAGCAACAGCCGTTGAAACAATAGGACCAAGAGCATTCCAATTTGCTAGTTCTACAATACGCAGTTTTAAAACAGTAAATGGCAAAAAAGAAATGGATAGTAAATTAGAACTTCCAAACTGTAAAACAATACAAAATCAAGCATTTTGGGGTGATAAATGGCATAATATGCGTGGCACTAGTGTAAACTTACCTGAGTGTACAAGCATTGCGGATAATGCATTTCAAGGTAGTCGTGCAAGTGGAGTAGAAGCACCAAAAGTTAAGAACATAAATACAATACGTAATTCCATTAATAGAGTTTAGTATATATATAAATATTTATTAGCACACACATAATATAATAAATTGTTAATTAATATTTGATAAAATTAATATATTATGTATTAAAGTAATCATAAAACATGCCTACTTGGCATTATATCAAAACAGAGTTTAATAGTTGTTTATATAAAGAAAAGACTACATTGCCATTATTTGCTCCAGTTATTTTAGGAATTGGAATACTTGTAGGAGTATATTATCCAGTCAAGTCGTATTTACAATTATTTGTAATAGTATTATTTTGCTTTATATTACCTATATTATATATTATATTAAATAAATTAAGATTGCGAATAAGTATTATAAAACAGCACAATGACTCTAATAGTATAATTTTATATGATGATTATAATGGAACAAATACAAGTAATGATACATATAATGTAACAAATAAAAACATTATATCCAATTATCTGCAAACATTTTATATAAAAGTAATTACTTTATTGATATTTGGATTTTACTTTGCTCAAACTGGTGGAATATTAAAAACAGATTTACTGGTACATAAACAATTTATTAACAAGCAATATGAAAGAGTACTATTTTACGCTGATGTAGATTATATAGATGAAAATCATCCCGTAATGAAAAATATGCAAAGAATTAGTTTTAAAAATATTGAGTTTATAAATAATAAACAATTAAATTTTATTAAAACTGCAAAAATGACATGTCCATCGAAGGTTACTAAAGATATAATGCCAAATGATAGAGTAAAAGTATTTGCAAATTTATCTCCATTAAAAGATGGTATAGTACCATTTTCATTTAATCAAAAACAATATTATGCAATAAATAATTGGGATACAACCGGAATAGTGTTCTCAATAAACAAGATAAGATCTAAGAATAATATTAATGTATTCCAATATTTACGAAGAATATTAACAAGTAATATTATTAATAAACTAGGCAATGTAGAAGGAGGTATAGCAAGCTCTCTTATTACTGGAGACAAGTCTTCTATTCCATCCAATATTCGAGATGTATTTGTAAAGTCAGGAACAGCTCATATACTTGCAGTTTCTGGATTACACATGACAATAATTTCAGCTATACTATATTTATTCTGGTTTAAACTAATGCTATATTTACAATGCTTTTGGCTATTTATCAATCCTAGGAAAATAGCATCATGTATTACTATAGTATTAACATTTTTTTATTTAGCAATATCAGGTTTTTCCCCATCCGCTAGTAGAGCATTTATAATGACAACAATTTGCTTAATAAGTATAGCCTTAGGGCGTGGATTGTTGTCTATGAGAAACATATCAGTCTCAGCATTTATAATACTATTATTTGATGCTGGATCATTATTTTCTGTTAGTTTCCAATTATCATTCAGCGCTGTCACTGCATTAGTAGCATTTTATGCTCAATATAAATCAAAATGTACTGATATTATAAATATCAATAATGGCATTTTAAAGAAAATAACAATTTATATAGTTGGATCTCTTATTACAACAATAGTAGCAACGATAGCCACAATTCCAATATCAATTGCGACATTTAATCAATTTAGTGTATGCGGAGTATTAGGAAACATAATAGCTATTCCATTAATATCATTCCTTATCATACCAGTTGGCATATTGTGTTTGGTCGGAGGATATAAATATGGATTTATTATAAATGCATTTAAAGTGTTAATTAGTTTATTAGTAAAATGTTTAACACATATATCTAACTTACCACTAACCAATATTACTATAAAATCTCCTCATATTAGTACTTTATATTGCATTATTATTGGAGGTATTATAGTATGTCTCTTAGTAAGTAAACTTAAACATGTAGGAACATTATTAATAATATATGGACTAACTAAATGGATACTTGAGAAGAATCCAACAGTTATAATATTGCCAGAATATAAAATAATCTGTTTCGTAAAAGATAACAATTTTTATTCTAACTTTAAATATAAAGCTAGGAATCTAGTACATGCAATACAAAGAAATTATGGTTTTAGTGAAATTATAAAAACAAATCATAAATTGAATAATATTAAGTATAACTATAATATATTTATATCAGACAATAATCGAATATATACTACAACTAAAAGCATACATCCATATTGTCCAATAAAATATCTTAATATTACCCACCATTAGCTGCAGATACTTTTCCTAGCCCATTACCATAATCAAACTCATAAGCTGAAGTCCCCATTCTTCTACTAGAATCTGTTACATCATAGTCTGATATATAAAGCTTGTGTTTTTTATAAGCAAATTCAAAGATAGTTAAATAAGGATAAGTTGTCATGTCTACAAATGTCATATAACAAGAACTAAATTCTTGCACTTGTACTACACTAGCTATACTTTCATTACCATTAGTAGCTTGATCTAAAAAAGATGTTAAACACACAGTTATTTTATCGATCGTGCCTTCATACACGCATTGCATTAATTTTGGTGTGATTCTTCCAGTTGGTATTGCTCCTATAAAAGGAGAAGCATGAGCTGCTCCAGATCTATGAAATGTATCGCTTCTGAATGGGAATAAATTAGAAGAAACAAAGCATGAACCACATACTAATCCTACTGCCTTCTCACCTGACGTATATTTCTTATCTAGTCCTGCGTATTCACGTACTGAGAATGTAATCCCTGTTTCCATTGGATCTCCTTGCTTAAGAGCAAAAAATTTTACAAATCTTTTTAATGTAGATGTATTACTACAATATTTATCCCATTCTTGTTCATAATTAAATTCCTTTGTTTTTCTATTGTCTTCATAAAAACTAGACATGACTTACTATATTTGCATAACTATTTAATAATAGTTAATACACAAATAGTTAATTTTTCGTTAATTTGTAACCCATACTACCCGACATTATCTATTTACACGGATAATATCTAACTTTGTATTAGTAACATTAATTAACGAACTAACATAATCTGCTATTAATTCAACATATTAACACATCACTATTGCTATGTACAACACTGCTAGATACTATCTGCCTTGCGGATTGTTCTATTTTTTTACAGCACGATTATTGTACCCACTAATCTACACTTATCTTAACACCTAACTATTGCTATGTGTAACACTACTCTAGAAACAATCTGTTACATGGATATTTCTAATTCCATATATTAATAAAATTACTTAACGCATTCACTGCTAGATACTATCTCAGTTAGTTCTTGTGTTATTCTTGTTTGTCTTGTTCTGTTATATAATAGTGTTAATTCTCTCTGCATATCATCTGCATTCTTGGATGTTTTATCTACAGCAAATACTCTCACAGACAGTTCAGCCAGTAGATGTTCCCTAATAATATCAAAACACAGTGTATACAAATACCTGTTTAATAAGTAGTCCATTAATTGTAATCTACTGGTGTTTATTTCAGTTGTATTGAATGTATGGAAATCCTTTATTGTAATTGGTAGTATTCGAACACACTTAGTTGTTTGTAACACAGCACTTTTATATTCGCCACACAATACATATACTTCATGAACACCATGCTTATTGATATATTTAAATATTATGTCTTTTAATTTATTAGCAAATGCATCAATAGAATATCTAGACTTTATATTTCTATCAATACTATTGTCATTGACAATGTTACGGTTTATTGACGATAATTTCTTACCAAATATTTCTACATAACAATTGTTATTTTCTTCTATAAATCTACTAGCAGAGTCTACTAATGATTGTTTGAAAGAACCACAGAAGCCTTGATCTACTGACAATATTATCAATAATTTTTTACCTTCAGTTCTTCGTATCCAATGAAATTCACTTAATTCATTGAAATACAAAGCCTCAGCTGCCACTATAGATAAAGTATTCTTTAGTATTTTTATGCTAGATTGTAATGAATTAACATCAATTTTACTAACACTAGCTAATTTAATACTAGAAATAACCTTTATAGCATCAGCTGCTTTCTGAATGTTATTTATAGTTCTTATTCTACTCTTAATGTTTTGTATATTTTCCATTGTTATTCATCTTTCTTTTTGTTATTAATAACATGCCAGTTACTAACGAATTCAGTTAAAAACTTATCCAGTTCTTTCTTTATATCATCAGTCATAACTCGCTCTTCTCTTATATGAGTTAAGATATCAGTATTTCTATTAATAGAATCCAATAAACTAACTTCAAATTTTTTAATCTGCTTAATATCAATTGTCTTCAAAAAATTATTCATTGCAGCATATAGTATAACAACATGGTCAGCATTCCTATAAGGCATGTACTGTTGTTGTTTTAGTACTTCTTCTATTTTTGCTCCCTTTTCAAGAGTTTCCTTTGTAGAAGCATCTAAATCGCTGCCAAATTGTGTGAATGAAGATAATTCATTGTATTGAGCCATTTGTATTTTAATATTACTAGAGACTGATTTCATAGCCTTAGTTTGAGCTGCTGATCCCACACGACTAACAGATACACCTATATTTATTGCTGGTCTTATTCCTTTATAAAATAAATCACTTTCAAGGAATAATTGACCATCAGTAATGGATATAATATTCGTTGGTATGTATGCAGAAACATCCCCAGCTTGTGTTTCAACTATTGGCAAAGCAGTCAGGGATCCTCCACCCCTAGCATCTGACATCTTTGCAGCCCTCTCTAGTAATCTAGAATGCAAATAGAATACATCTCCTGGATATGCTTCACGTCCAGGTGGTCTTCTTAATAACAGTGATATTTGCCTATAAGCAACTGCATGTTTACTTAAATCATCATATACTATTAATGCGTGCATACCATTATCTCTAAAGTATTCACCCATTGCACATGCTGTATATGGAACTACATATTGCATTGCTGCTGAATCAGAAGCAGTGGCAGCTACAACTATTGTGTATGACATTGCTCCATGTTCTTCTAATGTTTTGACTATTCTAGCTACTGATGACCGCTTTTGCCCTATTGCTACGTATATGCAATATGTTTTCTCATTGTCAGGAAATATATCATTATACTTCTTTTGATTTACTATGGCATCAAGAGCAATGGAAGTTTTACCAGTTTGTCTATCGCCTATTATTAATTCCCTTTGTCCCTTACCTATAGGAAATAATGCATCAATCATTCTTATACCAGTAAACATCGGCTCATGAATGGTTTGCCTATCCATAATACCAGGTGCAGGATTCTCCATATTGTATTGGAACAATTCACCTTCTATTGGAGCACTAGAATCTATTGGTTCCCCCAATGCGTTAACTACCCTACCAAGTAATCCTTTTCCAACATTTACATTTACTATATTATGAGTACGTTTTACTACATCGTTTTCTTTTATTTGAGAATCATCACCAACGAGTATTATACCTACATTATCCGATTCTAGATTAGTAACTATACCCTTTACGGTTTTGCCAGTTCTTGAAGATATAACATCTACCCACTCTCCAGATTTTGCTTCATCTAATCCATAGATCTTAGCTATACCATCGCCAACTGATAGTATATAACCAGTTTCAGATACATCAATGTATGCTTCAAAATCTGATATTTTTTCTTTTAACAATTTAGAAATTTCTAATGCTTTACTATTCATATACTACTCACTAACTAAAATTAACAAGCTTATTAGACAATTGCCTAATGGCTGAGGATCCTGATAAATCATATATCAATCCATCTGAATATATTTGCATACCCGTTAATAATTCTTTCTTAATACCATACTTTATTATTAGTTTTTTATCATTAAATAAATTTTGTATTATTTTCTCCACTTCTTTCTCTTGAGTTTTGTTTATTTTTACTGGAGAATATACAGCTATTTCCTTTTCATTTTTGTAATCAACAAAGGTATGCCTGAATATACTTTCTATTTTATTTATTAGAGAAAATCTACGGTTCTCTATCAATACATTTACAAATGACGTAAAAATACTACTTAATTTTAAATTATCAGCAATAACAGGAAGAACAGCAAGACTTATTTTTTTATTTGAACTATTTCTCAATAAGTTTCTATAGTTTTTATTATGTAACAAAAACTGTTCTAATGTTTTAAAATCATTCAGTAAAGTATCGAGACAATCATTGGCTTTGCCAACTTCAAATAAAGCCCTAGCATATCTGCCATATACTGCGGTTAATACTGGATATAATCTATTACTAATCATTTCACATCTCCCAATTATAGTATAACATAATAATTTTCTCAATTCCTAATTATAAATAAGCCCATCCTAAGATAAATTCACATTCCAATAAAATTCATTTTGTTGTACCACAATACTAAATGTACATTTTTTGTTTTTGTACTTTATAATACCTAATTCTTGTATGTCATTATTATAGTTTCTACCAAAAATGCTATTGATATAATTAGTTTCATTATTCAATAGTAATAAATGGCAGTTTGTAATATTTATAACATTATTATTATTTTGCATATTATTTTTATTGTTTGCGTTATTGTTTTTATTGCTTGCATTATGATTATGCATACTATTGTCATTATTATTTACAGTATTTTTATTACTTGTATTACCTTTATCTAGTAAATTATTCGTATTACTTATATTATTACTTTTGTTCTTTGTAATATTTAAATTATGTTTATTATTTACCTTGTCTTTGTTATTTAGATTATTATTTGTTATATTACTGTTATTATTCAAATTATTTTTGTTTTTATTAATACTATTATTGGCAATCTTTTGATTATTTATATTACTGTTATTTTTTACGTTCATGTTATTTACACTATTTATATTTTTTATATCGTTACTGTTATTTGCGCTATTATTATTTATATTGCTATTATCTTGTACAGTATTTTTGTTCACACTATTACTATCATTTATATTATTATTACATTTTATGTTACATTTATTTTCAGACTTATTGCTGTCTTTTATTTTTATTTTATTTTGAACAACTATGTTTAATAACGCTTCTAACGTAAATTTAGTTAAGCTTTTATTAATATTTTGCACTTCCAATGCATTTTCAGGTAAGTTACCAATATTTCTTTGTATTATTGGATCTATAATTTCTCTGAAATCACTAATATTTAATATATTATTTGTTTTCAATTTCTTACTTATTTGTCCATTAATCTCATATCCTAATAGAATACTAGTTTGAGATTTTGCATTATTTATTGTTTTATTAAATTGCATTAACTTCTTTTCATCCTGCAATAACTCAATATCATGATCAATCATGTATTGTGTAGATGTATATATAATATTTGGATCATATTTATTATTATGATTATTTGTTGCAGCAGAGCAATAATTACTTATAAATATTGTTAATCCAATTATATATAGTAATTTCACTATTCTATAATTACTTTATATTACCACTTGGTTTAATACTAACGTACTAATAGTTAATATTTGATTAATTTTTTATTATTAATCGCTACTGACATAATTATTGCTTCACTAAACATCAAAACAACAAGTGCAGATCCTCCGTATGATAGAAATGGTAGCGGTATACCAACAACTGGTAATAAGCCACATACCATAGAAATATTTATAAATATGTAGAAGAAAAACATAGAATTTAATCCGAATACTAAATATTTATAAAATTTATTCCGTGTTTGAATTACTATATTATAGTTATACACTAATAATATTAAGTATAATACTATTATAGTAATACATCCTACAAATCCAAATTCTTCTGCTATTGCAGCAAATATAAAATCATTATGTTTTTCAGGTAGAAAATTTAATTGACATTGAGACCCTTTCATAAATCCTTGTCCCCATATTCCTCCAGACCCAATGGCTATTTTAGATTGTATTATATGATAACCCGCTCCATTTGGATCATTTTCAGGTACTAGAAACATTAGTATTCTATTCTTTTGGTATTCATGAAGGTATTGCCAAATAATTGGAAATAATACTAATCCACAAGCTGGTATTAACAATAATTTCCATAATTCTAATCCCACAATAAACAGTATAGAAAAATAAACCAACAACAATAACATGGCAGTTCCAAGATCAGGTTGTTGTAATACAAGCCCAGTAGGAATTAATACTAATATACTTGGAAATATTAGATATAATACATTATTTACATCCTCATTATTTATACAACTAAAATATTTTGCTAATGCTATTATTAGTGATATACGCATTGCTTCTGATGGTTGTACTGATATATAGTACAAATTCAACCATCTCTGAGCTCCCATAGCTGTTCTGCCCATCATTGCTACTACTACTAGCATTAGTAGACTTCCAAAATATAATAAATAAGCATATTTCTTAAATAGTTTAATATCTAATATTAAAACAAAATACATAACAAGAAATCCTATTACTATTCTTGTAATTTGTTTTATTATGTATGGTTTCATTCCTCCTGAACTCAATAAGGAATATAAACTAAGTAGAGCAATAATTAAGAGAAATACTATAACTAATAATGGTAATAAAGGTATTTGTTTAAGTTTTATTTTCATGTGTTGTTGATGTATTAAATTTTGTTAAAAAATTATTGGTTTATTCTCTTATTAATGATGATAGTGTTTTAGATACTAGTTTTATATCAGAACCCAAATTATTCACTAAATAATCTCTATTTGATAAATTACTTTGTATTATCTTATTTATACTATTATCTATTAATGCTAATTTATTAGATAAATCAGTTCCCATGGATGTTGAAAATTGATTAGATAATTTTGCTACTGCTTTTTGTAATTCCAGTTGATGTTCCCCAAGCATTCTTATTATTTCCTGATGTTTTAATAAAGAGTTACTTAGATTCTCTATACTATTATTTACTTCTCTTTGCATATTGTATAATGATACTCTATTTTCATCTAAATCATGTAACTGATGCTGAAATGCATATATTGTTTCAATAGTTTTTTCAAGTAATCCCATAGAAAACAGTTGCCCATGATATTCTGAATTCTGTTCTATTGCATTAATACTAACTGAATACTTAGTTAACCATTCTTCTACTTTATCTAAAAACTTATTTGCTATTCTCTTTTGAGTTAAGTTAAATACTCCTAATACTAATGACCCCAATAAACCAAACAATGAGCATCCGAATGCTATTCCCATACCTTCCAATGGGATCTTTAAACTGTCTTTTAGTTTGGTAAATGATAATGAAGCATCTGCCTGTTCCATTCCTAAGTTATCAAGTATTGATGATACATTCCCAATAGTTCTAGATAATCCCCAGAATGTACCAAATAATCCCAAGAATATAAGTATTCCTGCAATGTATTTAGATACCTGTTGTGATTCATCTACTTTCTTTTCAACATCTGCTAATACTATTTGTAATTTAGAATTCGATATCATTTTAGAACTCGGTTTTATATATAAGAATATTGGTTTTAATATTTTGAACGATTTTATATCTCTTTTAGATAAATTATCGAATTTCAATAATTTTTTGTATTCATATTCATAATTAAATATTTTTATAATACATAAAATTATACCAAAAATGAAACTACATACTATAACAGAATTTATATATACATTGTATAGAAAGGATTTTTTTAATATACCAAACAATACATTAAATAAAATCCCTAAACAAAATAAAAATCCAAATATTTGAACTAAAGCAATCTTAGATACTATTAAAAACATTTAAATAAAACACATTATGTATATCAAATGACATTATACCATTCTTTATATTAATATGTAATTAATTATACAATTGATATCAATGTGTACAATTTTAATAAATATTTATTTACATCTCACAATTACGTTAGTTTTTATGTAAAGTATACAACCTTTATTTTCTTCAATTTTCCTTACAAATATAATTGATGATGTTTTATCACCATTTGACTGTAATCTAACTTTTATTTTATTATCATCATCAATATTTCCTCCAGTGATATTATCATTTCTAAGAATTAATGAATTTAAGTATATTTTACTATTTACTGTTACATTATTACTACCAATAAATACATAATTTAATTCTTTGTTGTCATGCAATACGTTTACAAATGAATTTTCTCCAAAGTATATTGTATCTATATTATCTGAAACAGTTATATGACCTATGTAATTAGTATTATTACCAAGTAATGTTAATGATGTGCCATTATTTTGTACTTTTATGGAATTTGTTCCCTTTAGTCCCAAATATATTGTATCAGTATTAAGTTCTATATCATTAGTATTAGTTTTTGTTATATCATAATAAAATAATTTTTTTATATCATCTATATTAATATATTTGTCAATATTGTCCTCTGTATTATAAATTTTAAATCCATATCCACTATTTAAAGAACATTCATCCCATAGAGCAACATCATACTCAGCTAACTCATTAGATTTAACTATTTTTAATACATTTGATTCAGAATCAAAACATAGTGGTTTTGCTGGATCTTTGAAAATACTGGAATTAGGTACTTTAAAGTAACAATTAGAAAAGACAGTATTATTAGATGCAGAATCATAGTATTGATAATATCAATTACTTTTTTTTGAAATACCTTCAAAGTGTTTTGAAAACATATCATATGATATTATGTTGCCTATTATTGCTTTTAATTTATTAATATTTTCATTTCTTGTATCATCTTCACTTGTATCATCTTTTTTCAAAAATCTATTAAAATATAATGTCATGGCATTTGGACCTATCAAAATATTCGTATTTGCTGTTGTATTTGATTCATTTAATTCGCATCCCGGATAAAACAAATAGTCTGTATAATTCACTCCTGAATATATTGGAGCTACTCCTTTACTAGTATTGTTTTGGTAAAACATTGCATTTGGACCAATAATTATTTTAGCTTTAGTGGGGTAATAAATATCAATACAACTTTCTGGATAGAAATCATTTGCATATCTTGGATCACTTTTTAATAAATTATCATCAAACGACACATTACCTAAAACAAAAACGTTAAGAGATATTGCTTTATAATACCCTGTAGCTTCTGTATTTGTTAATTTACCGCAGAATAGCATTAAATCCTTTTTCTTTAAAGTAATTCCATAAGGAACAATAATGTTAGTATCATAATTTAAGCGCACTTTTAATGATGAATTTAGATCTGATAATTTCGGTATTTGGCTTGTTGGATTAGTCATTGTATAAGTGTCATTTGATCCTTCATCAAGTGTTCTTACTACTAGATTTCCACCATTCCAATTTGGCAGTTCAGACGTATGACTAGTACATTTTTTTTAACATAAATTGTAAATCATATAAGTATTTATTTTCTAATGTACAAGTATTCTCCCATGTATAGCTATCACCATTCGTTGTATATTTATATTTACTTGTAAGATATACTGGATAAATTCTATTACTATTTTCTATCCTGTATAACATACCATTGTTATTATTAACACTGTATTTTGATAAATTTGCATAAGTAAAATCTCTTATGTACAACAACTCAGTAACATATGCATTACAAATAAATGATGTTAGTAAAATTAGCCTTGTAAATAATTTCAACATAATAATAACATGAAATTTATATTCTAGTACTTACATACTATTACACATATATAAAAATAGTATTAAATATAATCAATAATTAGATTATATGGTAAAAACATCATATTCATTCTTTACTATCTACAAGTTTAAAATTACCAAAAATCAATAAATGATTGATAAATAATACAATGATGCAAAATAACACATTTAAACAATATTGTAAGTATTAAATAAGAATTAACTATTGTATATTACCATGCTCAAGAAATTTCAATTTTTTTTGAAAACAAAACATGTAATAGAAGTTTTAACCTACTACGTAACTGGAAAGAATACTAATACTAATTCAGAATCTTTAAGAATAATAACGCTGTGAAACAGATAATTTACAAAGTAGATAAGATGCACTTTGTAGAACTAAAAAAAAGGAGAAATGTAAAGAATAATGCTGCTTTATTTTGATGGATTGAGTGGTTAATTTTACTAAAATTTGAAACTTATATTTATAAAATTATTTTATAGAACAATAAAATATGCACGCTCTGTAATAGCAAGTAATTACTTTGTAAGAAGTAACTAAAACATTTACTATACAATCTTCAATTAGTAAATTGATATTTGATCCAATACAAAAAGAGTAAAAAAATGCGTTTAATTGAGAATATAGAAAGAGATAATTTAGCTTTTGCAGATACTTCCTATGATAAAGAATTAGCAGAAGTTTTAGAAAAGGGAATAAGGAGAACATAATGCCAAGATTGTTTTGCTATAGCATCAAAAAAACTGCTAAAAATCTTTTAGCCATGAGTTTAGCTGTTGAACAAATATTGAAAGCTACTGGATTATCATTAAATTACATAAAATTATTATAATTTAATAACAAGTAAGTAGGATGTAAAATATAAATGGGAGCAGTTAAAGTTTTATATTTAATAACATCTATACAATATGCACAAAATTCTTTTAAACATATGTGGGCTTTTTTTAGTTATGACAATGTATTGAATTAATGTTATCCTGATTGTAGAAAAATTAACAAATAGCGATAGTCAACATGCTTTCTAAACGAATTTTAAACGTTTGTTTTGTGACATTAGTATCTAATTTAATAATAGTAAATGTACATACACGTGATGTAACAAATGGTAATAATGTTGGAATACAAATTAAAGATAGCAATAAAAAACCAGTAAAAGATGAAAAAAAGAAGAATGGTATCATAGCTACAATAAAAGATAACATCAATAAAGAAATAGCTAAAGATACCATTAACAGATATGGAAAAAAGGATCATATAGCATCTTATTTACCTGCAAATTTACCAAAACAATTAATAAGATGTATGGAAAATGCATTAAAAAATAATAAACAAATTAAAGAAGCACAACAAGAGATATTAGCAAGTCATGAGGAACATAATATTAAGAGAGCCGATTTGATGCCATCGATAAGTGCTGAGAGTTCTAATAGTGCTAATAGTAATTACTATAAAGAACCTACAACAGAAGCTATTGGTACGAAAATACGTCAGTATGACAAAAAAAATCAATTCGAAAGTACTGGTGCCTTACAAGTTAAATATAATATATTCCATGGTGGTGCAGATATAGCTAATTTAAAAAGTATAGATAAATCAATAGAAGCCAAGTGGAAAAATTATGATGCAACAATACAGAAAGTATTAAGCGAAGTAGCTCAAAATTATTTCACAATAGTAGCAAAACAAGAGGAAATAAAAAATGCTAAGGCCTTGTTAGATGCTAGAAAAGAAAGTCACAGGGTTGCTAATGAAATGTTAAAGGCAGGCACTACAAAAGAATTAGATGTTGCACAAGCTGTTGCTGGATTATTTGATGCAGAATCTAAGTTATATACAGCTGAGGTGGAAGAAAAAATATATAGAGTTAATTTAAAGCAATTAACAGGTGTTGATGTAAATGAAAAATTAGATGCTCCTGGTAAGTTATTTGATAAGAAATTTACTGAAAAGGAAGCATTGGATATAGCTATTAAAAATAATCCACAGGTAATAGCTGTAATAGCAGAACATGCTGCTGCCAAAGCAAAATTAGATGTACCGAATGGTGAGTTTTTACCATCAATAGACTTAATAGCTAGTGGTAGTAGAAAATATACCAGGGCCAAGATTTACTCTGTTGATGATCATATTAATGGTATACTTGATACCAAGAACACAATGTATGAACCTAGTGTTTCTATTAGATTATCTTTGCCTATATTCAATGGTGGCAGTTCTTTTTCTAAAAAGGCACAGTGTGCTTATAACTTATCAAAAGTTTCAGTAACTAAAGATAAAATATATAAGGAAATAGAAAAAGAAGTATCCACTGCATTAGAAAAACTCGATGCTGCTGAAAATACAATAGCTTTTGCTAAAAAAATGATAGAAGCACAGAAGACAGTATTAGAAAGTACAAAAAAAGAACAAGCAGCTGGTACTAAGATTACAAAGGATGTATTAGATGCACAGCTTGAATTATTTAAAGCTCATTCCATGTTAACTAATGCTATAAAGGATAGATATATACAACAGTGTAGTATTATGACATTGCTTGGATGGTTTAACCCTATTGACTTAAAATTAAAAGGATTGGATTTTGACTATAAGAAAGAATACAGGAGACAAATAAAGAGAATTATACCTACATATGGAGAACTCGGAGTGACAACGGAGAATCTAGCATGAACTCGGAGTGATAACGAAGAATCCAGCGCCGATGAGCTTGGAGTTGAGAATAAGATTCGTTCAAGATGGTAAACTCCAAATGATAGTGGATAATATATCTTAATATGCATTTAGATAAGTAGTTGGTATTTTAGTAGCTAGACGAATCGGATTGATATAGGAGATTCCAAAATAAGATGAAGATGAAGATCTTGTAAACTCGGGATGCAGTGAGGATTCCACCAGCAAGATGTTATCAAATCTAATGCGAAGATTCTATACACTTTGAGTAAAAACAAAAAGTAAATAGATAAAGTGTAATTGGTAAACTGAGAGTATAGGTGGGAATGTGGATACCAGTAAAAATTGCTGATAAAAAATTTGAGTAACAAATGGGAGTCCATTATTGACATACTTGGAATAAAAACAAGCATATTGTTAAGTGATAGTGAAGTTGAATTTGCAACAAAGGTTTTGATATGTAATTAAAGCAGGACTTAAGACACAATTAGTAATAAATGATAAACAAAAAATGGTGTATAATAATACAAACAATAGAAAACATTGGTACAACACAAATTTAGAATAAAAAAGGCTATAATAAATAATATAATAGTATTGTATGATGCATATGTGAGGAGTTATGGTTGGTTTTAATAAAAAAGATGAAGATATGTCAATGGAGGATATTTTGTCTTCCATAAGGAAATATGTATCTGAGGAAGATATTTCTAAATCTAATAAATTTGCATCATCTCAAAATGAACAACAAGATAATATGAATAACGATAAAGTAATAAATCTTGATGCTAGCAATATATTCCCTCAGAATAATGATGATAATATTAAAACAGGAACTATTGAACCTGATCCATTGCAAAACTATGATATTGATGATTTAATTAATAATAATAGTAATAGTACTTTTAATAAAAAGAAAAATAGTGTAAATAATAACAGTATAGAAGATGGTATTATTAGTAGTCAAAATGAATCAGGACAGAATAGTCCATTTAATAAACTCGCTGAGGCATTGAAAGCATATGGTAAACAGAAGAAGGTTAAAACTACTAGTGAATTAAGCTATAATATGACAGTAGAACAATTTTTAAGAACAATAGTTGAAAGTTATGTGCAGAAGTGGATGAATGAAAATTTAAAGAAAATAGTAGAACAAATAGTATTAAAGGAAGTAGAAAAATTAAAGTCTGAATAAATGGAGTAATTTATGATAATAAATATTGAAAATATAATAAAACCTGGTGATAATGTAAGTGAAGAATTTGAGGATATTCTTAAGAAAAATAATAGTATCTTATTGGATTTTTTTGCTACTTGGTGTGGTCCATGTAGAATGCTAATGCCATTACTTGACAAGGTGAGTGAAAAATTAACTGATTTATTAATAATAAAAATAGATGTTGATAAATTTTCAGAATTAGCAAATAATTATTCAGTATCTGCAATTCCTCATTTAGTATTAATCAAGAACGGAACAGAAGTAGCATCTCACGCTGGGTTTGCTTCATCTAATAACTTAATAGATTGGATTAATGATAATTAAGGTACAGTAATGAGTAAATCAAATAATGAAAATAAATCAATAGGAAAAGAAATATGGAGCGGTACTAAGGATTTAATAAAAGTATTTCTGTGTTTTGGAGTAATTACTAGTGTTTTGTACCAGCCATTTAAAATCCCTTCAGGATCAATGATACCAACACTTCTTGTTGGTGATTTCCTATTGTGTGATAAATTTACGTATGGTTATACAAACGATTCTTTTAGAATGTGGCAATTTACTTTCCCATTACCTAAATTTAAGAGTAGAGTAATGGCTAGTAGAGCTCCACAACAAGGAGATGTAATAGTATTTAGGAATCCAAAGGATGGAGATAAAAACTACATCAAGCGTATTATAGGAATGCCAGGAGACAAAGTCCAGGTAATAAATGGAGTAGTTAATATCAACGATAAACCATGTAAAATAACTGAAGAAGGAAGTTATTCGATAATGGATAGAGGTAATTATGATACTTATACTAAGTACACCGAAGAATTACCAAATGGATATAAACATACATTTATCAAAAAGTTTCCATTCGGACAAGGTGGATTAGACAATGTAGGGCCATTTACTGTTCCTGAAGGACACTATTTTGCTATGGGTGATAATAGAGATAACTCTCAGGATAGTAGAGTAATGGAATACGTAGGATTCATTCCTCTTGAAAGAATTATGGGTAAAGCTAAATGGATATTCTTCTCGACTAGTTGCGAATGGTACCAGGTATTCAAATGGTTCTTCTCAATGAGATTCGAAAGATTCTTTACTAGTATATTATAATGGAAGAAATAAAACACAATATTAATACATTACTAATTTCTAAGAAACAATTAAAATATTTAGAAGATGAGCTGCAATACACATTTAAAAATAAGGAATTATTAAGAAATGCATTGAGACATTCTAGTATCAAAAAAAGTGCAATGCCATTTGAAAGATTGGAATTTTTAGGAGATAGAATACTTGGAGTAGTAATAGCTGCATACATATACAGAAAAACTGCAGGTAATGAAGGAGAAATGGCTAAAATGCATTCTGCATTTGTATGTGCTGAATCATGTTATGAAGTAGCAATAAAACTAGGAGTAAATAATATAATAAAAACTGCAGGGCCAGCATTACGGAATAACAAGACAGTATTAGCAGATGCAATGGAAGCCATTCTCGGAGCAATATTTATCGATAGCAGAAGAGATTATAGAGTAGTCGAATATATAGTAACAAGATTATGGAAACCAGTATTTAAACGGTATAGGGAAGAAGATCAAGAACCAAAAACACAACTACAAGAAATTGTCCAAGCTAATACTAATGAAGTACCATTGTATACATTACTATCAGAAACTGGTCCTAAACACCATCCAGTATTTACAGTATCAGTTACGGCATTAGGTAATACTATACAAGCCTCTGGTTTTTCTAAGAAGGAAGCGGAAACAAAGGCAGCTAGAGAGTTTTTAAAAAATTATATAAACGATAAGTAGTATATATTATCATGCTGTCGTATAATAATAATTAATTATCTAATATATGAATTGATGTGTATATTAATTAAAATATGTTATGATAGGGCATTGTTATTAGTAATGTTATGAAATATATATCACTATAGTATTTGACAGTAAATCTATATTGTATATAGAACCAGTAGCTAATAGTACTAGTTTAACAACAGATGAAGTAAAAATATTTATACAATTTATTTTTGCTATTTATTTAAAATAAATATGACATAATTTCATTATATTATTAGGTTCAAGATTACGACAATGATTATTGCATTTGAATATGGAAATAAATTTGTTCGGTTGTTGAATAATCAATCCTCAATTTGCACAGTGCTAATTGAATTTTTACTAGTTGTGATTGTATTACTACTGGTTTGCATATTACAACGTAAGTATTATATATATATAATAAAGTGTAAAAAGAATCATTAATATATTGCTTTATATATGATTAATTAATTAATAATATATAATAAAGTTAGTAATAGTAAAACCGAACATCAGATAATAAAAGATAAAAATAATAGTAATATGATTTAGAATGATACTGGGCTAAAGTATTTGTTATTTCACAATCCTCAAAATGCAAATACAAGTGATATTAGTAGTGGATAATGACTATTTTAATTTAATAATTACATACACTCTATAGCATGTATTATTAGGTACAACAAAATATTATTTCTTGCGATTAAATATTTTCATGTTCACAATTTTTATCAGCCATGCACAAATAAATACAAAGGATATGTTATATTATTAACACATCCTCATTCTCAATATTTATCTTATATATTTTTTAAAAATTTTATTATTTATGCATTTTTTAATTATACTTTAAAAATCCTACTATATTATTTCTATCTATTGTTTTATTTCTTCTGGCTTCTTCTGATTTGTTCATATATGTAATTGTTATAGTATTATTTTTTACTTCCTCTTCTCCTATTATTAATAAAATAGTACTATTCAATTTACTTGCTATTTCTACTTTTTTACTTAAATTATTGCCAATATGTACAAACTCAGCTCTTATATTATTAGATAATATTGTTTTATATAACTCAAAAGCATTATCTATTTCTTTATCTGAAACTGGAATTACTGATACTATGTATTCTTGTTGTTGAAATTTATTTTCATCTAACAACATCATCAATCTTTCCATTCCAATAGCAAATCCAATACCAGAAACATCAGGCCCGCCAAGAAGCTTTAATAGTCCATCGTATCTCCCACCACCACCTATTGCATCTTTATATTGTCCATTACTTATCTTTAATTCAAATATAGTATGACTATAGTAGTCTAAACCTCTTACCAATAAGTTATCTATTACATATTTAATACCACATTTTTCTAACGTTTCACATACACATTCGAAGTATTTTATATCATTTTTATTTAAATAATCAGATATCTTAGGAGCCATTAAACATATTTCCTTGTCATTTTGATCTTTGGAATCTAATATTCTCAATGGATTCTTCTTCAATCGTATTTTGGAGTCTTCCGATAGTTTATCTTCATATATTGAGAAATACTTTACTATTGCCTTTAGATAATTCTCTCTTGATGATAAATCTCCTAAACTATTTATATACACTTGACAATCAAAAATACCAACTGAAGTTAATATTTCATTTGCCAAGGCTATATTAATAGCATCAGTATATGGACTTTTAGCTCCTATGCTTTCAAAACCCAACTGGTGAAACTGCCTGTACCTTCCCTTCTGAGGCCTATCATATCTGAACATTGGACCATAATACATAAGCTTTAATGGAAGATTATTACTCACTACCATATTGTTACTAACTATCGCTCTCATAACTCCAGCAGTACCTTCAGGTCTCAATGTAATCGATTCATCTCCTTTATCTTTAAATGTATACATCTCTTTAGATACAACATCCGTATCATCTCCTATCGATCGTTGGAATACCTCTGTGTTTTCAACTATTGGAGTTTCTATTGTACTATACCCATATTTATTTGCTATTTTTATAGCAGTATCTATTATGTATTTATATTTATTAAAGTCTATACCATATAAATCCTTCATGCCCCGCACTGGGGTAAAAATAGTTTTACTCATAATTTGTTACCTTTCATATATAAAAAAAATAGGATAATCTGTAAAGAAATACCCTATTAATAAATGCCTTGATAATTTATACTTATCAGAAATTATTTCTGTTTTTCAGTATTTTGATCTTTATTGCCGTCTACTTTGTTTGCATCAACTTCTTCTTGAGGTATTTCTTCTGCAATATTATCCTGTTGATGAAAACTTTCAACGTTAAGTATTATATCAACTAGCACCTCCGGATGTAATTGAACTCCTATTCTATATGTACCAACTGTTTTCAATGGACTATTTATTTTTAATTGTCCCTTTAATACTTTTATATTTTGTTTTTCTAATTCAGCAACTATATCAGCTGGTCTAACAGAACCAAATAAGAATCCAGAATCACTTGCTTGCCTTACTACCGTTACTGATACATCTTGCATTGTTGATGCCACTTTTTCGGCTTCTTGTTTTAATTTTAAGTTCTTGGCTTCTATTTCATCTTTCTTGGCCTTAAAATACTCTATATTGGCCTTAGTAGATCTTAATGCCTTATGTTGTGGTAGTAAGTAATTACGAGCATAACCATTCTTAACTTTCACAGAATCTCCAATTGATCCTAGCTTTCCAACTTTTTCTAAAAGTATAACTTGCATGTCTATAATCCTAAATTAATTAAACGATATTATTATGTACACTTATATATTAACATTTGGTAGACACTATGAGCAAGTTAATTTCCTAGTCATCTAACTTTTTCCTTATAAAAAACCATGCTATCAATAATATTAGTATGAAAGCAAGTGTAATAATAATAATCGTTGGAGTAGTACTAAATTTATCAGATACTATTAATCCTGAGATGGAATAACCGATAAAACATCCAAGAGCTGCCCATAAGAAACCTGAAAATATATTACATACAATAAATCTTATAGGTTTTACATGAGCTGATCCTATTATCAAGGGACTAATAGTTCTTATTCCATAAATAAATCTAAACATAAATATAAAAAATATATCCATTTTATTTAGGAATTTAAATGCCTTATTCTTTGCAGGTTCCAGTTTAGGAAATCTTTTTACTAACCAATCTATTCCTATCTTATTACCAATAAAAAATAATATATTATCAACTAATACAGTAGTACAGAAGGCTATTAAAAATATTTTATATATATCCAGATATCCTAAAGCAGCAGCAGCACTTGAGGAGAGCAATATTAATTCACCTTCAAATATCGCTCCAATAAACACTACCCAGTAACCCCATTCCTGCAGGTTACTAAGTATTAATTCGAAGTTTGACATTTTTCATATAATATACACCCAATATAAATAGTATATTATATATTTATTAATAATTACTGTATAATTACACATTCACGTGGTTTTTGATCACTTTGTGATATGTCACTTAGTACAGTTTCTCCAGATACAGTTGTTTGTCCTACATATACCTGTGGTACAGCTCCTACAGGTAGCCATACATCGTTTCTACTACCGAATCTTATTAAACCAAATACTTCTCCTTTTTTTATTTCCTGTCCATCATGTACATCACACACTATTCTTCTGGCTATTTTACCAGCTATTTGGGTAAATGCCATTAAACTGTTATCATTATCACTTGTTTTTAATACTATTGTATTCCTTTCATTACACAAACTTGATTTATCTACTGATGCATCAATGAATTGTCCAGGAGTATATATTACCTTTTTTACCTTACCAGACATTGGAACTCTATTTATGTGTACATTAAATATACTTAAAAATATGCTAATTCTATATCTTTTTTCAGTACCCAATTCCAATTCCGCTGGAGGCTCTTCATAAGATATGTTACATACTAAACCATCTGCAGGACTAGTTATAAGATTTTCATCTTTAGGAACTGCCCTTCTTGGATTTCTAAAGAATATTGTTATCCCAAGAGTCATTATTAAAGATATCCAAAATAGCGCTTGACAAAATAGTAGAAATATAAACGACACGAGAAGACCAATACCAATAAACTTATAACCTTCACGATGTATTGATAATGTCATATTAATGCAACTCATATAATGATGTTACCTCAAATGTACATTTCTTTTTATCATTCTAACACAGATATCAAATTATAACTACTTTTATCTCCATATAACTTTAATTACTTATATATTTATAGTATTTTTATAATAAATACATTATATTTTAATTACTATTATGTTATAATTTTATTAATTAGATAATTTATTCTAAAATCATTTACTAACCAACAATATACTAGATACAAATTATAAAAATCAATAATTACTAATAAATACTAACTTATAAAATAGTACAATGTACTATAGATTATGGATACCATTTGTTTTATCAGAACTGGTTTGAACTATAACTTAATAAATCATTTCTTATCATAAGTTGCTTACACGCTATTTACCAATCATGCTTATATTTTGCTAATCTATTTCATACCATTTCAAATAGTAAAAAAGCCCATAGATCTTTTGCTAATTTTTTTTGAAATAGTAATATTATTTTTCTATAAGTATATCTACATGGCCCATTATCTTAGTTACTAAAATAGTTTAACATATTTTAAAAATTTTTTATTTTACAATTCTAATATGTTTTAATATAATCTTTGGTATAATAACTCTTTTTATTAAATCTGAACTTGTTGGTATTATAATTTATTGCGTTTCATGTTATATTCTATCTCAAAAGTATTGAAAAGAAAAACAATTAGATTAACTATAATAATGTTAATTTATAATCTAATATGTTTTATTGTCATATTCCGTATTATCGAATTAGAAGCAATTGGTTTTTATTGTCGTGCGCATTACAAAATAACTTTGTTAAATATCTAATAATTCTAACACCTATTCACTTTACTAGAATTAATTTGTATTATAATACATTGAGTTTTACTATTGTTTGTATAACAGATACTTCAATTGAATATATCACATATTGCATAATTTAGTGAACTACTTTAAGTAATAAATTACTGTATTTTTATTATTATATATATTATAAAAACAGTTTCTGTAATTATATAATGTGTTTTAAAATCTATTCACCTTACTGGAACTCGTTTTGTTTGTAATTCATTATGTTTTACTACTATCATCTGCATAAGAAATCTTTTAATTGATGAATAATTTATTTTAGAATCTATTTATTTCACTAGAACTTGTTTGTGTAATAATCCAATGCGGTTTATTGATATGTTCATTATTGAGAATATTATTGTCAACAAGGATTGATGTTTCAAATACCCACTTATGTTGTACTGTTCTATACAACCTATTTGGATTATCTAGTGATTGTCCATTAATATCTACCATAGCAGCCATTTGTCTTACATCTATTGATACAAGTAATTGTATAGACTTATATGATACTCTTATATCAGATAAACTTGTTTGTTGATGGATTATATCTATTTCCTGTCTTAAATTATTGTCTTCTCTTCTTTTTATTTGAGTAGCGAAACTATTATATAAATGTTCCTCCAATAACTCTTTTAATACCTGGTGTTTACTGTTAATGAAAGCATCAAAGACATTGTCAAAAATCTGTTCAGCATTCTTCAAAAACACTTCTGGTACAAAATCAGGAATAATTTCTTTAACTTTCATTAATTCGTCCGATAACTTAGGATCCACTATTTGTGTTGGCTTAACAACGGTTACTGCATTCTTGTTGTGCTCTGATGATGAGTTAATCAACGCTTCAATAGCTGTTTTCATTTTAGCTTCAGTTTCCTTATCAACATTGCGCATATTATTAATATCGTATTTACTATTGCCAAAAATATTGTATAGCTTGATAAATATATAACCTGTAATAAATATAATAAATATTAATAAAAACATAATACAATCCTTCTAAACAATATGTATAGATTAATCTATAAGCCGGGTTCTGTCCAGGATTTTAAGAATCCCATTAACTTTTGTTGTCCAGAATATGAAATTCAGGCAAACATTCACTGTATAAGCATACATTGCTAATCAAAGCACCAATACCTCATTGTTTGTTATACATGATACAAAAGCTATGTTTCATATTACAACTATAATCCACAAACATCGCACTTCTAGTTTTCCACAAGTATCCACAATTTGTGGTATTTGATATCTCAAATCTACTTACCAAGATACTGTAGGTATTATCAAAGTTAAAATATCGTTTAATGCCTGTAATTCACCTATAAGTACGCTACAACTACTGCCTTAGGATTTCAAAATATCTACACAAACATACCATATTGGTATTCCCACCATCCCTGATTGATCATTTATCTAGGCTTAATATTACTATTAAGCTCAAGCAACCTACCCGAATAGCTACAGTTGTAAGCACCTACGATATCAATCACGCTATCCCTATTTGGTCTTGCTTCAGATGGGGTTTACAATACCATGCATGTTACCACACATGTGGTGAGCTCTTACCTACACCTTTTCACCCTTACTATATCTTATGATATAGCGGTATATTTTCTGTTGCACTTTCCATGTACTAAATAGTACTCCGGATGTTATCCGGCATCTTGCTTACACGAAGCCCGGACTTTCCTCTCAAAGTAAAATACTCCGAGCGATCAATCAATTAATCTATACTACACAATTCTATCATATTATTACTTTTATATCAACAACAGTTTGGTGTAGAGAATGAATTATTTCTTATAAAAAATTACAGATTAACTAATTAATGCTTAAAGTTGTGTCAATAATAATCACATGTGTAGTAAAATTACAATTAACATATTTATTGTACCAAAAATATAGAATGTCATTACTTTATTTATTCACTTTTTATATTTTATTACCCAACGTCTCTTATCACAAGATATGCGCAATAAATTCATACACGCTTCACTAGATTTTATTGTGTAATCACAATTACGCATTATCAAATTACTACCTTTCTTATAATATTGGAAATTTATTGATCTTATTTTAAAATGTATATACTCTCCGTATATTTGTTAATTCTTTTAATAACAATATTAACTTGTATACATTCGGTATCTGGTTTAAATATTTCATAAAATATTTAAATTGACTTGTTTTTTTTTGATAGAATTATATTAGATACTATGGTAGTATCTGTTTTTAAAAAGAGGTAAATATGATTAATAATTTATTGAAAGTAGTATTATTCTTAGGTATTACTACTGGAACAATGATTCAAAATGAAGCAGTTAGTATGCAGAATGCACTAGAAGATGAAGATGCATTTAATAAATATAACAAACAAAGCGAAGGATTTTCAAAACAATACAAGATAGATGCACAAGTTATTCTGGACAATTCATTGCAACTATTAAATAATAGTGAAACTGCTCTTGTACAAATTACTAATAAGTTAAAGGATATTATAAGTCAAGGATAACCATTTAATAAAAGTGCAGTAGAGGAACTATTAAATCAAAGTCAACAAATAATAGCAGAATTTCGCAATAATGATGGCAATATAAAATCAAGACTTTTTAATATACTTATGCAAATAGATCGTAATAATAAGAAATCAATGAATTACAAGAAGAATCATCAGAAATCAGTGCCAATAATAACGATTTTATTCCAGAGAATGGCCTAATAGAAAATAATATAAAATTTGATATAGACTATTTACAAACAGAATCTGAAAATGCTCGCCAATTAATGAATCAAGTTCGCGAAAAAAGTATTACTTTTTAGATGCTGTAACCGTTGTAGAAACAGCTGTTGAGAATGTTAAAAAATTGCTAACTAAGAAATAAAATTAGTAAATATGGATAGTTAAGTAATATATATAAAAAAAGTAAATAAATTTAATAATTTTGAATATGATACATGTTATAGACTATTTTATAGTAGTCTATATGTATCGTATTTGTTTATTATTGTAATTTACTTAGATAAAGTCTTATAGCATAAAAAGAATTAATATTTGTAAGCAAATATTTTTTTATGTAAGCACTAATGATATAGTGTTAATTTATTTTTTTTAAAAACAAATTAAGATAACAAAAATTATTAATAAATTATAATAAACAGAAAATAAAATATCATTTAATAATACTCGAATAATATGAACCATTTTCTATAATTTTGTAATATTTACTCAGCAACATAAGCACAATATTACTACCTTTAATATTCTACAATTACAATAATCTTATTATCTACCACTCATTACATTGTGGCAGCATATTTATATACAATAAATATCAACTTTATTTCCTTTCAAGCATTATCTCAGCCTTAGGAAATAGTCTATAAAAATTCTCATCAGTAATATCTGATAAATGTTTTAATGTGCATTTCCTTTGTTCACATATGCATTCTGCTACGTGTCTTACAAATCCAGGTTCATTTGATTTTCCCCTATGGGGTATTGGAGCAAGGTATGGGCTATCTGTTTCTATTAGTAATCTATCATCTGGTACATATTTAGCTACTTCTCTTAATTCTCCACTATTCTTGAAAGTTACTATTCCTGTTAATGATAAGTAAAACCCTTCATCTATTACTTTCTTGGCGTTATCTAATGTATCTGTAAAGCAATGAAAAACTGCATTATTAGTATATTTCTTTATTAATTTAAATAGATCATCATTAAAACACTCTCTGCAATGTAATATTACTGGCAAATTAGTATCTTTTGCTAATTGTAACATTTCTTCAAACAATAATAGCTGCTTATCCTTTGGAGCCAAGTCTATATAATGATAATCCAATCCAACTTCTCCTATCGCAACTATTTTATTATGTTGTGCTGGTAATTTTCTCATTTCTTCTATATCATAACCGCAATTATATTCCGTTGGATGAATACCAATAGAACATACTATATTACTATACTTATTTGCTATATCAATGTTCTGACGCATATGCTTATTATCAGTTCCAACAGTTAGAAAATTAGTAACTCCCATTGAATATGCAAAATTTAGTTTATTATCTAAATCATTAAATATTTCTTCATAAAACAAGTGACAATGTGAATCTATCATAATACATCCTTTATAATAAAACTATATGTCATAATGATACTTCATAGTTACATTCCAGCATACAATACACTTGACAATTGAGATGATAAAACATTTAATAGCAAGGGAGTAAAACCAGGAATAACATGAGACAATAAAGAATGGCTCCTTGTGTTGGACTCGAACCAACGACCCCCTGGTTAACAGCCAAGTGCTCTACCAACTGAGCTAACAAGGAATATCACCC
>CACYBM010000019.1 GCA_902772645.1 uncultured Pseudomonadota bacterium | reverse complement strand
GAAAAAATATAATTCACATTATAACACGAATGATAATATGTTATTATGGAATAGTGATAAAAGTATTGATTTTAGTAGTATATTTGATCTATTTGCGATGAATAATAATAATGCATCTGTACAACAAGATTTCAATGATAGTTTTTATTCAACAAAAGCAATAGATACAGATCTGAATAATAATTACTATAACAGTGATTTTATACAAGATTTAATTAATACTGTGCAAGAGCTAGATGGTAACGACAAAGGAATATTTATTGATCGTGTTCAAAAAATAATAGGTAAATATAAGCCTGATATTAATTTGAAGGAACTATTAGCTGATGATTTAAAATCTGATGATAATATGATGTTTATGCATGATCAGAACAAGAAATTTTATGGCCCGGATATTCCAAGTTTTACTAGTAAGCTAATAATGGGTTTCATAAAAGATGATAATAAAATATCAGCAAACGGTATGTTGCAATTATTACAACAAATGGATAAGAAAGGTAATAACAACGATATTACACAATTTATAGTAAAACTTTTATTATTGAATATGGATATTTCTAGCAAGTGGAATTTGTATAACGAATATTACAAACAACTAAGAAATTTTAATTCTATATCAGGATCATATAAAGCAGACAAACATATTAACATGTTGAATACAATTAGTAACATGATATATAACACTGCTAAAATTTTGTCGTATGACGTGCAACATAATACTGATAACGTTGAATTGAAAAATATAATAGTTCTGGAATTAATTAGATTGCGATGTGCTGCTTATAAATATAACAATGACAAGGAATTATACAATAATTATAGATCTATAAAAGCTTATAATAGTAGTGACGATCAAGTAATAAATGACAATATTGCAACATATATCTATAACAATTTTAAGGATGTACAAGTTAGTAACAATTTGTTGCCTGATATACATGCTAGTATATTGCTTGCTATTTATAATAATGCAAATGATGACAGTTCGACACAAGAAGATCAATACATGCAGCAAACTAATTATGACTTTGATGGTAGTGATAATAATGAAGTCTTGATAAAAGAAAAAATAAAAAACCTGTTATTTGATGAGAGTAGTATTAATATTTTCGATAAGATTGAAGACGAAATATGTGTAAGTAACGCTAGACTAACTGGCAGACATAACTTTAACTTATTGTACAAATTTAATCCAAAGCTTAAGGGTAACAAACACATTATTTCTGGTTATAAAGCAGACGTAGTTTTAAATAATTTAAACAGTAAATTGAGAGATCAGGATCCACTTGCAAATAGTGATCAGTATTCCGATTTAAAAAATCGTATTCACAAGAATTCATCTGTATTTGATATTGTAAAACTCAGGACAGTAAAAGAAAACTTAGAAAATTGGAACAAAATAAAAAAGATTATGAGAGAAGAAACAAGGGAAAGTGCATCTAAGACTTCTACAAATGTATTAAAACTAACTTCAAAGAGTGATATTCCTACATTACAATCCCTGTTAACGCAACTGCAAAATGGAAATGATATGTTCGTGAAAATTGACAATAAGTTAGTTGAGTCATTACAGAACGAATGTGGTTGGATGGATGAAAAATTTGCATTATTAAATGCAATAGCTAATAATCTTTCTACCAATGAAGAAGCTGGACAGTATGCAGTGTTCGGTATAAGAGAGATGTCAAGTATACTATCATCAGTGTATGCCAACAAATTTGGTAATGAAATTGATTATGAAACAAATGTCTTTAAATATATGACTAGTGCACAATTAAAGTCTTTATTTGTGCGTTTAATGCAATATGAACTGATGGAATGTACAATAGGAAGAAATATTGATAATGATAATATTAATATAACTTACGCTAAGATATTAAGTAACAACATTTTGAGCTCTAAGCGTTTTAACGTGTATTATTTGTTAGAATATGTATACAATAATCTAGGTAAAACAGAAAACTATAAATTAAGTAATTCTATTAAACAGGCATACAGTAATATTAGTCAATTGATTAGGCAATCTAATACTAACAAATTAATTGCAAAAGATTCTCAAAAAGTACTTGATGATTTTGTGTCTTTATATACCGAATGCAATGATCTTGAGAAATTAATAGAAGAAGTCCGAAAAGAGGAATCTGATTCTAGGATAGCAGATATTATTAAAGATAATAATTTGGTAGAATATGTTATTGATTCATATAACAATAACTTTGTGGAAAATGTTACATTAAGTCATTTATTATCAGCTGCTTATGGCAATAAACAACAGCTCGCAATTAATGATGAGCTTGGAACTATGAAAATAAGTGATATTTTTTATAGTATGTTTGGACTAAACAAATTTGATAGTAATTACTTATCATCAATCATTACTCAGCAATTGAAAAACGACCCAATCCTGAAATACATTACTAATAATAAAGAGAACTATGGAAAATTCAAAAAAATTGTAGAAACAATACCATTACCTGAATCATATAGTGCAATATTAAGTAAATCCAGTGAAATCAGGAAAATAATAGACAAAGTAAATTCAGAATGTGACAATAATAAAATGAGTACTTTCAAAATAATTAAGAATTCAAGTGCAATAGCTAATATTATTAAAACATTCTTACAGGCAAATAATATTAAGCATGATGTATTGAGTAGTATCGAGAAGGATCCAGTAAAAATGTATTCTTTCCTTAGATATGTTAGTGAATTATCTAAGTCTAATAGAAAATTGTCTATGATTGATTATTGGAAATTTAACATAAAGTATTTATTAATCAAAGCAGTATATGATACCTGTGGAACAGAAGATGTTGATTTTTCGAAAAAGAGTCCACTTGTCAATAATATTAAAGCTAATATGTTAAAAACCTTTAAGATATGTGCTGAAGAAGAAAAGGTTCATAATCAAAGTACGATATCATTATCAAAAGTACTATGTAACATTGATAATAATGATGTTATGCAGAATGATGATTCATTATTAAATTTGACAAACGCTACTTTTGCAACACAAAAGTATTTGGATACGTATAATAATACCATT
>CACYBM010000018.1 GCA_902772645.1 uncultured Pseudomonadota bacterium | reverse complement strand
GATGTCCGAGTGGCTGAAGGAGCCCGCCTGGAAAGCGAGTATACGTTTATTAGCGTATCGGGGGTTCGAATCCCCCTCTCTCCGCCAGTGATTGTATAACATTTGTATTTGCAATGATATATTACACTTTATTATAGATATGTGCAGTTTTATGTATGCAGTGATTGTATATTCCATACATTAATTCATCTTTATAATATAATTATTCTCTTGTTTGCTTATAATGCCGTCAAAATTAATACCCATTGGTAAAGCTTCTCTTTGATGACCAAATGAGTTTGTTTGGAATATTGGTATATCTATACTATTTGCAAAATGTTTTAATATTTCCATATTCTGTTCCATATTACCAAAATTACCAAATATTATTGCCTTTACGTTTTTAAGCAATCCAGCATTCTTGAAATGAGTTAATATTCTATCTAATTGGTAACCATTAACATTTACATCTTCTAGAAATAATATTTTATTTTTTGTATCTATTTGCCAAGGAGTTCCTATTCCATTTTGTATTGATGTCATATTACCACCTGTAGTTTTGCTTTCTATTATTTTAGTATTTTTTGCGCTTTTGTTTAATGGTTTTAAATTAGATATTATTAAATAGGAAGTTTTACCAGATAAGTAATTATATATAGCATCTTTTGATTTTTGATTTTTATTACTATCAAAATAATCCTTTAACATACAACCGCTAATATTTTTCCATCCATACTTTTGAGAAAAGTATATTTGTAATGCAGTTAAATCGGAATATCCAACTATTGTTTTCTTCTTAATATTACTATAATCTTCTTTTATTATAAATTGCATTATTTTATCAATACCATAGCCACCTCTAATTGCCCATAATATTTTGTTATTAGATTTCAAAGATTTATCTAGTATGACAAATTTTTTACTAGCATCTTCAAATACTTGTTGTTGTGATGATTTTGTATTCTTATTATTGCATTTTTTACCAACAAGCTTTTCTATTTTTTTCCAAAATTCTATGTCATCAATTCCCGATGATGGAGCTATAACATCAATATTTAAATTTGAAAAACAATATAACAAACTTAAAAACATATGTATTATTATATATATAATATATATCATAAATTAACATAATATTATATAGATTACAAGTGCTAGTATGGTATTATGTAAAACATATTACAAATCTATTAAAATGTAATGATAGTTCTCAGGGTGCACCACATTATCTGTATGCAAAGTTTTATAGGGAAAGGTTATAGTGAAGAATTTGTACGAAATTTTAGTAATATTATTAAGTATATTAATTCAAATCCATATCAAAATTGTATTAGTCTAATTAATTATTGTGATAATGTGTGCAAATATTGTCCAAATAAACTATCAAGTAATAAATGTAAAAACGAAACTTTTATAAAGTATCTAGATGATTCTTATAAAACAATTTGTAATCTTAATTATAATATACATTATAGTTTAAATGAAATAAATACTATTATTAAAAATCATCTAACCATCAGTAAATTCAAAACTATATGTAGTAATTGCCAATGGTTTGGAATTTGCTCCAAATTAATCAAAAATATTATGTAACAATATAAATTGTTCAATATGTAAAACACAACAAATATATTACCATAATTTTTTTGTTAATCCTATATCATAAATACAGTAATCAAATTAAAATAACCTATAATAAACACCTTCATAAATTAATATAAAATAATAACTATAAGTACACAAATTAAATTTCAAAACATAGTACCTTTACTAATATATATATATAAATGTTCTATTTGTGTTGTATCATATTTTTAATCATTCCCTGCAATAAATCACAATAAAAAACTTTTGATTACTTTTAAACACATACATTCACAATACATTAAAAATACATACAAACAGCAAATAACCCTATGTGTAAAAGAACAATAGACAACTCCTAGAATGGCTGGGTCACCAAGACTCGAACTTGGATTGACGGATCCAAAGACCGTTGTCCTACCATTAGACGATGACCCAACCTACTTTCAGAATAACACACTAAACAGTTTCGGTCAATGGGTATGTCATAAAATTTTTAAGCTACTAATACATAATATATAGTAATAATATCTTATTGATCAATATAAATAGCATTTTGCTGATAAAAACTAAATAATAAAATTTTAATATTGTATATAAAAATTATTTTGTGTTACATATACAGATAAGAGATATGGGCATTATAATTAAAACAGTATTATAGATTATAATAAAATAATATTTTACAAACCGAATAAATATTATAAAATATTTTCCTTTATTGACAATAATATTTAGTTGAAATATAATAAAAGGTGAAGTGTGAATTAAATAAAGATATATTATGTTAAGAAAAACAATTTGTATGTTTATCGTTCCATTTGCATTGACTTCATTTCAAGAAACATATGCTACTGGAAAATGCGAATTGTATAATTGTTCTACCATTATAAATGAATGTAATAAGGCAATTTGTAGTTTTGAAAACTGTAATGCAAATTTTAGTACATCCAGTAAATTTTCTATTACAGAGAATAATTATGCACTTGAAAAATTTTCTTTTTTACTTGAAATGTTATCTGCTAGTGGATGGGCGTATCTTGCTTTACGGCCAATAATATTAAACTCAATTCAAAATTGCAAGTGTATAAATGAATCTTCAACTAATAACGAGATTACATTATGGGATAAATTTTTATCTAATGAAGTTGTATCATTTGTTGCTACCGGTGTTTCTTTTTTTTCACTATTAGAAGGATGGGCTGGCCCAGCTATATCATGCTTGCCTGCATCATTTTTAGGTGTTAGTACAATTGTAACAGATTTATTTTATTTAACTAGTTGGTTATTTAAAAAATGTGGAATAGGTTGTCGTAAGAAACTATGTGGCAGATGGAGAGGTTTCGGTAAATTTTCTGAAGACCAACAGCTGGATGATGATATTGCGTATCTAAAAAATATCCAAAACCAGGATATCTGTGATTGTAAAAAAATAGCAGAACAAAAACGTATATTTGAGCATATAATACAAAATGGAAAGATCAGTGAACTAAAAAAAAGTGGGGATTTTTTGCCAGCTCAAATCCTAGGAACAGGAATACCAGCTACATCAATAGTAACTGATGATGGATGGACAGTTCGGGATTTAATTGAACACCACAAAATGTCTGCAATAAAACTATATCGCGGAGGAATAGATGCTGCAACATTAAGTAAGGCTGGAGTTACTTTTGACAGTGTTAACCAAATACAAATAGATGGTAATGATAATGATGATATAATTGCAAAACGTGATCTGTTGGGACAATTGGAGCAAAAACAATGAACATTTTACGTATTATTACTTCGTGTATATTGATTTTATCTCATGCTTTTGGCTCGAATGATCCAATAAAGCAGAATGTTAATATTCATGAATCTGTATGGTTATATTGCATGAATCAAAATACAAAAACATTTTGGGGAAACAAATCATTGGACTGTAGTATGTTTAGGTTTCAAAGAGAATATGATGCATTACTAAATTTTCCAAAACAAATAGAAATAATAAAAGAAAAAAACATAAATTATGTTAATAATGACAATATACCTATATGGTATCTTACTCTTGATCTTTGTAAGCGATTTGTCATTACTCATAAGAATTATGGAACTGCATTTGATAATGTTTCGTATGAAAGTTTACCAGATAATTGTAAGAAATTATTATCTAGTAATATCGAAATATTGGCAAATAAATGTGATTTGGTATCTGCTCAAAAATTATCACTACTCACAGCTATTAATGCACAATGGGACGATGCTTTATGCGCTATGAAAAAAATTGCTTCAAGAGGAGCACTTTCTCATGAGTATACTTTAACAGAAGCTCTGTTTATACTACACTTAAATCCCACACATCCAAATGTATTTAGGCGTGTATTTTATAACGATGAATATGAAAAAGATATGATGTTTTATGCTAAATGTATTACTGGAGCTATTGCTTGTATACTAAAATTTGAAAAGGAAATTCCTGAGGATTTCAAGTTTGATATCATACAAGGTGACGATGTAAAACAATGTTTTATTAGGAATGTATCAAAACTTATTAATGAATATTCAAAGAAGTTTAATAATAGTAATAAAATAGAACAAGCACATGTAAAAGTAAAACAAGATTAATTTTTTACATGTGATGTATAATATCACTTGATATGGGCATATGTATGGTTCATACTTGTAATAAAATAAACTATGAACTATGCATTTTTTGTATGTATAAAACTTACTCTAAAATCCTTAGCTATAAGTTTTTCCTAAATGATAATGTTTTAAGTTGGCTTAGAACTGAATTAGCATATACATCAAATCATATAGAAGGTAATACACTAACAAGGCATGAAACAGCACTAGCAATAGAAGAAGGACTTTCATCAGGTTCAAAACCAATAAAACATTTTATAGAAGCACAAAACCATGCCAAAGCTTTTGATTATATAGTATCCTTGCAGAAAGCAAAGATTGCCTCATATGAAGATGTAATACTAAGAATTCATGAATTAATTCTTAATGGAATAAATGACGAATACAAAAGAAGATATCGTAATGTTAGCGCTAGAATAGCTGGTACTAATGCGGTTTTGCCTAATCCATTGAAAGTTCCTGATTTGATGAATGATTTTTGTAGGATATTAGATAACAAAGAAGATTCCATACTGAAAGCAATAGAGGCACATTATAAATTGGTTGAAATACATCCTTTTATAGATGGTAATGGCAGAACAGCTAGATTAATAATGGCACTAATTCTATTGCATATAAATGTTGTGCCGCTAACAATTAGACCAATAGAAAGAAAACGATACCTGAATAGTATAAATAAAAGGAATGTAAGTGGCAATATTATTCAATACTACGAGTATATGTTAAAACAGCTATTAAATAGCGCTGAAATATTTGGAAGTTTATTTGGAGAACAGAATTATGATCAAAAAGATTTATTAAATATTTCTGAATTTGCAAATATTTGTGGAGTACCAATTTCAACCATAAGATATTATCTTAGGACTAATAAAATTAATCCAATATGCAGAACAGAATCTGGATATATGTTATTTAGTAAAAATCAAGTATATGAAGTAGCAAAAGATGTATAACATTGTAAATAAATTATTGTTAATTTTATACAATTTATGGTAATTTATTGCTTTGTATAAGAATGATATATTATAATGTAATCATAAATTGGTTTTAAATAAAATTTATTATGAGAAATTTATTATTTATTATTTCTACTATCGTATTAGCAAATATTGGGAATACAATGGAAAATAAAGCTAATTATAATTATAATAATGATTATATAAACCAAGTTGGGGTTTCACCAAATGAAATTGCAATACAAAATCAGATATTAGAAAAACAAATAAACGAATTAAATGGAATGCTTTGGATTTTCAAACGTGAATATATTAATCTTTTTATTAACCAATATTATGAATACTGTTACAAAAGTGATATTATCCCAAATATGGATCTAAAAACTTTTTGCAATGAGCATAAATTTAGTTGTATATTGACAAGAATAGCAGAACTATCTGTTATTGATGGAACCAATACTATGAAATTGATTTCAGAGATAATTGATAATAAGTACAAAATTGAAGTGAATAATATTAAAAATGACATTAATAATTTTAATAACGAAATTAAGATAAACGAGACTAAAGTCAATTACTTGACAAGTCAAATAATAAGTAAATTATATACAAATGAAGTACATGAAAGTACTATTTACGATATCACTAATAGATTAGATGATATATTGTTATCTATAAGAAATGTCATGAATAATGATTATGAACTTATGAAAGTATTAACAGATAACGAATTAAATCATCTATGTAATAGCAATATTATAGCATGTATGAAAGATATGATTTCATATAAAGATAAAATAAACAAATTAAAGGAGAATATAAAACAAAAAACTGCGAAATTATCAAAATTGCAAAATAATTAGTTATATGGTATACATTTGTATGATATTTGATATTGTATAAGTATAAGTACTGTATGTTCTTTTAATGATACATAAGTATAAACTTATACAATATATTCATAGTATTAAGTTTGTAGTGTGCTGTATGTAGCAGAAAAAAGACTAAACTGTTTGTTTTAACATACTTGATACATATTTTTAAATCTTAACTAAAAATTAATTGAAGTTATAATATAATACTAATTATAGTGTATAATTAATGACAAAAAATGACAAAGAAAAATATATTAAAATCAATTGTATACGTAACATTAATTGGTGTTTTAAGTGATTTTCAGGATATCTCGGCTATGGAACTTTCACTTGCATTATCACTAGAAGATACTGGCAAAATTGAGAACACTTATTATTTACAGTGTGCTTTGAATATTTCAAATTATGAGAATATCACCCCATCTAACGCTGTACAAGAATATACTAATAGTATACATAATGTATTGCAGACAAAACTTAATGGTTCTTTTAACAAAGAGACTGCTAAGAAGTTATATAATAATTTGTCTAGTAAGGTACAACTAATGAAAGGAGTTTGTCCTAAAATTCAATTAGCTATCAGTAAATATGAAAAAAATAAAGATGAAATCATAAGTGAAATTAACTGTAATAAAATACAAGTTGAAAGTATACAAAATCAAATTAATATTCTTAAACAACAGCAGAAAGAATGGAAAACTAGGATTAGTCAATTAAACAAATTATATACAAATAAATACGCACCATTGAATAATAATGTTATAGAAGATAAAAATTATTTATTAAATTGTAATACTTTATACAAAAAATACTGTGAACTAAAAAAATAATAAAAAATATTCCTCAAAAAACAAAATAGGAGTAAAGGATAAATAATATGTATTAAATACAATTATTTGTAACAGTATTGTTAATAATATGAATTGACAACATTTTTTAGACTATATTTAATGTTATAATAAATTATGTAGATTTTTTTATATAATAATAGATAGTGTGATATTTTTGTATAATTGCTATGATGATTACAAATTATGATTAGTAATATTTTTGTAGGTACAAATAATGATGTATTAATAAATATTTACTTAACACCTGGAGCTCATAAGTCATGCATTAACGGACTTATACAAACTATTGATAATAAAGTATATATAAAAATATCTGTTAATGGTAAACCAATAGCAAATCAAGCAAATAAAGAACTAATATGTATTATATCAAAATATTTCAAACTACCCAAAAGTAATATCGAAATAATAAAAGGATCAAAGTCACGGTACAAGCAAATACGTTTAAAGAATTATAATATATGCGATATACCACAAAATGTTATTAATGAATTAATAAAATAGAGAATTACGAAATATTAGATTGTATTAACAATTAATTTTTACTACAATAGCATTTTATACTATAAAAATGCTATATTTGATGAACATTATTGGCAATAGTATTTTAATAACCAATAACATGTGCATTAATATTCTATTTATATGTCTGAAGACTATACAGTCTCAGTGATTTTTCAAAACTGTATAGTTATTTTTTATTAACCATTAATTACATTATAACCATTGAATACATATTTTAATGGATCTCTCTTTGCTTTTATTGTTTTTACATAAGAGTTCTCTC
>CACYBM010000017.1 GCA_902772645.1 uncultured Pseudomonadota bacterium | reverse complement strand
CAATTCCTAATACTGTAATAAACCAAGATTTAAATATTTATCCTATCATGCTTAGATGTTATATTACAAACATAAAAGACAAAAAAATCACATCATTAAATATTCAGACACAATTAGCTAATATACAACAATTAGAATCTGTCATTAAGTTAAATAGTAATCATGTTAGTAAGTATTCAAAATATGATCTAATACAACGTCCATAATATTTTATATTAAATTACTAATGATGAGCAAAAATATCATAATTATTATCAACCATTAAGTCGAACAATACTCGGGTTTGTAAGTAGTCAAAACATGACTTAGCAATTTCTATTCTATTTTCTCGTTCTAATAATATATCTAACTTGTTTTTCAGTTTATTTAAATATAAAACATCAGTGGCAGCATACAATAGTTGTTCTTTACTTAAAGTAATACTACCCCAATCTGTACATGTTTCATTTTTTGATATTTCCACCCCTAGTAGTGCATTACACAAGTCTTTCAACGAATGCTTATCAGTATAAGTTCTTACTAACTTAGATGCTATTTTAGTACAATATATATTATTAGTCATTACTCCAAGGTATTTATATAACATCATTACATCAAACCTAGCATAATGAAAGATTTTAGTAATATTTTTATTTTGCAATACAGATTTTATATTATCTGATGAGTCATAGTTATTGAATTGCACTATATAACTAATATTATCTCCTTTTGAAAACTGTGCTATACACAACCTATCTCTGTGAGGACATAATCCCATCGCTTCCGTATCTATAGCTACTTCGTTAATGTTGTTCAAAAACTCATTTGGCAAATCATTATAAAATGTCAGTATCTCATTATTTACAATGCTACTTTGCATACTATCATACAATTTATAGTAATATATCAATGCATAATACATTATACAATGTAGAAAGAAATATGATAAATAGTATATTTATTATTGCTGGTAATACATATATCTAAAATTAGAATAAATGAAATGTATTATTTATAATTTTTAACCAGATATAGTATACATTAATTTATTTTATTAGATTAATAATATTAATGACACAATTATTTAATTGTTTTGTTTATTTCCAATATCATTAAATATTTCTTTATAAAACAAGTGACAACGCGAATTTATCATGATGTTTATTTGCATTTTTTATGCACATACCTTTTTCCATTATAATAATTATTATTTAATATTTCATCTACAAATACTACACTATTATGATTTTAAATTAAAAATCATATACTTTAGGTATGTACATCATATTATATATATGTTATAATATTAGTATGAACTACGAATATATTTTCGCACATTTAACAATAATACTAACACTAGCTGCTACCTCTGGTATTCTAGTTGGTAAATTAAAGCAGCCTATAATGATAGGTTATATAATAGCTGGTGTTTTAATAGGTCCAAGTTGCTTCGGATTGGTTGCATCTCAAGAGCAGGTGCATTTCTATTCTGAGCTTGGAATACTATTGCTATTGTTTGTAATTGGTATGGAACTTAATATAAAGTCCTTCCTTAAAATGTGGAAAATACCAACTTTATTTACAGTAATACAAGTATTAGGTAGTGCATTATTAGCAGTTTTATTATCTAATGTATTTGGCTTTTCTGTATATGTGTCATTATTAACAGCGTTCTTTACATGTTTATCATCAACTGCAGCAATAGTAAAAGTATTAGAATACTTGGGAGAATCAAAGACTGATGTAGGACATATAACTATAGGTATCTTAGTAGCCCAGGATATAGTTGTAGTTCCAATGATGTTGATAATAAAGGAATGTGGCAAGCCATTAGGAATGTCTATAGTATTAGAATTAGCTTTTGCTATAGGTTTAGTTGTATTCATGCTGAAATATTTGGGAAAGAAAGAACAAATAGTACTTCCAACTAATCATTTAATACCAAATAATGAACTAGTACCTGTTGTTACTTTAGCATCTGTGTTCATAGCTGCTACTTTGGTAACATTATTTGGATTGTCTGAGGCATATGGAGCATTCCTGGCTGGATTGTTCATTGGTAATACTCAAACTAGACAAAGTGTATTAAATAGTATTAAACCAATACAAAATGTTTTACTAATGGTATTTTTCTTATCAGTTGGTTTAATGTTTGATTTAAAATTCTTGTTCCAAAATTGGTTTATAGTACTAATCTCTTTAATACTAGTAACAACATGGAAAATATTCTTCAATGCAATAATATTAAGGATGTTCTCAATAGAATTAGCAAAAGCAACTTCTATAGGTATTATATTAGCCCAGTTGGGTGAATTTTCATTAGTACTAGCAACTGTTGCTACACAATCTGGTATTATTGGAGTATATGGGCAAAAATTAATAGTTTGTATCACTGCTTTATCATTATCTATTAGTCCATTATTTATTGTATTATCTAAGAAGACTAGAAACTTATCGTTTACTGGAGATAACTCTGCAAATTCAATTATTAAAGTAATATTCTCAGGTAGATTCTCAAGATTAGCAGAAGTATTATTTCATAAAGCCAAGAATAATGTAAAAAATAGAATTGAACAAATAAAGGCTAGAAGAATTAAAGAAGAACAAGTTCATGTTATATTAGACAGCACTATGCCAGATAATTTGACTACAAATAGTGCTAATAATACATTACAGACAAACAATGTACAAAATAATGTAGTATATGCAAGTGATGATGCAAGAGAAAATAGAGGTGAACAAAATAATAATGCATCTATGGATAATATTAGTAAGAATGATCATAATATACTTATAGAAACTCATTCAGAACAAGCACTAGATATTAATGGTAATACAGATGAAACTGCTATACCAAACACTGCTACACAAGAAATTAATAATGGAGAAATAAAAATACAAGATACAACAGAGGATGTTTCAAGTAATATTGAACAAAAAGAGGATATACAATCAAACAGTAGTAATAATATAGAATTTAACAATGATGATAACGATATTATTAGTGGAGAAAGTAAAAATAATAACATAGATAATCCCTCAATGAAAATATCCCATAATAATGAACAATTAGATGGTATAAATAATAATGAAGTATTGAGTGATATAACTGTATCAAATAATAGTGCACAATACGAACAAGAATCAAATAAAGAAGAATTACAGGATAATAATCTAGATGATAGTAATATTGCATCGAATAACACTGTAGAACCTGAATATAAAGAGAATAATATAATAGAAAAATTAGAAGAAAATCAATATGATATTAATAATACATTCCATGGGGATATTACTAGTGATAATCAAGAAGTTAATATTAATAGTGAAAAACAAGATGCTATATTAGATGATAAATCAGAGAATAATAAAGAAGACAAGAAGAAATCAAAGAAAAACAGAAGATTGTTTAGAAAAAAATGATCCTGATAAAATAGTTTATGCTATTTTGTAAAGAATAAATCATGATGATAACACTAGATTCACTTAGTGTAAATTCAATGTGTAAACTAACTCTATAAAATAGTATTATTACATGTAATTACATCGTGTGTATTGATTGTTTTATACTAATGCATTAAATATAATATATTGAAGTTTTGTACAAACAAAGTTTATTTTATATTTATCAATATTACATCTTATTTTTAGCAATATTATATATATACAATTACATTACTTGCTTCATATTATTTGTACAGCTATATAGTCTAAATAAATTTATGTAATAAGTTTATGTAAGAAGGTATTGCTTGATATTTATTATTTAATAATATTTAAAATTACCGACACATAATCTGTCCGTGTACTATACTAACTACATATATTTAAAATTTAAAAATAGATCTATATAATGAGTTTGTACATCAGTATTATATTTAATACTGCTATGCTTATATTGTATATTATATCTATATTACATATTCATTTGTACTAATTATATTTTATATATTGCACAGTCAATCTATGTAAGAATTGTATACTATTATAGTTAAAATACTGTATATGTCTTGTTGCCAGTTTTGTAGCAATAAAAATATTATTTGCAGATTATTTAAAATTTAGTTTTTATTTTTATCTAATTATTGTGTTACAATTACTTTGTAATCCAATTTGAGGAAATTATGTTAAATAAGTTTTTACCAATTCTATTAATTATTAATACATCAATGCATGCATATGGTTATATACAAAACACTAACAATACCCATGCACTATTGAATAATACAACAAATAATAACAAAAGATCCTTATGTATAGAAGTACATAATAGTGAAAAAAACATAGTTAGAAATAAACAGTTAAACAATAATATACGTGATGTAATAACTAATGCAATTATTAGCAATGACACTGAACCATTACATAATATATTAGATATAATTATCAATGCAGTTATTAATACAACTCAACAATTTTGCAATAATAATACACAGCATAGCATTCTTAATGGAATTCGTACTATAGATAAACAATTAGACAATAATGATATAAACAATATAGTTCTTAATGAACTTAATAATAATGATACAATAACAGATACAAATCATTTACACAAAAGAAATTTTAAAAATAAAAACATAGGTAATAAAAAACATTTAAATAAAAAACGTAGGCATGCACAGGATGCACTAAGTATTAATGAGCATAATTTGCAAAAACTAAAGAAAAACAGGATGACATATAAAATCAAAATAAATAAGATTAATAATAAATAGATAAAAATAAATAACACTACAAAATCGATTAATAAAAATATAATCAGTAATTATGATTCAAATTTAAAAAGTTTGAAAAATACGAATGAAGAGAATGTATCAGGCATTTATATCACAAATATTTCTAATAATGTAAATCAATTACATACCCCCCAACAAAAACAAATGATGTAATCAATTTAGATAAACAATATGATACTAATGCCAATAATAATCCAAAACAATGCAAAGCAGAAATTGTTGCTACAACTTAATGCAAACTCTAATAAAAATCTATTCATTACTCCAACTAAGCCAATAATACCTTATAACAATAATTGTTATCATTCTGAGTATCAAGCTGCAAAGAAAAATCATAGGACTAGCAGAAATCATTCTGGAAATACATATTCTTATGTTAATTGGAGAAATAATATTGATTACAATAGTATAAAATCATATAATGATATTAATACGAAATTACATGGGAGAACTAATAGTAGACTTGATAAAGTAATTGAAAGTATAAATAATGAGACTAGTGATGATGAGATAGATACTAAAAATATAACTAAGAAAATCAATAATACAATTAATATAATTAGTCCAAGCAAAACAATTAGAAATAACAGTATAAATAATAATATATTTTCAGCAAGTAATAATTTTAAAATTCATAATACAAACTTATCAAGTTTTCCACATAAAATATTTAATAATTTTCAAAATAATATAGATAATAATACAGTGCGGACGACAAACCATGGTAAAACCACTATTAGTAAAGCAGAAAAAATTATTAGCCCAAATAAAAATATTACTCAAACAAGCAATATTAAATGCAAAGTAAATGATAATAATATTAAAACACCAGTTATTCAAAATAAATCACTTAAAAGTACTAATATCATGAATACTAATGATACTACCCCATATAAACGTAATAATAATGCAGATATCAACAATGACAATACTAACTTACAAGACAGTAATAATATAACTTCTGATAAGAAAAATATTTCTAAGAATCTATTATTTTACTAATTTCCAGAAGATAAAAGTTAAAAAACAAGTAAAGTTTTAGTAAACAACCATATAAAAATAATTTAACGATTGCTGTAATTTGGTTGAAATATTACACAATCGTGTGTTATTTTGTAATTAAGGGGTATAAAGGGGATTTTAACATTTATGTTAAGGAAAATACTATTTGCAGCATTAGCTATTGCTTATAACTCAACATATACTTGTAATTACTTTAACAATAATGATATACAAAATAACAAAACACTAGACAATACACCAATATTCGAAACTTTAAATAAAGAAAAACCAGGACCTATATTTACAATTGAATACAAACCTTCTAATAAACAGTATCAATCACAACTGTTTAATAGTGCAAATAACAAGCCACATAAAAAAACATCTATATTCCTTATTAAAAAAGAACAAAAACCATTCTTATTTGATTTTGATATAAATATTTATAAGGATAAAAACGAATTATTAAATAAAAAAAGAAAACGTGCAAATAAAATTGCTAAATATAAACACAAAAACGATAATAAACTACACATTGAAGATGTGATGGATATTGATTTGAATAGTAATGTAATGGAACTGGATGAGGAAAAAGAAAATACTAAGTGGGAAAAATTAAATAAACAAACACAAAATAATTGTGGAAACGATATGAATAACAACACAACAAATATATTTGAAGGAATATTTAACACAATAGATAACCAATACAACAATACTTTTGTTAATTTGTTTGAATCATTATCATTAAACAATAAGTAGTAAATTATAGTTGGAGATTACTAAACTAATCTCCGTTCTCAATACTTATTATCTGTAGTTACTATTTATTAAAAAATGTTTTTATTTTACTGATAACATAATATACATCATCTTTACTTAACATCGGATGTAAAGGAATTGAGATTATATGTCTGTACAACCACTCTGCATTTGGCAAGCTATATCCTTTATTAAAATATCTTAACAAATGATTAGGTTTATACTGTGTACCACAACCTATATTATTTTGTAACAAGAAACTTTTCAAACCATCTACTGTATCAGATTTCACTATTATTGGAAATATATGAGGAACACCCTTTACAGTATCTATAGGTAATAACTGTATATCTTCAATACTCTTTAATTCTTCTAAATAAATTTTTGTGTATTTACATCTTAATTCTTTTATTTTATTGAATTTCGATAGCTGAGCCCTACCTATTGCTGCACATACATTATTCATATGATATCTCCAACCCTGCTCTTTAACATCGAAATCCCAACTTCTTTTATTATTGTATCTGTTATTTGTATCACCAATCACTCCCAATAATCTAATGTCTTTAAGTCTTTCAGATATATTATTATTACTGCATACTATCATGCCACCATCTGTACAAGATAGATTCTTTATTGGGTCAAAACTAAAACATAGTATACCAGCTCTTTTTATTATATTCTTATTACCAAAACTGTGAGCAGCATCTTCTATTACTGGTATATTATTATCATGTGCTATGTGATATATTTCATTTATATTATTATCTATACCTGCATATAATACTGGTACTATGCATTTTGTTTTCTTTGTAATACGTTTTTTTACATCATTGATATCTATAAAACCTGTATTTTTATCAACATCACATGGAATAGGCACTGCTCCATTTGCAGTAACTGCTTGGAATGTTGAAATAAAAGTAAGAGTCGGCACTATTACTTCGTCTCCTGGTTTTATGCCAATACCTTGTAATGATAATTGTAAAGCTGCTGTACATGAATTAACACATATAATATTAATATCTTCTCGACCGAGAAATGTTTGCAATTCTTCTTCAAATAACTTAGTTTCGATTCCCATACAAGTAACTTGACTATCTAATACTCTAGCTACTGCATTCTTTTCATCCTCCCCATACCAAGGAGATGATAGTTTAATAAATTTATTATTATTTGGAAACATTTCAGATTATTTATTACAACCTTATATTACTCATTTACATTATAACAATAACTAGACAAGTTCCATAATAGATAGTGTTTTAATCATATAAAAATTTAATTTTTTATATTTGTAGTTTTATGCACAGTACCTTTTATAATACCATCAGTATAATATGCATATACTATATTATTTAAAATTTTAATAAATATTCTAGAAACATTTCTAGATTAATACTACGGGAGCCTTTCAGAAATAGTATATAATTTTCTTCTATTGTATCTAATATATTTTTTATTACATCTGTATTCATTCCTTCATAACATGTTACAGGACGATATTTATTAATAATTTTATGTAAATTTTTATTACCTATAAAATATATTATTGCGTTTTCAAGGTACTGCAAGTTATAAGATAGTTGTTCGTGATAATATTCACTATGCGTACCAAGTTCTAGCATTTCACCAACTACTACTATTTTCTTTTTATTAAACTGTTTTAATACTTCTATACTAGCGTTCATTGATGATGGGCTAGCGTTATATGTTTCATCTATTACAGTGAATTGTTTACCATTGTATTTATATTGTTTATGTATCCCCCTACCTTCTAATGGTTTTAATTCATTAAAATATTGTAAGTAATTATTAATATTTAATTTCATAGTGTCTATTAATGCTACAACCATTGCACTAATATACGCATAATGTTTACCTATAGTTCCTATTGTGTACTCAATACTTTTAAATTTATGTTTTACAAGTACATTATTTTTATCATATGATACTATATAATCGCAATTATTATTAAATCCTATAGATATTGGTGTTATATTTTTTCTTTTACAATATTCCACTATTTTATTACAGAATTTACAATCACCATCATATAATAAACATCCCCCATTTTTAATTCCATTTATTATTGATATCTTTTCATTTGCTAGTTCTTCAATACTATTAAACATACCAATGTGAGCTTCATATATATTAGTAATAATTCCAATATTTGGATTTAAATATGCAGATAATTCATTTATTTCTCCAGTTTTATTGGTTCCTATCTCGAATATACCGATCTCAGTAGATGATTTGATATTACTTAAGCATACTGGCAATCCAATTATAGTATTGAAGTTTTTAATAGATGAACATGTTTCAATATTTTTAGATAATATGTCATTAATCCAAGTCCTAGTAGTAGTTTTACCACAGCTGCCAGTAATACCAATTAATGTTTGTATATTAGAATTAATTAAATAATATTGCCCTAAGTATTTAAGAGCTTCCACTGATGATTTTACATATAGTATTTTATCGTTACTACTATTAACATATTTGATATTGTCTACTATTGCAAGAGATGCACCATTATTTAATGCATCAATAGCATAATCATTACCATCATTTTTCTGCCCCTTAATTGCAACGAATATATCACCTTGTTTGATTTGTCTACTATCTAATTGTATTGCCATGATAATACATTACATTAGTTTCATTACTATTTTATATATTAATTTTCATCATGACAAGTACTAGATATTTTTATTATAAATATTTTATATTAAAATAACTCTTAATATCTTATTCTCATAAATACTTTATTTTTCTAAACTATAATAGTTTACTTTATCAGATCTATGTCTGTTTTTCATGAATTAAAAAAAAAATAGTACTTGACTCATGACAAGTTCTGGTGATACACTTAGAATATGGATGGGCTTGTAGCTCAGTTGGTTAGAGCTTCCGACTCATAATCGGGCGGTCGTAGGTTCGAGTCCTACCGGGCCCACCATCTTGATTTTGTTTATCGTATCTTGTTTTTTTTTCTGTTGCTGTTTGTTTTTATGTTAGTATGTTTGGTTTTATCATCATGTTATGTTTATTAGTATCAGAAGTTAGTATTAACTAGTTTATAGTTTCAATTTCAATGTTATATTTAATAAATTAAATGCATTCTGTTATAACTTAAAAAATAATTGTAATATAAATTACCGGCCACTATTTGGTTAAAAACCAATGTAAATAGCTTTATACTAACCAAATTATAGTGCCGATTAATGAAATATCTAAACAAAATGAATATCAGTGACGTATTAATAGTTAATAGAACCAAATAAAACAATGTTTAAAACGTGCTTTATATATTTACTATTTCCTATTTAAATACAAGTACATTGTACCGTTTATAACAATGTATTATCAGATTGTATACATTATATCTAAGTACTAATCACTGTATTTATATTAATTAAAATTTTTCAAGTGTATTAGCTACATTACGTAATTTAGTACTATAAGCACTAATGCTTTTTTGTTTAATTTGTTTAATGTACTCATTTAGTTCTTTCAATTTTTTACTATCATATTTGACACGAAAGAAATTAAGCGCTGATTTCACACCTGTTCTATCTGTTCCCCACTGATCAAATATTGTGTCAAGTTGATTTGCTGTACTAATAACCTCCCTTCTTAGAGTCTCAAATCTTTGTTGATAGTTTGCAAGTGCTGTATCTAGATTTGTAGCAGGTTCACTTTTTGCTAGTTCTTGAGGTGTTTTATATGTCTCTGATATTTTTTGACGAACATTCTTCACTATATCAAGTATATCATTTGTTTGAGAAATAGTTGAATTTACTCCGCAATACACACTATTACTTATTATTGTTGTTCCTAATCCCAATGCTATTATGGAAGATGAGACTAAAATCTTAACATAATTTTTCATTACATTTACATCCTAAAAAATATTCTTCATATTTATACTATAATATATTTATTAAAATATAGTGAATGGGAATGATTTATTTTATGTTCTTTAGAGCTATACTACTTAATTACAATTTTACAGAAGAATTAAAAATATCTTATTAGAAAGAAATTTTTTACTAAGTTTCATTGTATATTGTTATAATATCTGTTATATATTGCTCAATTACCACTAATTCTTTTAATAACAATATTAATTTGTATACCTTTGTTATCTGGGTTAATTTTTTTGTAAAAAAATTAACTTGTATACCTTCGGT
>CACYBM010000016.1 GCA_902772645.1 uncultured Pseudomonadota bacterium | reverse complement strand
CGATTATCTTGCTTTAACGATTCTGTTCTAGAGCGATTTGTAAACATTTGACTTATTAAAATAGATGCATCGTACATTTTACCATTCTTTTCTATTAATTGCAGCTCATCACGCGTGCTGATTGTCGTACTGCTATTAATTTCCATAAGAAGTTGTAACAGCGCCTTACTAATAGCTGCTATTTTTCCATTTTCAAATCTTGTTATGTTTTGTCATAATAGAATTTTTAATATTATTTCTTATAGTATTATGCACTTCTAAAAGTATTTTGTTAGAATTAATATTTGATAATACACATTTCTTTGCGTCTATTAGGTTTATCTTTGTGCAAAAATTTTTACTACTTTGTATTTCTACCATTACTAGTGAAAATAGTAGCAATATATACTTAATTTAAACATAATAATAGATTCATTTATTTTAAAGATTCTAATTACAATTGTATGTTAATATATTATTAACTATTATGTCAAAATAGTATCTGTTTACTTCATATTCAAATAACTATATAGTAATTTATTTATTGATTTATAAGTGATTACATAATGTATTGTAATAATATCGATATAATTTTTATCCTATATTTTTATATTTATATATTGATACTAATTAGTATTTATTTGTTACTTAATAATACATATATTTAATATGGTAGTAATAATATACTATATAAATGTTAGTTTGCTAATATCGATAAAGTATAATAGTGAAAATAATTTAAACAAATAAAGTATTTACTAACATGATTTATACAGTTGTTTGCTAATAATGACTATTATAATATTTGTATATTTTTAATTATATTGTATATTTCATATACATTGAACTAATTATATACAAATTTTTGATTATTATTATAATATGTCTCAAATAAAATAACATTGTTTATTTTCTTAGACAACTATTTGTTATAACCTTAGATTTAATAATATTTTTATTAATAAATTGTTGTTTATTCCTAAGTAATACAAAAAGTTACATCCTAATATAACAATACAACAATTATACTATATTAATTTTTATTTTAAAAATCATCTTTATCATTATCTATGTAATTGTCGTGTAGCTTTTTATATTCTATCTCCTCAAATCCTGTATCATAGTTTGTAACACTACTAACCCATGGATTATTTACGTTATCTATAGTTTCCCATCCTAATGAATCTAGGTTTAGTGCATATACAAGTATATTATTTCCAAATTCTTGGTTTATGCAATATGCCAAGTCATCCAATTCTTTGTCTTTTGATTTGTTGTTATGTTTATTTTTACCCTTATTAAACTTATTAGTTGCTGTTTCAAGTAGTTGTAGAAATATACTATAATTGTTCTTTGATAAATTATCATCTAACCAATCTGGGAATACTATTTCAATACTATTTTTATTCCATCTATACGTTCTTAAACAATCCTTTATTATAATAATTTTATCAAATGGATTATCAACTGCAGTATTAAATATTAAACTTTTATAATTATCCTTCGTGATATTATCATGTATTATATTAATGCTATATGAAGAAACATTTGCTACATTTCTTAATAGATAAATAAAGTACTGAAAACTATCATTAAAGTTAATTAATATAGTACTCAGTAGTTTTCTATATTTATTGTTATAATGCTTCATAAATATTTGTGAATTTTTCCATGTAAAAATTGCATTATCAAGTTTAAATATAAATGGATTCTTATTAAAAGGATTATTATATGCTTTAAAAATATCTCTATTATTAAAATAGCTTTTTAATGATCTGATATCAACATCATTATCAATATTATTTTGTATAGTATCGTTTGCACTCTTGATTAAATATTTAAAATAAGATTCACTGTTTTTGAAAAAATTTTTCTTAAAATCATAAATTATACTTGGTATTTTATCTACTAATTGATTGTATTCTACCTCATTACAATTCTTTTGGGCATGAATAATTATAGAAGAACCATTCCACTCATATTTTGTCCCATTACATTTAAATGCAATATCATAAGGAAATGGATTAGTATATTTTTCTCCACTGAAATACATATCGTATACTCCAATAATATTACATTTTTCCATTGACATAGATTCATAACTTGGTAAACATAATACAATTATTAGTAAATATTGTTTCATAATAATCTCTTTACATGTTAATTAAATAAATCAACATTGTTGTATATTAGTATACAACATTATAACTAGTAAAAAAATATTTAATCCCAACTTGTTATAGTATATTTTAAATAAAAAATCATAATTTATTGTTATTCTAGCGTAACTTTGTAAATTTAATCATTTTTGTTATTGCAATTAGTATTTTCTTAAAATATTCTTATATAATTTGTGATGATTTGTATTACAATGTAATTATGTTGGTTTTATATGGTAGTAGAATGGCATTTCAGTTAGATAGTGTTGATAATAATATATTAGAATTAGTTCAAAAAAATGGCAGGATAACTAACGTGGAACTAGCAGAAGCTGTTGGCTTATCCCCTCCACCTTGTTTAAGAAGACTAAGAGCATTAGAAACAAATGGTATTATTACTGGCTATAAGGCTCTTGTTAATAAGCAGAAACTTGGTTATAACATAAGTGCTATTATTGTTGCAAAATTGTTGGTTACAAAGCAGGAGACAATAAATGACATGACAAGTAAACTAATACAATTACATACAGTGTTATCTTGTTATACAACCCTAGCAAACTCAGAATTAATTATATCCGTAATTTCTAAAAATATAGATACTTATGAGGAATTTATAAATACTTATGTGACAAGTGATAAAAACATAGAATCATTCAGAGCTTACTTGATTACTCAGTCATTTAAGAATGATGAAGTTATATGTAATAAAAGTTAGTAAAATTATTTTATAACAACTAGATAGAGTAGGTATCTATCATACTAAATGGTATGAAGTATTACAATGTATATTGGATTTGCTTCCTAATATGCATTGCTGGTTGTATTGGATTTTATTAGGTTTGTGTTATTATAAGTGTTGGTTATACAACAAAGCATAATTTGATGGCGCCAATAAAAGTAAACACTGTGCAAGTAAAAGATTACTTAGTAAAATCCAATATGAAAATAATTGATTATACAATAAATCCATATATAGGGTGTCCCCATGCTTGTAAGTATTGTTATGCTAGTTATATGAGGAGATTTACAAATCACGATAATGAGCCATGGGGTAGTTTTATTGATATAAAACTTTGTGATAAACAAATTAATACTAAAAAATTACATGGTAAGACTGTTTTTATAGCGTCAGTTACTGATTGTTATAATCCTTTTGAAGCAAAGTATTGTATTACTCGGAATGTATTATCACAATTGGTTGGTATTGATTGTAATATTATTATGGTTACCAAGTCTTCATTAATATTAAGAGATATAGAAATATTAAAACCGCTTAAATCTTTAAAAGTGGGTTTATCAATAAACACATTGTATGAAAGATTTAAAAATGATATGGATAGAGCAAGTAGTATTAAAGATAGACTTAATACACTCAAAACTCTGTATGAAAATAATATATATACATTTTTATTTATGTCACCAATATTTCCAGGAATAACTAACTATGAAGAAATTATAAATATAAGTAAAGATTATATTAACGAATACTGGTTTGAAAATTTGAATTTGCGAGGAGATTATAAATATAGAATTCTTAAATACATTAATATTAAATATCCTCAATTAAATGACTTATATAGAGAAATTTATATCAAATCAAAAAATGAATATTGGCAACAATTAGCCAATGAAATTGAAGAGTATTGTATAAATAATTTAATAAAATATAGTATATCTTTTAATCATAAAGAACTAGTAAAAAATAAATAGTAAATAAGATTAAATAATGCTATATAAATGATGCAATAAAGCATAATATATCGTTATAATCACAAAGATCTAGTGATAAATGAACAGTACAGGGAATTTACAAATACTGTATAAATAAATCAATAAACCATAATATATTATTGGGAATTAGTGCTAAAAAGACAATATAATCACCTGAATTTTTATTCATTGAATTAAATTTAAAAATGTATATATAGTAAATTATTCAAAATAACAAGTTCTAGTTGAAATTTGTTGCAAATTAGTATACAATATATACTATGCTAAATGTATTAATAATTTACTAATGGATTTTAAAATTGCAAAGAATATTTCAAGAATAGCTGCAATACAATTGATGTATGAAAAAAGTATTCGTAATATTAATACTACTTCAGCATTAGGATCATTTAACGATTATATACATAATAATAATGAATTTATATATAATAAAATGCACTCTAGATTCTTTAAAAAATTGGTATCGCATTTTCAAGAAGATGTAGATTTTAATGATATTTATGGTAAATGTATATTAAATAGTAAAATGATTGAGGATTCGGAATTATTGAATAGTATTATAAAAGTTGCTACTTTGGAAATGATGTATGAAAAAACGTATTTGCCAATAGTGATTAATGAATATGTTGAAATATCTAAGAATTTTACTAGTGATAATGAAATAAAATTAATTAATGCTATACTAGACAAGATATCTAAATATATAGAAAAACAATGTCAAAAGCAGAGAATAGTAACATAAGTAAAAATACAGAATTATTAATATACAAAATACAAAATAGTAATCAAACAGCTGTAGAACATGACAGTATACAGAGTGTAATATGTAAAATTGTGGAAAAGTCATATGAAGCAAACAAAAGATGTTTATTATTATGTAATAGTGAGGAAGAAGTAGAATTATTCGATAACAAATTATGGACTTATTCCAAGTTATCTTTCATTCCGCACGGTAGTAAATATTCAATAAGTAATAATGATGCAATGTATTGTCAAACATGGATTTCTGAAGAGTTAGTTTATATTAATAATCCAAATTATTTAATAAATTTAGGACAAGTATTAGGCTTTGAAGATAATAAATATTTCGAAAAAATAATGGAAATAACATATAATACGAATGACAATATAGATACAATAAAGAATAAGTATGGTATTACATTTGACAAATGTACGTTATGGATACAAAATAATGGCAAGTGGATAAAGAGTAATTAATTATTTGTAACAATATATTATACTACATATACAATCTATATATTTAATTAATAAGAAGGATATACTATGAAAATATTAGGAATAGAATCAAGTTGTGATGATACATCAGCTGCTGTAGTTTGTGATTCTAATGTAATAGAAGAACGCATATTATCTAATATAGTTAGTTCTCAGATAGATATACATAAAGAATATGGAGGAGTTGTACCAGAATACGCTGCTAGAAATCATATGTCAGCAATTGAAGAATGCATAAACAATGCTTTAGATGAAGCCAATACCAATATTAGTGAAATAGATGCAATAGCAGCAACCTCTGGTCCTGGCCTAATAGGAGGACTACTAGTAAGTACAGTAACTGCAAAAATTATTTCAATAACTGCAAACAAGCAGTTTATAGCAGTAAATCACTTAGAAGGACATTTATTAACTTCTAGATTATGTTATAGAATAGATTTCCCATTTTTACTAGTGTTAGCATCAGGTGGACATTTTGTGTTTGCAGAAATACTTGATATTGGTAATTATAATGTATTGGGACAAACAATAGATGACTCAGCTGGAGAATGCTTAGACAAGGTAGCTAAAATGCTAGGCCTACCATATCCAGGAGGACCAGCAATTGAAAAAGTATCAGAGCACGGAGATAGTAATAGATTCAAATTTCCTATGCCTTTACTCAGAAGAAACGATTGTAATGTATCTTTTTCTGGTTTGAAAACAGCAGCTAGATTATTAATAGAAAAATCATCAAAAGAAGATATTGCTGATATAGCAGCATCATTTCAACTAGCAGTTATTAATGCAATAATTAAAAAATCCAAAAAAGCAATAGATATGTGTACCTCCAATATAGAGAGTATAGTACTTGCAGGTGGAGTAGCAGCAAATAAGTTGTTTAGATTAAAAATGGAACAATTATCATATAACAATAAAATAAAATTCTACGCACCACCAATAAATCTATGTTCTGATAATGCTGCTATGATAGCTTGGGCAGCAATAGAAAGAATAAAAAAATACGGCTATTACAGTAGTCCAATAACACACATTACAAGACCAAGGTGGAATATAAATGAAATAATATAGATTATTGATTATTTGATGTATTATGTTTGTAACATTATTTGCAATGTTGTTTTACATACTATTTCGTTAACCTATTGTAATATTATAATTTATTATCCAATACATAATTCTACTCATTATTATAATTTTTCACAGTATAAAGATGGCAAATGTGTAGTATCAAATTACGGTAATAACTCCATATTATTAATATATTTTATAAATTGTATTAACATACTATAATCGTGGGGGATATATATTCCCCATCTATTCTTTTCTAAATCTTTCCTAGTTCTGATTTTACTAATTGTGAATATTTATTAAGTAATATTAAATTATTGTTTCTAATATTTGCATCTTCATCATTAATTAATACATTATCACATACGTTAAGTATTATTTCACTTATATTGATAAAATCATTAATATCTAATTGTTTATTTTTTAATTCAATTAGTAAATTCTTTAGTTTATACATGTAATCATTATTAATACTTATTTTCTCTAGGTCTATATTGTCATCCAATTTAATGTCATTCAATATGCCACTTACTCTTTTGTAAGCATTTTCAACAATTTCAAATTTATCATTCTTATAATATTCATTTAATTTTTTTATTTTATCTTTTACTAATTTATAATTAATTTTTAATGGATCATATGAATCAATTACTTGCCAACAGAGATCAGAATTTATGTTTAGTTTATCAGACAAATATATTGCTAATCTATCTATTAAGAACATACTTACTTCTTCTATTGTAGTATGAGACAATGCTATTCCTTGCTCTGCATATGATGCAATAAGAGTTTCGATATACCAAGATAACTCAGTATTTTCTAATACATCATGTTCCGAATCCAATATGAGTCTTATAATACTTAATGCAGCTCTTCTTAAAGCAAATGGATCTTTAGATCCAGTGGGTCTTATACCAGCTCCTATGAATCCTACAAGTGTATCTAACTTATCAAAAAACGATACCCTTGATCCTGTAAACGTTTTAGGTAAACTATCTTTAGCTCCAAGAGGTTTATAATGTTCTCTTATTGGTATGGATATGTCTGTACTTTCCCCTTGAGCATTTGCATATATGTCTCCCATTATACCTTGTAGTTCTGGGAACTCTCCTACCATTTGAGTTACTAAATCAGCTTTACATAATGATATCACTCTATGTTCTTCAGTACTATTTGCTATTGACATTAATCTATCTATTTTTTGAGATATAGTCCCTAGTTTTTCATGAAACACTATGTTCGATAATCTCTGAGCATATGCTTCCAATGTAACATCAGTATCTTCCTTATAAAAAAACATAGCATCACTTAATCTCGCTCTCAGAACTCTTTCAAATCCTTCATGCATTGTTTTAGTTTCAGGCACATTAGTAACAGTAATGAAAAACGGAGCTATTGTAGAATCCGGATACGTTAAAGTAAAATATTTCTGATGTACTTTCATAGAAGTTGATAGTACCTCCATTGGTAATACCATAAATTTTTCATCTATATTTCCTATGTACACAAATGGATATTCAACCAATCCAGTAACTTCATCCAATAAAGCCTCATCACTTTTTACTAATAATCCCATGGCAGCAGCCTTCTGAGTCATTTCTCTTTCTATATATGATCTTTTCCTGTAGAAATCGATCATTACATCGTTTTGTTCTAATTTATTCTTATAGTCATCAAAATCTAAGACGTTTATTTTATTATTAGAAAGGAATCTATGTCCATATGTGTAATTACATGTAGTAATGCCAACTGATTCGATATTACATTCTATTGTTTTATTATTGTAAAGACATAATATTGATCTTATTGGTCTTATCCAAAATGCACTTAGTTTAGTGGATGGTTCTAATGACCAATGCATTGATTTGGGCCATGGCATGGTATCTATGAATTTTGCAATTATATCTTTTAGTATAGATTCTATATTACATCCTTCGTGTATATTATTGATATAATAATAGTTATCTTTTACTTCCAATTCCTCTGAGGTTTTATTGTTTGCCTGTAGAAAGCATTCTATTATTTTACTATCTGCATTTACCTTAGGCCCTCTTTTTGATGTATTTATTGATTTTGTTTTATTATCTAAGTTAATAACTCTAATTGCCATATGACGAGGTGATACATATGTTTCTATACTATCGTATACAGCCTTATACTCATCCAATATTTTAGTAAAAGTATTCTTAGAATCATTAATTGCTTTCTTCTGTAATTTTGCTGGAACATCTTCAGTAAACAACTCTATTAATAACTCTTTATTTGCCATTATAGTACCTCCTTTCCTATCCATGCCTGACAACAACTTTTAGCTAATGCTCTCACTCTACTTATATATCCGGCTCTTTCAGTCACTGATATTACTCCTCTAGCATCAAGAAGATTAAAACAATGGTTGGCTTTGACACATTGTTCATATGCAGGCATAACGAGATTATGTGCCAATAGTTTCTTACATTCCTTTTCATAGTCACTAAAATGTTCTAATAATATATCTACAGAAGCCACATCGAAGTTATAAAATGAAAACTCTCTTTCAAATCTTTTTAATACATCACCATAAGTTAATTTCTTCTCATCGTGTCTTCCATTCCAATTTATATCAAAGTGATTCTCTACATTCTGTAAAAATGTAGCTATACGTTCTAATCCATATGTAATTTCAACAGGAACTACTGAACACTGTAGTCCTCCAACTTGTTGGAAATAAGTAAATTGTGTAATTTCCATACCATTACACCATATTTCCCATCCTACTCCTGATGCTCCTAATGATGGATTTTCCCAGTCATCCTCAACAAATCTAATATCATGTACATTCAAATTAAAATTTAATTCTTCTAAACTTTTTAAATATAATTCTTGAGGGTTTACTGGTGATGGTTTAAGTATTACTTGAAATTGGAAGTAATATTGTGTCCTATTTGGATTTTCAGCATATCTTCCATCCTTAGGTCTTCTACATGGCTGTACAAAAGCTACATTCCAATAATCATCTCCCAAAGCCTTTAAAGTAGTTAAATAATGTGAAGTACCAGCCCCCACCTCAGTATCATATGGTTGCATTATTACACAACCATAATTAGACCAATACTTCTGAAGATTAAATATAATATCTTGGAAAGAAATAAAACTACTATTATACATAATTGTTAAAAATTTATTTATATATTCCTATATTTAGTATACGATATGTAAGATAATCACCCAAGAAAAAAAGCCCATGAATTTTATGTATTCTATTATTTGAGTGAAATGCTATATATTATTATCGTATATCATCAAATCAATTCGGTAAATATTGTAGAATATTTTTCAAATACTATAAAGTCATTTTTTAGTTTCTATATATTAGTAAGTAGTTATAAATTATCTTGTAAATAATACTTATCATTTTTTTATATTATATATTACTTATACATCATTTTTTAAATGCTATACATTTGCATATCATTTATCACATAATACACATCATTTTCTTACTTCAAGGGTTATTAGTTTTTTGTCCCTTAAAAGTACAACAGTAACATATGTCTTATCAATACTATTTTTTTCAACATTATAAAATGTTTCTATATCCGTTATATAATCATCATTTATTTTTAGTATAATATCACCTCTCAATATACCTGCTTGTGCACCTGGAGCATCTGATGTTATTGATTTAACAATTACTCCTAAACCATTTGCATCAACTAACTCTCCTCCGATTAAATAATCATCGAAAATTTTGTTACTATTTAGTTTGTCCAGTAATTTCTTATCTATATCACCAAATTTGTTTTTTAATGTGTTTTTTAGTAAAGTTTTTTCATTATTATTTAAATTTTTAACTTCTAATCCAAATGATAATGTATTATTTATATTCTGTTGTAATAATCCTAGTGCTTTTTTTATGGTAGAAGCTGGAATGGCTGCACTATACGGCAAATTTATCCCATTATCTTCATATACAGGTATTCCTAATAATTTGCCATCCCACTTGATAAGTGCTCCACCGTGATTTTCAGGAATTGCCCCATCTCCAGTAACTGGTGTATATAAAACTAATGTTGGAGTTCCTTTTTTTTTAGTATAAGATACTCCTCCAATTACTACACAATATTTATCAAATCTATTTCTAGTATTAAAAGGTATTCTTGATGTTACGTAATGTTCTCCCTTACATTTTCCTATTACCATTGCGTTGTATATTAAATGGTTAGCACTGCCATCTTTTCTAATTAAAAATGCATCATTAGTTATATTAATAGCATCAAATTTTTCATTTTTATTAGTTTCTATTTGCAAAAAAGCTAAATTTAATCCAGGAAATGTTCTTACAAGATGAGCTTTGTATGTATTACCATCTAATACTATATCACTATATGTATTATCTTCCTTATTCTTTTCGCTATCTATTGAAATAAAGTATCTATCAGAATTCATAATACCATTATAAGTTGTTACAACAAGACCGCTTTCTGATATTACAACGCCGCATGTAACTCCATACTTGTAATCACTGTTTTTCTTACGTGGTTTCATTGCTGAATTATAGAATGCACGTGCCTGGAGATCCTGTGTAGCAGGATCGAACTCATAATCACTGATAGTATATATTAATACTACACCTGATGATTTCTTTTCAATTAATGATCTAAACTGATTTATTTTACTTTTTTTACTTGCATTAAGATTGTATAATTCACGTAATGCGGATTCTGATATAAGCAAAAGCTGAGACATACTAGTATCACCAGTTACTTTATTGTGAGCATTTAGGATAGCAATATTAGTAATATATAGTATAGTAATAAATATTATATACAATTTACTCATAAAATATTACCCAGCCTTTCCAGGTAATGTTGCTACTAATCTAATTGAAGCTGTTAATTCTTCCATTTGGAAATGTGGTCTTAAGTAAATAACTGACTTATATTTACCAGGAGAGCCAGGTACATCATAGACATCAATTCTACCTTCTCTGAGTGGATATTGTGCCTTTATTTCAGATGAAGCATCATCATTTAGTAATATGTACCCAGATAACCAGTTATTCAAGTAAGATTCTATGTTTTCTTTAGTTAAGAATGAACCTATTTTATCTCTCATGATTACTTTTATATAATGAGCAAATCTCGATGCAGCTAGCAAATAAGTTAATCTTGCTGATAATGCAGCATTAGCATTTGCATCATCCATATTGTATACTTTTGGCTTCTGAGTAGTTTGAGAATTAAATATTACAGCATAATCACTTCCCTTACAGTAGCATACAGCTAGAAAACCTAAATCACTCAATTCTTTTTCCCTTCTATCAGTAATAGCAACTTCGGTAGGACATTTTATTATTCTGTCTCCTTCTAGTGTTGTAAATACATATGCTGGAAGACCTTCTAACATGCCACCATTCTCTACTCCTCTAATGGCTGCTGTCCAATTATAAAGAGCAAATGCATTAGTAATTCTTTGTCCTAAGGCATATACAGCATTTCCCCAGCAGAATTTTGATGTATCTCCTACTCCTACTTCTTCCTGGAAATTGAATCCAACTACTGGACATGTATTGTCACCATAGGGCAATCTCATAAGTACTCGTGGTAATATTAGTGAAACATATCTAGAATCCTCTGAGTTTCGGAATGAATTCCATTTAACATAGTCAGGAGATTCAAATAGTTTTGTTAAATCTCTAGGATATGGTAAATCTTCAAAGCTATCTAGACTAAAGAATAGTGGTGATACTGATGCTATAAATGGAGTATGAGCAGCAGCTGCCACTCCTGACATTAATTCTAAAAATGTAATGTCCTGAGGATGATTAGATAAGTAATAATCTCCTAGTAAGCATGAATATGGAGTACCTCCAAATGTTCCATATTCCTCTTCATACACTTTTTTAAACAGATTACTTTGATCGAACTCTATTGCTTTAACTAAGTCAGTTCTAAGTTCATCTAAAGTAACATTCAGTAATTTTATTTTTAAATTGGACCCAGTCTCAGTATTCATAACAAAATAATGGAATCCTCTCCAACTTCCTTCTAATCTTTGAAAATCAGGATGGTGTAATATTTCGTTTATTTGAGCACTCAGTATTTCATCAATTTCTACTGTTCTTCTTAATAAAAACGATACAATATTATTTTCAGGTATTTTATCTTTATTATCATATAATTCATTGACAAATTCAGATATCATGATTATAGCAGCGTCTTCTTGATCCGGAAAACGTACCATTTTACATTCATGTAATATGATATCTATTATTTTAGCATCATGAGGAATTATTATACTATCTTGCATTATCCCTCTTTATTAGGTTCTATTTCAGCATTATTTTTTTCTTCATTTGGAGAATTGTTTTTTTCTTCATTTGTTGTTTCATCCTTCTTAGTTTCAGCTAAATCTAATAATTCTTTCTTTAATCGTTCAAGATCATTTTCATCTGACATTATCTGGGTTAATACTTTTTCAAGCATATCATTATTATCTAACTTTGTTATTAAGTTCTTTAGATTAGTGCGTTTTTTATACAATTCAGATAATGATGGTACATTTTTAGCCAAATTACTCGGCTCAAAATCATCCATATTACTAAAAGTTAATTCTACACTAGTTTCAGGAACATCTTCAGATAAATGATTATGAATTCTCAATACTAATCTAGGATTGATAATTTTCATAACATCCATGAAGTTATCCCTATCTACTTCAACAAATTTCCTAAGCTTGAGATCAGGCAATGGTTTTTCAGGAGTACCAGATAAATCAGCCAGTACACCTACGACAAATGGTAATTCCTTTTTCTCTATCGCTGATCCTATCTCAACATCATATGTTATGTGTACTCTTGGTGTTCTGATCCTATCAAGCCAATGTTGCTTACTACCTGCCATAGATTATTTACCTGATATTATTAACCCCTATTAATAATAAGTTTATTATAAGACTGAATAAAAATCAGTTAAAAATCTAAATAATTTTATGGCTTATTGAATGCTTTTTCCTTATGTTTGGCTAATCTTATCAAATTACTTCTATGTGTAAAGCAAATGAATACAAGTATTATTGATGATAAAATAGTTAAATTTGTAGAAGAATTAACTAATAGAGATAGTATGAAAAAAGACCAAACAAATGACAAAGAAGCAACAGATGATATGTGAGTAAGTTTTAATACTGCAATCCATATTACTGCTGATATAATTGTTAAATATGGACAAATTCCTAGTAATATACCAGCTGCTGTTGCTACTCCTTTACCACCGTGTCCTTTTAACCACACTGGATACACATGTCCTAGGAGACAAGATATAACAGCATAGTATAAATGATCACTATGTAGAAATAGTATTGATACTAAAAATCCTTTAAATACATCAATTAATAATGTTAATAAGGCCAGTTTTTTATTGCCGGAAGATCTCAATACATTTGTTGCTCCGGTGCTACCAGAACCAGTTTCCCTTATATCTTTATTGCCAAATAATTTTGTTAATAAATAACCTGTTGGAAAAGAACCTATAATATATCCCGAGAGTACAGATAATAATAAATATTTCACTAATATTACTCCTATAACAATATATACATATTACGATTATTAATCATAATAATGCTGCACACATGATTTTAACACATTAATAGATTTTATGTACATGCAACAACCATATTTTCAGAAATAGTTTTTAATATATAGTTTATTTTTATGTGCATTATTTTTTTTATTATCATTTACAATTAATATATAATTACCTTTAATTATTTAATTAAAAAGTACGTAATATAATATTAAATTTTTATAAAAAATATTGCTTAATTATTGAATTTGTATTAACATAATCAGGGAAAAGGTGTTATTAACATAGGGGGTTTATGGAATTGAATAAATTAGCTATCTTAATGTTAGCTTTGTCAATATCAAGTACATATTGTACACAAGATAATGGAATAGAACGAAATATAGAATTACGAGATAGTAGTACTGTCGAAAGCCATCAATTGTCACAAATAGTACAGGATACTAGTAACATATTCAAAGTCGATGACACTAATGGTTATGGTATAATTGATGCTCAAAATGCGCAACTAATACTATTTTCCGAGGAACAACTAGGTAACATTATTAATAATATACTTGAACAAACTTATAATGATATAAAATCTGCAGGTGACGCAAAATCAAAAATAAACTGTGCTGAACCATTTTATAAAATATTATATCATCCACATAAATTGTCTTTTACTTTAAAGAAAGAAAATGTAAATACTTTTAATAATATTAACAATATTACCAGTGAACTCGAACCATTATGTAAAGAACATGCAATTGCTAATACTTGTAAAGATACATTGTATGGATTAGATAAACTTGCAGCATCCTTACCAACAATAAACGAACAATTTATTAATGGATACAATTTTCAAATAGACTTTACTAAATTGTATGGAGTTAATAAAGATAAATTCAAGGAACACTATAGGGATATGTTATACACAGTTCCAGCTACCAAAAACTGTTTGAATTTCAAAAATATAGAACTATTATTACAAGTATTAGATCTGCACATCAAAATATAGACAATGTACAGCATAATGATAAAGAACAATTAATTAATACAATCAATAATTTGAAAACTTTCTTTAATAAAAATAGAGAGTCTATAATACAAAAACTATATGAAATTACCAAAAATGAAGAGGATTTATTTCATCAGGCTTATCGTGAACAACAAAAAGAGATAGATATATATAATTTCTTGAATCAATTCTTTAATAAAATAGACGATAATGACAAATTAGATAAAAGTGAAAAAATAGAATTATCCAGAGCATTTTTCAATAATTTATTTTGTAGTAAGCACCTGTTGCAAAAAATACTTGAAATAGACGATATTACAATAATAAATAAACTTGTTCATTTAAAGAATGCAAACATATATGACGGTATTAAATTAGATCTCGATAAAATTTGGGAACAAGTTTCTGATCATTACGACAAAGGAATGATATATCCAGGGAAGAAATTAGAGTGTTATTATGACAATGGTAGTAGAGAAGCATCTAGAATATCAGAAAATGTGATATCTCCAATAGTTACTATTATTAAGCAAGATACAAAGGATATTAACCAAGAATTAAAAAACGAATTATTGGAATACTTTGATCAGATATCCAGTATTATGTTACAGGAATCTGAAAAATATAAAAGGTTGCTTGCACGAAATGAATCATTAGTACCAGCTAATTTCTGGAAATGCAAATTACCTGAATAAAAAGAAAAAATATGCTGAAAATTATCATACCATTTAAAATGGTATGTCAGTATGGTTAAAACAAATAAGTAATATATTTGAGATAATAACTGTATATCAGTAATTAAACACTGGTATACATTATGTTAATTTTTAGTTATTTATTATATAAAGTGATTATTTCATGTGATATGGTTATTTTTACCATGAGATAAAATGTTTTTCCTTAAATATAATATTTATTTATTACACTTGAAAATTATTATAATAAGAGTAAATACAATTTATATTCTCCTAAGTATTTATTAAATAATTAAATTAATTGAATGATTAATTTTATAACATTAATTGATGATATTAAAACCTCAGAATATTCTGGATTCTCGCTATGAAAGAGTCTGTACATTCGTTTATCTATATTTTCGATTGCCAGACCGATAAGTGTAATAAACTTTATTATTTATTAAATTTTGTTTACTAAAATACTTTTAAACATCAAATCGATTGGTGTACGATCCTGACTGATTGTTACACGAACTACGTTTGTTATACGATTCTAACGGATTGTTTCACGATTTTAACAAATTGTTTCACTATACTACGTATTAGTTCCGCTACCTTCGGTATATAGGAAGTATTGATTCACTTTCATAAGCCATAATGTTTTCACATTCTTATTTATTATTGCTAATCATATTATATCATCTTAATTATTTACATTAAATACATTCATTAAAAGTTAAATAATCAAAGATTAAAAATAGGAGCTAAACACTCCTAATCTATTTATAGTTACTGTAGTTTGTTTAAATAATTGGTGTTTACATTAATCCTTGTATTTTATCAATTGTTAAACCTGTAGCTCTTGATATTTGTTCAATCGATAGACCCATAGCTAACAGATTTTTAGCTGTTTCTATTGCCTTCTTATATTCTCCTTTTTCTAAACCTTCAGCAAGTCCTTCTTGTCTACCTTCTTCTCTATTT
>CACYBM010000015.1 GCA_902772645.1 uncultured Pseudomonadota bacterium | reverse complement strand
TTATGGTATAAGAGTATTCCATATCATTTTATGCATAACGATGATGCTACAGATGATCAATGATTTGGAAATATATTGATATTGCACAATCCACATATCCCAAAAATGCACATACTACATTATTTAAGGTGCTGAGTAGTGATATACCTTTATTTGATAAATTACAATTATTAAATTTTACTGAATATTATTAAAAATGAAATACTGGCACAATATAACAATGGTAATATAACACAAGCATCAGATGATAAAGATTTAATGAAGCATGTAAATATGTAAATGATATTAATTTACAAAAAGTATTACTGCAAATTATTTTAGTAATAAACAAAACATTTGTCAATAAGTAATGGTCAAGTAATTATAAATAATATATATATATTGGATATTAGCTATAGTATCTAATATCTAGTTTCTTTATTTTTGTTGTACTAATATGTTATGGATTCTATTACGATATCGTGTGGTCTTATTTTCAGAGTACATTATGTATTTAGGTAAGAGAATAAATATCATATCTTATATATACACATATTGTATTTTCACTAGATACATGGTATTCTGAACCGATGATATGTGAATTACTATAATGTCTGACAATTACAATTCTAAACACGGTTTGTATTACTTAATTGCTTCTTTATTTCTATTTAGTCAATACTTTGTATTTAATAATTATTGTAGTAGTATATTTACCGAATATACACCATTTATAGCATCATCTAATAATACAGATAATTTGATAGTAACTATATCATCTATTATTTCTAATGTAAGTTTTCAATTTTTAGGATTATTTTCTTATATCAGTGCATTATCTATATTAGTACGAGGAATATTAATATATTTTAATATTAATAGTAATAAGAAACATCATCTTATTTTTACTTTATTATTTCTCTTTTCAGGGGCAATTATATTTAATATTATTTCAACATATTCAATATTCCAAAAAATTTTACGTACATCTAACTTAGATTATTACGCAGGTGGATACATTGGATATGCTCTGTCCAAAGTGATATTCATTGATATATTAAGGCAAAATGCATTGTATGGATGGCAAGTATCTATATTATTTGTAATATGGTTATGGAGTGCACAATATGTTTGTTTATTTAGTTATAAATTAAATATTAAAAAATTATTTGCAAAATTTACAGGAGTATTTCATAGTAAAAATAACGTAAAATCAGATAACAAAGAACAACCTACACTAAAATTATTTCTCAATAATAAAAAAAAGAAACAAACAAGGATATTAAATTATAATGATAAAACAAATAATAATAGAAAAATATCCAATATAAATACATCTCAAAAAAATAGTATAGTACAATATGAAGCAAATAATTCTAATAATACAGAATATCAAAATGATAATAATATTGTTAACAACAGGCAAGTAACAGATAATAATGAATACAATGATGAAGAAACAAGTGAATATTATGATGATAGATACAAGTTGTATGATATACAGAATAGTACTAGTGAATATGTATTATCTGATATACAAAATAATAATGGTGAATATATATTGCCTAATATATCTTTATTAGATAAACCTAAGATATCTTCAAATGAAGTAGATGCAAATAAAATACAAGAAGATTCAAACGAATTACTACAAGTATTAGAAGAGTTCAGTGTTCATGGAGAAATAATAAAAGCAACCAAAGGTCCAGTAGTAACCATGTTTGAATTTAAACCAGCACCAGGTACTAAGAATTCTAGGGTAATAAGTTTAAGTGATGACATAGCTAGATCAATGCAAGTTGCTACAGCAAGGATATCAACTATACCTGGAAGGAATGCTTTGGGAATAGAAATCCCAAACCAACAAAGGCAAACTGTATATTTATCTGAATTAATAGGACAAACGCAGTTTACAGATAATAATCAAGGAATATCACTGATATTAGGTAAGAATATAAACGGAGATGCAGTACTATCTGACTTGACTAAAATGCCTCATGTACTAATTGCTGGAACTACTGGTTCTGGTAAGTCAGTTTCAATAAACTGTATGATATTATCAATATTATTTAAGTTTAAACCAGAAGATTGCAAGTTAATAATGATAGATCCAAAAATGTTGGAACTGTCTGTGTATGATGATATTCCACATTTATTAACACCAGTAGTTGTTGATCCTAAAAAAGCAGTATTTGCACTACAATGGGCAGTTCGTGAAATGGAAAACAGGTATAAACAAATGTCAAAACTAGGAGTACGTAATATTGAAAATTTCAATCAGAAACTTGAAGATGCTAAAGAAAAGCCTCAATTATTGGTAAGAAGAATTCAAACTGGATTTAATCCTAAGACTGGCACTCCAATATTTGAAACTCAACAATTAAATTTCGATCCAATGCCATATATAGTAGTAATAGTAGATGAGGTAGCTGATTTAATGCTAGTTGCTGGTAAAGAAGTCGAATCTGCTATACAACGATTGGCACAGATGGCTAGAGCTGCTGGTATACACATGATAATAGCAACCCAAAGGCCATCTGTAGATGTTATTACAGGGACTATAAAGGCTAATTTCCCAACCCGTATTAGTTTCCAAGTTACTTCAAAAATAGATAGCAGAACAATACTTGGAGAACAAGGAGCTGAACAATTATTGGGACAAGGAGACATGTTATATATGTCAGGAGCTGGAAGGATACTGAGAGCCCACGGACCATTCGTTAGTGATATGGAAGTTGATAGGGTAGTTGCTTTTATTAGGAATCAAGGATTACCTAAATACGATGATATTATAACAAAACAATTTAATACAATAAACAATTCCGATAACCAAATAGGAATACATAAATATAATGAGAATGATAATAATACTGATAATAATAACAATCTTAATAATGATGATGATTTGTACGAACAAGCATTAGAGATAGTAAAGACTAACAGGAAATGCTCAGTTACGTATCTACAAAGAAAATTACAAATAGGATACAATAGAGCAGCAAGATTGATAGAAAATATGGAAAACAACGGTATAGTTTCTCCACCAAACCAAAACGGAAAAAGAGAAATACTTATATGAAAACTGCATAATATTTATGTGTAATTAGTAATGTATTGACACAGGATGTTTTATACTGAAGGTATAATATGTCAAGGGAATTGATGTATTTGGATAATTTACATTACAGATATTGATATGTTCATTAAGTAATACTAATACAATTTTTAATAAATTTATCATGATTTTTGATTAATATAATTTATAAATAAGGTTTATAATATTATATATATTCCATACTATATGTTCTAATATACCTGTAAAAAATATTACTAATAAAATAGATTTGTTTTATTTATTATTTGTTATAAAAATTTCATCTTTTATTACTATATCTTGCTTACATTTTACAATTTCATCTCTAAACAAAGAAAATTAATACAAAGACTTAATAAAATGTTTAAAGAGCACGAGCAATTTACTCCTAACCTATTTGTACTAAGTTATAATAATTTTATTTCATCTATTGATAATTAAGGAGCTTTCGAAATTTGTTCATCAGAAAAATTCATATCTAGGAGATTTTGCGCAGTTTTTTATTGTTATCTCAGAACATTACCATTTTTCTTTTGTATTCAATATATTTTAATTTTAATAGGGAACTATATTTAATATTTTCCCATCAGAATCTCTAGCAACAAATCTAATTTAACACCATGTTTACCAATAAACTCATTGTGTACATGTTTTGCAATGCCATTGCATTGCCACACAATAATTCGTATACCAGTATTAATTATTATCTATTTGCGATACAGTAATATAGTATTCTAATAAACAATTGAATACAAAGTAATCTACAGTTAAAGATGGTATTATTTCTATTGCACATAATTTATTATTATAAGTTCCAAACGCTAAAATACATATATACCAATATATTAATCCCATTACAGTGACTGCCAGTATTCTAATTATCGATATTTTAGAGAAAAAACGCCAGCTCACTTCTTTTAAATCTGTAATAATTTGTATTTTATCATATTTGTCAAATATTACTTGTTTTAATACCAATTTCAGTATGCATAATACTAAAAAACAAATAAATAATATAGGAAATTATTAATATATATATATAATTGTTATCAATAATATCATGAGTAATTAAATTAGATTATATAAAAACGACTGTACACAATAACATCATATAAATAACAGTATATAAGAAGTTTCTGAAATATATTTACTTAAATACTTGTAGTTGAATCATATAACATACATAATATGTATATATGATATATGAATTAGCTTAACTCATCATTATAAGTAGGTCATCTAAATTCAGTATACGTAAAGTAATATTATATAATTATTATAATTTAACTATACCAGACCCCCAAGTTAGGCCTGCTCCCATTGCTGTTATTAATAACGTATCACCACTCTTGATTTTTCCACATTCGATACCATGAGTTAATGCTAGTGGGATTGTAGCAGAAGAAGTATTAGCATGTTCTTGTATTGATATTATTGCCTTCTCTATTGGATACCCATTCATTTCACATAATGATTTTATTATTCTTGCATTTGCTTGGTGTGGTACTATCCAATCTATATCATTAATTGTCATGTTGTTTTTACTTAATATTTTATGCATTGATTCTGACATACACTTTATAGCACTCTTGAATACTTCAGGACCATTCATTGTCATATGTCCCATATAATTATTATTTGCACTATTATGTACTATTATTTGGTTATACTTTGTTCCATCTGAATATAAATTTATGTCTACTATTCTCTTATCAACATTATTAGATCGCTTTACTATACAAGATCCAGCTCCATCTCCTAATAACACACACGTGGATCTATCATGCCAATCTGTTACGAGAGACATAGCATCAGCTCCTATAAGCAATATGGTATTATCCTTACCTGACTTAATAAAACTATCAGCCACATTTAAACCATACAAAAATCCAGAACATGCAGCTTGTATATCAAATGCGTAAGCATTATTAGCTCCTAACATTGCTTGAACCTTATTAGCAGTTGCAGGACTTTTATCTGATGATGTAATTGTGGAAACTATAATACAATCTACATCCTTTGCAGTAATTCCTTCTTTTTCAAGAGTTAAAAGAGCAGACTTGTATGCCAGATCATAGGTTTTCTCATCTGTGACTATGTGGCGTTTCTCTATACCAGTTCTTGATACTATCCATTCATTATTTGTATCTACAATTTTAGACAAATCATCATTGGTTAATACTTTTTCAGGTAAATAGGATGCAATGCTACTAATCATACTATATTTACTTGTCATTTAAATAACCTCCAATGATTCTTTTATGTGTTTTAGAAAATTTGACTCTACAAGTGAAACTGCTGTATGCATGGCATGAGCAACACCATGAGCATCCGAATTACCATGGCTCTTAACAACTATTCCATTTAATCCAACAAATGGAGCACCATTATATTCAGAAGGATTCATTTTATTTTTCAATGATTTTATAATTGGAGCACAACCTAATTTCGCCACAATATTTGTATTCAATTCCTTTTTTAAAAGAGACGCAATAAATTTTATTGAACCTTCAAATGTTTTTAAAGCAACATTACCAGAAAACCCATCAGTAACTACAACATGTACAGTTCCTTTAGCAATGTCGCTCCCTTCTATAAAACCATGGAAATTTAAATAGCTGTTCTTACTTATTAATTCATATGTTTCTTCTAATACTTCAGTTCCCTTTACTTTTTCTGTTCCTATATTTAACAGCCCTATTCTAGGATGTTCGACATTCAAAAGGGACTTAGCTACTGCATTCCCCATAATAGCAAACTGATATAATTTCTCAGATGAACATTCTATATTTGCTCCAAGATCAAGCATTGTTGTTTTCCCATTTTCACATGGTAATACATTAACTAATGCTGGTCTAGAAATACCAATCATTGTGCCTATAATCATCTTAGATAATGCCATATAGGCTCCAGTATTACCGGATGATACTACGCAATCAGAAACACCATTAGCAACACTTAAAATGGCTTCATACATACTAGTTCCCGAACTACTTCTCATTGCATGGGCTGGTTTCTCATTATTGTCTATTATATTATTACCAGTATCATGTATCTCAAACATGTCACTTTTAATATCTATGATTTCCTCTATAGCTGATTTATTGCCATAAATATTAAAGAATACATTTTTATTTTTATGATTTTTTAGAAAATACTCAATACCATTGAGTGTAGATTCCAATCCGAAATCACCACTCATAGCATCTAGTGCTATTACAACACAGTTGTCCGCTCTAGTCATTATGTAAAATGCAAAAGATCCTAATTAGAAGATGGTTGAGCAGCTACTACTTTACTTCTTGTGTCTTTTCCAGCATATGTTCCACAAAACTTACATACATTGTGTGCAATAGTAGGTTGTCCACAATATGGACAGTATATTACATTCGCAGCTTTGAGGCCATCATGAGATCTTCTCATTCCTCTTCTAGATTTTGATAATTTTTTCTTTGGTACTGCCATTTTAATTTCAAACGTAAACCAATGTTAACAAATAATATTATTGCACATGCAATCAACTTAGTCAAGTTTGGGATATTTTATGAAGTACTAAATTAATAAATACAAAATAAATACAATATATTAACATAATAGCTAAATATTCTGTGGTATTCTTCAATAATTTATAATGTAAAGATTTGTAATATATATATTGTTTACTAAGCATATATCGCTGTTTATTGTATGTTTCTTCTCGTAATTTGAAGTTTTTTAAATTCCTGCTTAATATCATTAAGTTCATTTTCAATTTCCAAATACAAATTATCTACGTTCTTAGAATTGTTTATAGTTTTTGTATTACTTTATTTATTATTAATTTTATTTCTCAAAATATTTTACAATATCTTCTTACATTATTTACATTGCATTTAGTTTTTGCGTTTCATAAATAATTTATTTTAATTAGCTTTTAGTTTATTTTTCCATGTATTATCCTAAATAAATATATTTGTGATTAATTTATTATCATTAATAATTCTATTCAAATCAATATTGTTATTCATTGAGTCATTGTATCCATTCTGAATGCATTTTTTCTTTTATTCATTTCACCAATCAAACTCTGTTTCTCTTCGCCTAATTTTTTTCATTGTCTTGTTATAATTCTGTTCTTTAATATATTAATTACTTTTCATAACGGTTTAAAATTCCAATTGATCATTTTCTATTGCTTCATAAATATCTGCTGATGAACAATTATCATTCAATGAATGGTTTTCTAACATTTTCTTAAATATATATAATTATCTAACTTGAGTTTGTTCTGTTTTTTTTGATATTTTAATAATTTTTTGTAAATCCCTATAATCATCTAAATTATATTTTTTCTAAATTTTATTATAGTATTTTTAATAGATTTATAAGAATTTATAAGTTCTATTATTGGTTTTTCTATTGATTTATAATCCGTAGAATACCAAACTAATAATTGATAAATTTAACTTGAAATTACTATTTTAATATCTATTGCGTTGCTGAAATATTTGCAGGGTTGTCCTAATGTAACAGTGTCATTTGAATCATTTAATTGATCATATGTCTTAATAGTGAACTGGTCTTCATCTCGAATTCTAATTAACTCATTTAAATCTTTTGCGCAGATTTTTAATAATAATGATACATATCTGATTGATTGTATCATTACATATCACTTACATTTTACTCTTCCATTTCTCTTATCTTCTATCACATAACAAAAACCAATACATATAAAAATTTACTTACTTTCTTCATAACTCTTTATAACATCGTTTATTGTTCCTTTAAAGGAGAACATCATTTCAGGTATATAGTCTACTTCTCCTTTTGCTATCGCTTTAAATCCTTCTAATGTATCTTTTAATTCAACAAATACTCCTTTTCTTCCAGTAAAGTTTTCAGCTGACTGAAATGGTTGTGAGAAGAATTGTCTAATTTTCCTAGCTCTACTTACTATTAACTTGTCCTCATCCGATAATTCATCCATACCTATAATTGCTATTATGTCTTGTAATGATTTATACTTCTGTAATATGTATTGTACTTCTCTTGCTGTTTCGTAATGTTCTTGTCCAACTACATCTGGATTCAGCATTCCTGATGTTGAAGCAAGTGGATCTACCGCTGGAAATATACCATATGATACTATTTGTCGACTCAAAACTGTAGTAGCATCCAAGTGTATAAATGAAGTAATTGCAGATGGATCAGTCATATCATCAGCCGGTACATATATAGCTTGTATACTAGTAATAGAACCGTTTATTGTAGAAGTAATACGCTCCTGCAAAGCTCCCATTTCTGAGGCTAGCGTTGGTTGATATCCAACTGCAGATGGTATGCGTCCTAATAGAGTAGATATTTCAGATCCTGCTTGTGTAAACCTAAATATATTATCAATAAATAGCAGTACATCCTTGCCTTCATTATCTCTAAAATACTCAGCCATGGTTAATCCAGTTAATGCTATCCTAGCTCTAGCTCCTGGTGCTTCATTCATTTGACCATATACAAGAGCTGCCTTAGACCCTGGTTCTCCAGGTTGTTTATTAACTCCCGAAGCTATCATTTCCTCAAATAAGTCTGTTCCTTCCCTTGTTCTCTCCCCAACTCCAGCAAATACAGAATAACCACCGTGTTTCTTAGCTATATTGTTTATCAACTCCATTATAAGTACAGTCTTACCAACCCCAGCACCTCCGAATAATCCTACTTTACCTCCTTTTACATATGGAGTTAACAGATCTATTACCTTTATACCGGTCATTAGTATTTCTGTGCTTGTAGATTGCTGTGAAAATGGTGGAGCTTCCCTATGTATTGGTAAATATGTCTCTGATTCTACAGGACCACTATTATCTACTGGTTCCCCGGTCACATTAAGAATTCTTCCTAAAGTACATGTGCCAACTGGAACAGTAATAGGAGCACCAGTATTACGCACACTCATTCCCCTATACAGACCGTCTGTTGATGACATAGAAATACATCTAACGGTGTTTTCTCCTATATGTTGTACTACCTCTAATGTAATATTTTTTGTTTTATTATTATCTTTTAATTCCAAAGTCAAGGCATCATATATAGAAGGGAGATTAACTTCAAAATAAACATCAACTACAGCACCTATTACCTGAGTTATAACTCCATTATTATTTTTATTTTCCATTTTATTATTTATCTAATTCATTCACCAGTACATGATATTATTCTACCATTTTAATGACAATTGATCAAATAACAATTCCCTATAGCAACATAACATATTACCATCAAGTATTTATGTATTAGGAACAAATTATATATAAATAATTACACTAAGTACCACTATAATTTATTATAAGATATTCATTACATAGTATCTGTACAGTAACACCACTATTACACATATTGAATGCAAACAATAGTGGTTGTTATTTATTGTGTATTAGTAGAAGAACCAAGAATTGGACATAAACTTATTGCTTATTGCTTGGAGCATTGTTGGCATACTAAAAATACTACTATATGTGGGAAACCAATTGAATCCTTTACTAAATGTTGATATCATTGTCAATGACCTACTATTAGGAGTTTCATTAATAAAAACAGTTGGTTTTACCAAGATTGTGGAAAGTATGGATTCCATAAAGAAAGGATTAAAAACACTGCTCATTACTAATGAAATCATATTAAAGTTCTTTAATGCACAGAATATCTCAATTAATTGTTTATTGGGATCCTGTGAGCTGTTTGACCCAAAATATTGTGCTACTGATTTACCTCCTACTTTGAAATTACTTGGTAAATTACTAACATTACTTGTTAATGTTTCAGATACATCGTTTAATAATTCACTTTTCTCGTCTTGGTCAAGTTTTGATAAGTTGTTTGTAATTTCATGTAAATATGTACTATTATCTATCTTTAGATTGTCATATTTTTTGTATTCATTCTCAGTATCATGTTTATTGCCAATAATACTAAATGAAGCAACATTTGTTTTTTTTAACTTATTGTTAAATCCAAAGGAGTTAGGATGTGAAATGTCAAAATTTCTATTGTTATTTGGTTGTTCTCCTGATGGCAAAGCAGTCCTTTGTAATGCAATAGTTCTATCATATGCCTTGTCATAAATTTCAACTATTTTGCTGAAATTTTGCAAGTCATAACCATGTGCATCTAGTTCTTTTGCAATTATATTGAATACTTTTTCATCATGCTTTGCGTTAAGCTTAAATAGATTGATTACAATGTTATAATTAATATTATTACGTAATATTTTTTTATACCCATTCTTATTTTTTGATATATCTCCCAATGCCTTATTTATTAATTGTTTATCCAAATAAACAATGGTACCCTTAAAATTCAATTTATTTGCTTCTTCAATACATTTATTTAATTGAGTTTTACTATTATATACAAATACCTTTGTGTTCTTTTCCTTTAATAAATAGTCCTCTGCATATTCATCCATCTTATTGATTATTGCTTTCTCTAATTTTATTTTCTTTTCTGCCTTTGAATTTCTATATGTTGGTCCTATAGAGAAACTATCTGGACTTGTTGTATTTAATGTCTCTTTCTTTTGACTTGGAACAATAGAGAAACTGTCTGAACTGATAGTAGGTTCTTTCTTGTTACTTGGCCCTATAGAGAAACTATTTGGATTTTGAGATGAAATGATTGTTACAGTCTTTCCGGTAAGATTTTTTTGCAACTCACTAATGTTCTCAGCTTCAGATAATTGTACTTTTACATTTTTCAAAGCATTTTTTGTCTCTTTTATTGGCTCACAATCACTTTCAACCGTTTCACGTGTTGAATCATTATCATCTTCTGTAATTTGCTTTCCTGGTTTGTTTATTATATTTTCAAAATTATTACTCATTATATTGTCTGAACCACTACAAATCTGTAATTCGTCGAATGCCATACTGGGATTAGTTGCATATAAAGCAATTACTGATGCAGATACTAATTTTATTGTCTTCATGAAATACCTCCTTTAAATATATTTTTTGGACCTCATCCAAATTGAAATTATTTTAACATAAAATCAACATTGTTACAATAGTGTAAATAATAAGTTAAATTCTAATTATTTATATTAACAACAGTTAAATTTTTCTAAAAATATAACTTGTGCTCAAATGGCAATAAGTTATTACTAATCTACTAATATTTTAAGATATATATAAAAATTTACAAAGTGATAAAAAAGCCCATAAAGATATTAAATAGATTTTTACACCCAATTTTTTGAACAATAACAATAATATTATCATTTTATAAAAATATATGTTTACCATATATATATATGTTTACCATATATAATATAAAAGTAATAATATAATATTTGCTTGTAACGATTTTGTACACATAATAGATATACACATTGTATTTTGGCAAAATGATAGTCAGTAATAAATATCTAATAATTTTTATAATAAAATGGTTGACTTATGATTTTATTATGTTATAATGTTCCACAGGATAAGGGGATAAGAATTAATGGGGGGATTATACACTCCTTATGATCATCACTGTCTGTGGAATAGGTTATTCTGGCCTGATGCTTTCACTTTTCCTTTGTGAACTGGGACATACTGTTAAATGTTTTGATAGTAATCCAGATGTATTAAATGCTATTCAAATAGCAGGAAATCAATTAAATATCAACGAACCAGGTATAAACAGCCTGGTTAAAAATTATATACAGTCAGGTAACCTAAATTTATTTAATAATATATCTGAAGCTGTTAATAATACAAATGCAATAATAGTTAAGATTCCAGTAAAAGGAAATCTTAAATCATTGGAAGACGTAAATTTAGATTCCTTTAATGATTTAATAAATAATATAATTTCTTATTTAAATAGAAATAAGTACATGCCAATATTTATAAGTACTACAGTGCCAATAGGAACTTGTTCTATGACTTTAAAGAATATTCAAAGTATTAGACGAGATCTTGTTGCAGCAAAACATTATGATATTATATGTGCCCCAGTATTTCTAAGAGAAGGATCTGCATTACATGATTTAATGAAACCTGACAGAATGATATTTGGTTTTAAACAAAAATCAGATTTTGCAGATGATGTAATTAATAAAATATATAAAACATTAAAACTAAGAAATATTCCATTTATATATACAAATTTTGAAACTGCAGAACTAATAAAGACAGCAACAATGGGATTAGCAACAGTCAATATGGCATTTACTAATGAATTAGAAAAGCTATGTGATAGTGCAGGAGTAGATTTTAATGTATTAGCAAAGGGAGTAGGATTAGATAAAAGAGTAGGACAGAATTCAATATTATCAAATGCAGGAATTGGAGGATCATCTTTACCCAGGACTTCCAGAGTATTAATAAATTCTGCAAAACAACGTGGAATAGATTTATCAATATTGTCAGTTGCGCTTGCAAGTAATGTACAAAGAATAAAAAGTATTTCTAATAAAATAATTAAATATTACAATACTAATAATGATCAAGTACAAACTACAAAAAGAGTAGCAATATTAGGGTTAACATTTAAGGGGTTAACTACTGATATTACTGAATCACCTAGTATTTCAGTAATACAAGATTTACTAAATAACAATATTTCAGTAGCATTATATGATCCATATTATTTACCATCTTCAAGTAATTTAAACAGTATTCCAAGTGAAATAAAAGACAATCCATTGTTTCATATCTGTGATTCAGTTTACGATGCTGCTAGTCAGAGTGATATATTAGTGGTAATGACTAAGTGGCCAGAATTTAATAGTATTAATATTCCAAAAATAATAGAATTAATGCAAAATAAAAAGTTTGAAAAACCAGTATTATTTGACTGTGTAAATATGTTCAGTCAATATGATAATAGCTTTACTTATATAGCAGCATAAGTATTTTTCTTGAGAACAACATTCTGTTGATTAAAATATACGTAATAAATTATTTGTTAATATTGATAATAAATAACTTTAATAATGAATGTTTTAATTTAAATATCACATAAATAAATGATAATAAAATGTCAAATGTTATTTGCCGTAATTAGTAACAGTAATATACTTAGTATAATAAAAGAAATAGTTTATATATTGGGTAGATTTACATGCAGATAACAATAATCTATATAGGTATTAACTTATATTTAACAAGGATCTGAAATTGTTATAAACTAGTAAATATTCTGAAATAATTGTAAAGGAAAATCTGCCATCTTAAAATAAAATATAGTATTGATGAAATTTACAGAAGGTATAGTAATAAATATTCTTCTATTCTTTGTATTTATTGGAAATATATGAGCTTGTTTTTTGTTTTGAGATGTGAGAAATAATATTGTATATAATCTACTGAGTAGATGAGATGTAATCTGTTGAATTAAACAACAGAGAACATAAAGGTGGTGTTTATTTAAAACCACCCAAGCTTTTTAATTAAAGAATCCACATCCTTTTGTTCGCGTTCCTTGTTTATAATACAATACATTTGCATACAGTCTTGTAAAATATGATATGTAATCCATTAATATTTCATATGGTTTTGTAGACTCAATAAATCCGTGATTGTAGCGCCAATTAGTTCCAGATATTATACAAATTAACTCTTCAAAAATATAATTGAATCTTTTCTTTATCGTATCAATTGTGATATCATCAATACTCTCATACACATTTCTTATGTCTTTAATCATGTCTAATAATTTATTTTTTGTATGTAGATTACTATCAATATTTTCATCATATTTATTTGTACAGAATACTTCTTTTATTTCTTGTTCCAAATCTTCAAGCAACTTCAGATTCCAAATAATGAATTCCATTGATTCTTTTTTTATTGTTTTCTCAAATGATTTATTACCTGTATTATTTATATTTGATTTACTATTTTGTGTTGATATATTCTTATTATTTGTTAAATTTACTTCTAATTTATTTCTATTACTATTTGCTTCACTTTTTATAACAGTTTTATTTACATCTTTTTTGTTATTAGTGTTATTTATTTTATCATTTGCTTTTGTATCATTATCATTTCTTGCTATTTCATTATTACTATTATTTTGGGTAATTTTTTCATATAATTTCTTTGTATAATACTTGCGATTAATGTTATTTGTTTTATCGTATGATTTCATATTATTATTTTCTGTTTTTACCTCTTCTAATACTATTGTATTATTTTGTATATTAATATTATTAGTTTTGTCCTCCATTTCCATGTTCCTATCGTTTTTTGCTATATTACTATTGCCTTTATTATTTTCTTCTAGTACTTTTTTCTTATCATTATTATCGCTTGTATTATTTGTTAATTTAGAATCGTTAATTTGTTTTTTAGTATTATGATCTTTTGTAATCAATTGAATATCTTCAGTTTGATGTTCAATTTTAGTACCGCTAGTATCAGCTTGTACTGTTTGCACCATTAACATTACTACGGAAAATATACTAACATCTAATAATTTTTTAATACTTACAAATTTCATATTTCACCTACTTAATAATTTATAAATATATATTAATACATTATTAATAATTATGCAATACAAATTTTTTACTTTTTATTGTAAATATTGTTTTGTAGTTATATTATTGTTGTGCATTAACAATTTTTATTCAGAAATTATTATAACAAGCTATACTTACAATATAATCAATTTATATTACTATTTATTATTCATTTTATATTGTAGTATTATTACCTACCGCACAGGTAATATTTATTGATTACAATATTCTATGATTATAAAACTTCAATTAATTTCTTAATATTTCGTTAGTATTAACTTTATCTATGTTATTATCGTTTTTTTTGATTATTATGGCACAATTTATATTGAGATTATTCTTAGACTGATAGCTACCAGCTATAACGACTGATTTACGCGGAATTACTCCTTTATATACTTTTCCAGTTTCTCTCTCTATTATCTTAGTGGAAGATGTTATTGTGACACCAGCGGAGATTATTGAGTCATGTTCTAATATAACCCCTTCCAGTACAGCACTATTTGCTCCTATAAAACAATTATCCTCTATTATTACTGGCATGGATACTATGGGTTCCAAGACGCCTCCTACACAAGTGTTTGCTGATATATGACAATTGTTACCTATCTGTGCACATGATCCTATTGTAGCATTAATATCTATCAGTGTATTATTTCCTATATATGCTCCAATATTAATGTAACTAGGCATTATTATTGCATTTTGTCCTATGTAAACGTAATCTCTAATTAATGATCCTGGTACTTTTCTGTATTTCGGATTATTGTAATCATATTGTAGTAGGCCAAATTTATCATATGCATCATTTACCTGTTTTGTACATGGATAATATTTGAAAGCAAGTAATATTGCCTTCTTTACCCATGTATTAACTATATATTTATTATTTATATACTGTATAGGTCTTATAGCACCAGATTTAATACCATTCAATACTTCTTGTATTAAATTCAAATCTGGCACTATGTTGTTATCATAATAATTATCTATACTGTTTTTTGCTTGTTCAATATTACTTAGCACTTTTACTATTCTTGCTTATATGTTGCATAACAATCATTAATGTTACCAATGATAGTATACCGAAAATTCCGCTTGATAGAAAAGTGTATTTTAAACCAAACACTTCAGCAATCTTTCCAGCTATACTATCTGCAAAGAAAGCCATTATAGCATTAACAAACCAATATATACCCAATCCAGTTCCTCTTAAATCATTTGGAACATTTTCAGCTATTAGTGAATAGAAGACATTTTGACTAGCACCCATTTGCATACCCCATAGACATATACCAGAATACATTGTAACTCTACTTGCTGCACTAAACATAACGAGATCAGATAAGACTAACAATATAACAGAAACAAACATCATCTTTTGTCTGTTTAACTTATCTCCAAGTGCTCCACATGGATAAGAAGCTAATATTGCTCCAAGATTCATTACTATCATTACTGTAGGAGCCAATGCTTGGTCAGTTACAAATCCCTCATTAACTCTAAGTATTAGGAATTGTTCATTCATTCTGGATAGCATAAAAGCAGTATTTACTATTATTACTGCCCAGAATGCCTTGCCTAAATGTTTTAGTTGCCCAAATAAAAACTTACTTTTCTGTTGATTTAATTGTTGTGTTTCTGTTTTTATTTCTTCTTTTACTTCTTCTTTACTATTACCTTCTTGTTGTTTCTTAGGTTCCTTTAAAAAAAAGACCAATATAGCAAATGCTATAAAGGCCGGTATCGAAGCGATTATGAAAACCTTCTGGTAATCATTATTGGTGAGTTTCATTGATATTATTCCAACGAATCCTCCCAAGAATGATCCAGTGTATGCTAATGATCGTTTAAGGCCATATGATGCTCCTATACGATGTTTGGGAGCTACATCTGCTACTATAGCGTCTCTTGGAGATGCTTGCATTCCATTCCCAAACCTTTCCATCATTCTTGATGTTAAAACAAATGGAAATGTATTAGAAAATGCTAATAATGGTTTACTTACTACTGAGAACAAATAACCAATTATCATTAATACTTTTCTTCTTCTTAAAAAATCACTAATTACTCCTGACAATAATTTCATTAAGTAAGAAACTGTCTCACATAGTCCTTCAAGTATAGCTATACTAAAAGTTGCTGTTCCTAAAATATGTTTTAAATATAATCCAGAAAAACTGTAAGCAATTACATAAGATAGATTCATTAGACACATCATAATGCCTATCTGCCAGACTGTTCTTGGTATTGGCTCTCTCTTATTAGGTTTAATGATATTTGAACTATTACTTGAATGAGTATTATCACCACTTGCATTTGAATTATCATTATTTAATACTGATTTGTGTCCCACTAATTCAGATACTTCATCATTTGAGTGGTTTAACATATAATCTTGTGTATTTTAAACCAACCTCCTAAATTCTACTACAGGTTATACCAATCATCAATACAAAAGTTAAGAAATTTTTAATATTTTTATCGTACCAAGAGAAGGACAATATATAAAGCAAAAGATTGTAAAGGTTTTGTGTAACACTAGTCATGTAATGTTTCATTTTCATACCCTGATTTTAAATTTAGGTAAATGTAACAATGTTGTGTTAGATCAAACAATGATACATAAGTTTCTAATCATGATTTGACTTATTTATATAAATAGTGTCGATTGCTTAAATTTTATTTGCATATATAAAATACGTACTTTAGGAAATAAAAAAATAACAAATATACTCTTTATACTTACAGTATATTTTCTATTGCAATATTATTATTAAATTTATAAAATTGTTGACATATTGTTTATTACATATTAACCAAATATTAATAAATCAGTACTAGTATCATAATGAGAAGTATTTTTTTTTTAGAAAGAAATAATATGATCGTATTATAAAATTTTTAATACTACCAGTATTAGTGTTGGTAGTAAACGCAAATAATTGTTACAGTAGTGACATTAAAAACAGTTATAGTACCAATATTGATGAGTATAGGAAAAAGATGTATTATGGTAGTATTACATCGCCAGTGGCTTGGTTTGGGTTTGATTCTATGCATAATGATAAGAATGTAACTGATTATATCTTAAAGTATTGAGATAGTAATAATCAAGAATTTCTCAAATTAGCAATATTAAATTTCTTTACGACATGCAATAGAATTTCATATGCATTATTTGGTACTCATATTATAAGAAAGGAACGTATGATGAACAGTATAATAAAAATGCATTAATTGATAGTTATAATGATGTTTCTTATTTGTATAGGGCCTTTGAACTCACTGGTCTTGAGGAAAACAAATGATCTCAAAACAATGTATAAATTTAACGATTTATTACACAATTATATGATAAGTATTCCTAGTAATTGTATAAAAGCGATTAATTCTAGTGTAAAACAAATAAAAGTCAATACAAATATTGATTTTAAGTTGTTTGATAAAGAGGAAGATATCCATATAGTTCCATTTTCATCCTATCTTGGTAATAGAATACTAGATTTATCACATGATGCATTTGATACAATTTGTGAAACTATTGAAACATCAAAAGAATTGAAAAAATCAACTTCTTCTACTGCTAATGAAATTATTATTAATACTATAAAACCATTTTATGATAATCTAAAATCAATCAGTAATAGTTTATATGCAATGAAACCACAATTTCGATTTTATAATATTAATGATAATGAAAAACATTCTATATTAAAACAACTGGATTCAACTTTTGATTATATATCTGATGTTTTAAATAAAAGTAGTATTCCAAATATATACAATAATATAAATAATAAGTAATAACATTATTTGTAAATATTGTATATAATTAAATAAATGTCATACACATTAAGGTTCACATACATATAATGAAAAAAATATATTATGGTAAACAACCGTAATATATTTGCAATAAATTTAATAACAATTAAAATACTTTTCAATAAATTATCATAATTAGTACGTTATTACAAGAGTTTTTTTGATTGAAATACAATAATACTATTATGTTATTATTGACAATACTGTGAAAGAACATATGTTTCGATAATACTCTTGTTAATATGGAGAATCTTATCGTTAATCTAACATGTTGTACGCTTAATTAAATATAAAAAATGGATTTTGTTTTAAATAATCTTCATAGTATTAAAAGTCCTGAAGAGAAGCGTAATATAATAGATCTATTGATAATAAAATACAAAATAAAATAGGTAGATTGTTTTGGAATTCAATAATCAAACAACAACCTGTAGAAAATATTTATAAACTTGTATTAGAACAAATGATCCCACAGGAAGTAAATTGTATATATTACAAATTTATTTTAATAATTGGCAAATTAATATAAATCATCAAAGATTACATACATGTATTTATAATAGTTCGGAAATTAAAGAAATTGCAAATGACTTATAATATAACATATTTAGATGATAATGAGCAATTAATACGAAATACCTCACACACTGTTACAAAAACTTATTTAGTAAAACAATCATATAATAAAAAATTTTAGACAGAATTTAATGATATATAATTTTGATATCATATTACTTAGATTTGTTTATTTAATATCACGATTATAATTACATATATTGTAAGTTACTACATTGATGTAACATTTATAATAGTTTGACTGATATTTTAATTTTATAACATTTTTATCAAACTGTTATTTATAAATATTTGACTAATTCGTAATACTGCGTTGGTGTAATATTTTCTGGTCTATATTGTGGTAATATATTACATTTACTTAAAATACCATTTATATTATCTTTATTAAATTGTTTATATGATTTTATTAGCGTTGAATATATCATTTTTCTCCTGAACAAGAAACATTTATCTAATAGTTGTGTTAATTTATTTAAATTTTCTATTTTAATATTTTTTGGAGTTAATTTGATTACTGCTGATGTCACTTTCGGTTGTGGTACAAATACTTTGTTTGATGCCGTAAATAGTTTTTTAACATCACATAACAACTGTGATAATATACTTATTTTTCCGTACTGTTTACTATTGTGAGCAGCGCAAATACGATCTACTACTTCTTCTTGCAACATTATAGTTATATCATCAATTCTATTAATATCATTTAATAGCCATTTAGTTAACAATGCATTACCAATATTATATGGTAAATTGGATATTATAACTATTCTTTTATTGGTTAAATTACTGAGATTAATATTTAAAGCATCATCATAAATAAACCTCACATTATTAAATATATCATTATGTAATTGTTTGAATTTTGTATCTTTTTCTACACAAATCAACTTATTATTACAATGTTTTATAATTGATCTAGTTAAACCACATGGTCCTGGCCCTATCTCTATAATACAATCCTTTTCATCTATTGGTAATGCAGATTTTACTATCTTATCAAGTAAAGACTCATCAATTATAAAATTTTGTCCTAGTGATCTCATATAACAATTGTTCTGCAATAAACCATACTTCTTTATTACTTGACGGATTGTTAAGTTAAGATTACTACTATTAGAAATACAAGTCATATAGAAAAGTACTGGGCAAGTATTACTTAAATAATATTGCCCATAAATAATTCATTGGCAATTAATCTTTCTTTTCTTCGCTGGATTTTGTTTCACTAGTATCATTTTTATTGTCATTGCTATTTAATTTATCTGTGTGCTTGTTACTTTCGGAAATATTCTTGTTTCCTCTATGCTTTGACTTACTTCTACTTCTTGATCCCCTTCTTTTCTTCTTTGCAGGCTTTTGCTCTGTTGTTTCGTCAGTTGGCGTTATTTCTGTAGATTTTGTATCATCAGATTTCGTTGTTTGCTCTGTAGCAGTATTTTCCTCACCCTCAGTACTATGTCCACACATTATGCCACTAGTAAATAGGAAAGACAAGGCCAATGAAATTAAACTAATTTTGTTCATAACTAATCCTCAATAGAATTTACATTCCACCTTACTTTAAGTATAACACTTAATATGATACAAATTGAAATAAATTTTTGCAATAACATACAGTAATATATAAACATGCATTATAATTGCAACTAATTAAAATAATACTTAAAAATCAGTTAATATAAGTGCGACAATACAACATATTTTATATTATCATAAAAAATAATTATATTTTTTTAATAACATTTTTACTCATATGTCTAGTAAATTATTTTATGCGACAATTATAATTATTTTGTTATAATTACAATTGTTAATACTGTGTATTGGTGTATTTTGTACTCATAAAATTTCTAATTTACCATTATTTATCGTAATATAATTTTGGAGTTTAGCAGCCAATTCCAGATTATGAGTTGCTATTATTAAGCTAGTATTTAAATTATTCACAATATTTAAAAATAACTAAAAGATATGTGATGCAGTATATGGATCTAAATTACCAGTTGGTTCATCTGCCAATATTAATTTAGGATTACTAACTAATGCTCGTGCTATAGCTACTCTTTGTTGTTCTCCACCAGACAAGTATTTTGGCATACTATTGATTTTTTTATACAAATTAACTCTATTCAAAATATTCTTTGCTTTTACTATTACTTCCTTTTTTTTTAATCCTTGTATTAGTAATGGAATCATTACATTTTCTAATACAGTAAAGTCAGGTAATAAATTATGAAATTGATATACAAATCCAATATAGTTAGATCTTATATTAGATTTTTCATTATCAGATAATTGACTAGTATTTTTATTATTTATATGTATAACCCCACTAGTAGGAGTATCTAAAGTTGCACATACATGTAATAAAGTAGATTTACCAGTTCCACTTGGAGCTACTAGTGCTATACTTTCTCCCTCAAGTAATTCAAAACTAATATTATTAAGTATAGTAATAGTTTCATTTCCTGAATTAAACTTTTTACAAACTTTTGTTAATCTAAGAACACTCATTATTATTTTATATAATTTTTATATAATACTGTAACTATCTTTTATTATAACAAGTATGGTTCATGATAATAGTATATGATAGATTTACACATCTCATTACTAATGATCTCAATTGCTGTAAAGTTTTTGTATAGTATTATATTTTTATCAATCTTTTGCTAATCCAATAATGCTTATCATTATTTTATACCGTTTTTATATGATACTATAATTATATTTTCCTATAACGGGTATTGTTAGTGATAATAGCAGATTATGTTCTTTTGCTTAACATTTTCAAAATTTTAACTGCTGTAATTTTTTTATTATGTTATATTTATAAATACTACTATATATTTATGTTTAATTAAATTATTCAAACAAAGAATACTTAATAAAATTAATACACACAATAATAGTTTTAATTTTGTGATGTAATTACATTATACATTTGTTGTAATTCATTATTATGATACACTTTATACGCAATTTATACTCAATACGCATACTGACCGTTGATTAGATTTTTTGTACTTATATACTCTATACCAAAGTCCGTGAATGCATCGAATTTTATAGCATTACTTTTTAAATAGCGTCTTGAACTTTCTGTTACAATGTAATCAATTATTGCATAAAATGCTGCGATTACTTTTTCTTCTCTGTTCATATTCATCCCAGTATCAAAATTTTTCCTAAATTGAACCATACTATTTTTTAGAAATAACATTATGTTAAGATAGCAATCATTACCTTTATTATCTTCAATTCTATTGGTTCGTAAGTATTGAAAGATTGGATTTGCTGTAATCCGGTATGGGTCACAATAGTTTACAATATTAATTTCATAACCAGCTGGAGCAGAATATATACTACCAATTAATATTGCAATGAATAACGCTCATAAAACATCTTAGTTTTATTGCAATAAATTTCAGTATAACATATAATAGCCATGTATTATAAAAATACTTTTATTGTATTAATGATTTCTTAATTATACTCCATGCTGTAATATCATGATCTGCAGATCCATTATTAAACACATACAATTTATCTCTTGCTCTTGTTAGTGCTACATATAGTAATCTAAATAACTCTTTGGATTCTTCTTCATATTCTTCATTTATATATTTTTCTATTTCTGGGCAAGATTCATTTAGTGATGGTTTTATAAAAAATAAATACCTATCATTATATGGTTCAAATATGTTTTGATTATCTTTATAAACAAACTTTATTTGGCTTTTATCTGCTTTTAATTTAAAATTCAACAATATAACTGTACTAGCTTCTAATCCTTTTGCACTATGGATGGATGAAAATCTAATACATCCGTCAGTATTATCATATGAATGCATAGTATAATCAGTCTTATTAAAGTAATCAATAAAATCTATTATATTTTCATTATAATTTTCTGTATATTTCAATAATATATCCATAAAACTTGCTAATACATCATTGTCATTAGTAGTATTACATTTAATTACTTCACATACAATATAATACAAAAATTCTAACAGATTATTACTCTTATACATATTAATAATATTTTGTATTAAGTTAAATTTATTGCTGTATCGTTCTTTTAAACAGTCAATTAATAGCTTTTGTCGTGCATAACATATATCAAATAGGTCTTGATTACTCAGTGGTGTATCAAACACATAGTTACTCTGCAATATAAAAGCTAAATTTCTCTCTATGCTACTTACATTATTGTTAATAATATTTATTACTATATTTGTTAATATCAATATATTTTGTATTATTGGAATTTCTTTTAATGGTAACTTATCTAATGGAGCTACATTAATGCCTAGATTAAGTAATTCAGAATATAATTCAGTATTGAGTTCATTTCTACTTCTAAACAATATTAATGCATCTTTTATATTATTATCAAATATATATTGAGCAATTTCTTGTGCAGTACTTGTATTCACAAGCTCTAATACTCCAGTATCTTCACTTCTCACTGGTATGTGATACCTATAAGTATTATTGAAGGCAAATTGTGAATAATTTTCGAATACCTTATCTATATTATTTAATATTTTAGGTAATGTTCTATAACATTTATCTAAATAAACTGTATACAATTTTTTATTGAATTGCTTAGTGGCTTTTTTAGAATATTCATAGAAATCAAGAAATGCTTTGTAATTGGCGTTCTGAAATCTATATATTGATTGTTTTATATCTCCAACTATAAATATGGTCTTATTATTTAAAATATCAGCAAAACAATTCTCAATAAAAAATCCTAATATAGACCACTGAACAGTACTTAAATCCTGTGCCTCATCTAGTAAAATTGTTTTAATATTTTTAGCAACTTCTAATAACACATAATCTTTATACGAACTATATTTTAATAAATAATATATTTTATTAATAATATCATTAAAATCTAATACATTGTTATTGCTTTTTAGTATAGATAACTCATTATAAACTCCATTTATTATTTTTATTAATATTTTAGTTTTTAATAATATATTAATTTTATTATTATTAATTTTCATATCATATACAGTATTTGCTATGTCTTGTAATACAATATCGTCAACATCTTTACATTTTATATTCTTTCTTATACAACCAGTTTTTGTTAGAAATATTTCTTCTATATCTTGAAGTTTTACATTTTCACTTATGTTATAAGTCTTTGTCAAAAATACTTCTTCTATAGTTTTATTTGAAAAATATTTGTTAAGTGTCTCTTGCTGTTGATTGTTAAATTGCAAATTTTCTATGTTCAAGTTATTATACAAAATGTTTGTAGCATTCTTATTATAAATCGATAAATAGTTAGTGGTATTACCAAATATTTCATCTATTAATTCATTTATATAATAACTAGAGAAGGGTATATTATCTTCTTCATTTATTAATTTTTTAAAATAATTTTGCTTCGCTTGTTGTAATAAACTATTTAACTCTTCTTGTTCTATAATATTAAATCCTGGAGATATATCAGCTTCTATTGGAAATTGATTTAATATATTTTTACAGAAACTGTGAAGAGTCATTATTTTAGTATAATTTAAATCATTTTGAAATTGTACAAATAATCCACGAATATTTGACATTAAATTATTATTTATACATTCTATATTTAATGTATTTTTTAAATAGTTAATAATATAATCATCACTTTGTGTATGTAAATCTTTTAATATATGTGAAATTCTATTAAACATTTCCGAAACTGCTAGATTAGTAAATGTTATACATAATATTTCAGATGGTTTTATACCAGTAATTAATGACTTTATGTATCTATCAACCAATAACTTAGTCTTACCCGAACCAGCAGATGCAAAAGCAAAACATGATGAATTAATATCTAAAGCATTTTTTATATTATTAGTGTTTTTCAATTCATAAAGTTGTAATAGTATTAATTATATATTATTATAATAGATTAATTATTGTACGTGTATATTTTGGAGTGTTATGAGGTAAAGTAATTATAAAATGTAATGTTCAGGTAAATTATTGGTTATACTAATGCATTATTAGATTATATTATGTTAATGTAACATTACTGCCATACATTTTTAATTATCGATAATTTCCAGCATATTCAACAAATAATATATATTTTACCGATTTATCTAATATAGATATTCCCAATTTTATAACGCTATTTATTGTTAATAAACAAAGAGTTCATAAAATATTAAGTAGCAATACGTGTTTTTTACTATGTGATATATTTGTTAACTAATTTTTAACTTGCGTTAATTAAAATTTTACATATAAGCTATATACATACAACATGCATGAACTACAGGTCATTATTATTACTAAGTACCACTCTACTATTAACTGCTTGTGATTTATTAACAAATAAAAAATCGTTATCTGAAAGTGTATCAGATGATTCAGTAAAAACATTATCTTCCCCTATAAAAGACGAAATAATAATTCCTAAACATAAAGTAAAACCTAAATCAGTTCCAATCAAAATACCATCCAGATTTAAACGAAAAGTATCATTATTAATAAACGAATCATTACCATTAAAATCAGTATTATATGAAGTATCGAAACAATTAGGAATAAATATTCAAATAGATCCTGCAATTAATTCTAATGTTATATTTATGGCTAATAATAAACCATTTATAGAAGTAGTAGATGCAATATGTGATATAGCTGATTTGAGATATACAATACAGAATGATTTCCTTAAAATAGTTAAAGACTCACCATACTCTCAGAATTATGATGTGCAATTTTTAAATCTATCAAGAGATAGTGAAAATAAAATCGCAATAGCAACTGAAGTTACTGGCAGTAACACTAGTAATAGCACTAGTACAACTTCTGATAGTACTGTTACTTTTAAAGCGAAGAGTGAATTTTGGGATGATTTAAGTAAGGGAATTGGTATAATACTATCATCTGATAGTAAGAATAAATATTCAATAAATAAACAATCTGGTATTATTACTATTTGTGCAAATTCTAAAACACAAAAGGAAATACAATCATATATAGATCAAATAAAGGAAGTGAATAGTAGTCAAGTATTAATAGAAGCCAAAATAATAGAAGTAGTCTTAAAAAACGAATACAGAAGAGGAATTAATTGGAATTTATTATTGAATAAAAGTAGCATTACTACAAATTTTATTGATAGCAATGATAATATAGCATCATCATTTAGTTGCAAAGTAACAAAGGACGTTGATAGTATATTAAAAGCATTAGAACACTTTGGATCAGTTAGAACAATATCTAATCCTCGTATTACTACAATGAATAACCAAGCAGCAGTAATAAAAATCGCTGAGAACCAAGTATATTTTAAATTAAATTATGATAAAGTTTATTCAAATAGGGATTCATCACGAGAAGATGTCAACATATCTAGTGATATAAAAACAATACCAATTGGACTAGTAATGTTTGTACAACCTTCAATAGATGTAAAAAATGGAGTAGTTTCATTGTTCTTAAGACCTACTATTACTAAGAAGCAAGATACAGTGAATGATCCTGCAGTTGATATAGCAATACAATCTGCTCACAATAATAATCGCAATAATATGCAAGATTATCCAAAATCAAAAATACCAATAACTGAGGTGAGAGAAGTCGCATCAGTATTAAAACTAAACGATGGTGAAGTAGCAGTATTGGGTGGATTTATGGAAGTTATATCATCCAAAAATAAATCTGGATTACCTGTTATTAGAGATGTACCAATATTAGGAGAATTAGCATCATCATATGATACTAAAGACAGAGTAGTTGAACTAGTAATATTAGTTAAAGTTAAAATATCTGAACCAACTACATTACAAAGAGCACCTGACATAAGATTACAAAGATTCGTACCAGATCCGAGACCATTTTAGATATATGTGAAATACTGTACAATAATATAAAATTATATATCAGTATGTTTTAATATAATAAAACACAACTACTTTGTAATACTATTAATAATATGTTGTATAATTATAAAATCCATATTGTAATAATTTATTTTTTGTATTATTTTTTATATTTCACATCTCGCTTAATAACAATAATATTTTCCTGATTTTATGTATCCATCTCTATAATCATATAGTTGGTAAAGATAATTTAGTATTTCTAATCTATCAAAATACTAATTAATACTTTTTAAAGAAGTTTCATGATGATTTGCTTTAATGAAGTAAAACATAGTTAATAATTCAATATTAAAATCATTTCAAAATATTTAAAATCCTCCAATAATACAATACTGTAATTTTGTATATTTAGTTAGATATATTGTATCTTTTATACTTTTTTTATTTTACTATTTTCATTAGTTAAATTCTCAATTATATACAAGTAATTCAGGCTAATAGCAGATATTATGTTGGATCAGTATTGCAATATCGCTGATATATTTTATAAATTGCATTCAGTTCCATTTGGGTTTTCACTATTTATAAACAATTTATAACGAGTATTATAACTATCAAAACCATTTATAGTTACAGTATCCATATTGTTCATAATTGATGTAGCTCTAAAACAATTTCGTGTAGTTTTATAAAACTCATCCACATTAATATTGTTTAATATTTGGTTATGAACTTGATGATCCACAAATGTAGCAATACGACACCTACCATCTTTCATAATATCTATTAAAACACCTTCCGTGCTGTTATTATCTCTTATCACACAATCTTGTATTGACAACGTATTCTTAAAAAGAACTATATCCTGTAATGCATCACTATTACTGTAAAAGCCAACTAACAAACAACTTGCGAAAAATAAATTCAACATTTTCCTACTTCACACAATAAATGCTCCGGCAACAAAGTATACCAACCAGTTTATAAAATCATTATATGATTAACATTTTCATTTTATAAAATGGGTAAATCTTCAAAAATTACTAATTATTTTTTAAACATCTCATTGTACAACATGTAGTATAGTAAATAAATACTACTTTGTAAATTCATTTATTATATTCATAGAATTATTCATTATATAATGGACCATGGATTCGAAATAACTGGAAAATTAGTCCATAGATTTTATAGAACTCAAATTAGGAATAGCATTTAAATGGTACACTTTATATTACACTTATTTAAAAACTCGTAGCTGATTCTTATTTATATACCTTGTCCAAGAATATCGTTCAAATTGTACTAAATAACACTAGATGGTTGCAGTAACAAGCTGTTCCATGTTATTATTAATTATCGAATAGTGTTAATAAATTTTAGTTAATATGCCAAGAAAATGCGCTTTAACTGGGAAAACCGTAATGTTCGGTAATAATGTAAGCCATGCTCATAATAAAACAAGGAGAAAATTCTTACCTAATCTTCATAACGTATCATTTCTAAGTGATGTATTACAAAGGAAGATACAATTGAGAGTAACACCTTCAGGAATCAGAACAGTGGAATCTAAAGGTGGTTTGGATGAGTATTTGTTAAGTACATGTAATTGTAAACTAAGTAGAAGAGCTCAAATACTTAAGAAAGAAATAATGAAAACCAAAAAGGAGTTAAATAATGGGGTAGAAAATGGCAGACAATAATACAAATAGTAGTAATAATAACAATAACAATAATAAACAGAAATATCCTTTTTATATTCATGACCAATATATTAAGGATTTATCATTTGAAAACCCAAATGTGCTATTGAAGTACAGTGATGTGAAGAAACAACCAGAAGTATCAGTTAATGTTGAAACACACGTGGCAAATATACAGGAAAATACTTATGAGACAACTTTAAAAGTTGTTGTAAATTCCAAGATAGATGATAAGCCAATGTTTGTAGTAGACATGACATATGGAGCACTAGTAACAGTAGATAAGCAAGTAAATGGTGAGAATTTAGAAACTATTTTATTAGTACATGTGCCATTTTTAATGTTCCCATTCTTAAGATATATTATATCTGATGTTACAAGGAATGGTGGATATCCCCCATTGCTAATAGAACCAATTGACTTTGCTTCTTTATATATGCAAAAGAAACAACAACAGAAGAACAATAATACACAACCAAGTAAGACTAATGTACAAAATAATGATCAGAAAACACAAAGTATTAACTAACATTCAATGACGCCTATTTTTCCGTATAATACTGGCGTCTGAGTGTCGTTTTATAATCTGACTATCTTAATTATTTGTTTCATAATTTGGTGATGCTGAATCTTGTCTCCATAATCCGAATATATTATTTATATTACAATAAAATATGATTGTGTAAAATGCATAATTTATACTAATCCAACAATATTTTATTAAAACAATCAAACTATGGAATAGTATTAGTTTTTATTACATAGAAAATCATTATATACCATAAAAAAAGATATTATCCAAAGAGTCAAATATGCTTTATTTTATATACAAAATACATCTAACTACTTATTACAAATATATTGATCGTTTTTCTGTTTGTGTTTATTTTATTCATTTTTTTATCTAATTTTGCTGTAGTTTGCTTATGTTCAGCATTTATTATATTATTTCGTTTCATTATATCATACATATATATATTTACTAACAAAAAGGCTCGTGATACATCAATATAAATATCAGTATTATATTTTTTTTAAAGTATCTGTATGATTATTAATATATTCTGTTGGTTTAATTAACGTTTTATTGATAGGATGTGTTTAGGATTTATATTTTTTGTATTCAATAACCAACATCTTTGTAACATTTTGTAGGTGGTATTATTTTTTTGTGATATTGCATCTCTGCTTAATATCCTCAATTAACGTATCAAGTTGTTTTATATATTTAGAAAAATTAAAATTGTTAAATTTAATATTTTGTTTATTATGTATTCTCTCAGATGTTTGGTTTCACAATTTGTTATATTGATTCTAATAATTTTCTAGTTTTAGTTTATAGGAATTAGTACCTAACATTACTGTCTCTGGTTTTACAGATGATATATCTTCAAAAATTTCGTTAAGGTTTACGTTATAAAAATTATTATATAATTGGATATTATTTTCTCAGTCTATTGCGGTAAAATCTAATTTACTAATGTAATAATTGAAGAATTGTTTACTGTTCATTTTTGTGCTTTCTTATTAAAAATCTTAATAATTGTTGGTATATTAACTGTAATATCAGTATTTTTACTTATTTATATTTTTGTTAGACAACACTTATGTAAAGAATTTATATTGTTAAATTTAAATGCTAATTTGTTGATATTGTTAAGTATTATGTTTTAAAAGTAATAACATTGCTACTATTATTATCGTTATTGTTTTTGTTAGGTACATAACAATCTAATAATATTTTTACTGGAATGTTCAAATTATTCAGCAATATCAGTAATTCAATTTCACTGCTATTATCAAATATTTTTTTTACTTAATATAAAATATTTATAATATATATTGTTGTATTATTCATAATATGCGTTAATACATGATTCATCACCAGTAATAATTCTAATTACTCGTATTGTTTTATTTAAATTACTCACAAATTGACTTATTTTTGTGAAGGATTTATTATAATTTGTTTGATGTTCTTTGTCATAAATTGCAAAATTATAATATTTATAACTAAAAGTAATAGATATATGTATTCCATTTTTATATACATTATTTTTAGCGCTGTTATCAAAAATCATGTTTGTTATTTCATTCTTATTATTTGCATCAACATTTAATTGTTCCACAAAATTATACGTATGAGTATTACTAGTTATTGTACAAAACATTATAACCATAATTAATGTTTTATTATTTTTCATACAGTAAATCTATTGATAATTTATTATATTTATCATTAATTCTAGTACAAATAATATATAATTGCGATGTAAAAGTATAAAATTATTTAATATAATATGTAAATTATAGATAATGTAATTATTTCGTTATATTTTAAGATATACATTGTATTGTATAACTTCACATCTTAAATAAGTGTGTAATAAAAATTGTCTATGTTCCAAAACTTTTATGTTGACTTAATTTTTGATTATTGTTACAATGAGATTAACTAGTGGTGATAATACCATGTCATTGGGGTTGTAGCTCAGTTGGTTAGAGCGCCTGCCTGTCACGCAGGAGGTCGCGAGTTCAAGTCTCGTCAATCCCGCCATTCTGTCTTGTCTTTGTTTGTTAATCATGATTGTCTGTGTGTGATGTGTGTGAGTATATTAACATGTACTGTACATTTGTTATAGATTCGTTAGTAATGTTTATTACGATTTGTTAATTAGCTGTTATGTATTGCTGAATTGTTTTCATTAAGCAATGATACAGAATATTGAGTTGTGTAAATAAATTTGGTATTTTAATATTGATTGTAAAAAATTTTAGTATTTATCGAGCAATTTTCCAAAATATAAAAAATATTCCAACCATTAAATGATATTTTATTAAAAACACACCTAAGTTATGTCATAATATAACCTGTTTAAATGTGCAATTTTTAGATACTTTTATGTTTTGTTGGATACAATTATTATCTTATAATGCTAAATCTAATGATGACATAACAATACAATATATAGTAATTCAGTAATCACTATATTAAAAGATAACACAGTACTTCTTAATCGTATTAATAACGTGGATAGATTATTATCTACAATTATTATTATGTTTTATAATATAGAATATATATTTATGAAATATTCTTTTATAACTATATAAACATAATATTTACAAGTACTATGGGTAGTATTTCATGGATTGCAACAAAACTATTTTCAACATTCAGTATATTGTTAATTATATTATGTATTTCTGGTGTTCTTATTATATTGGCAATAATTAACAAATATTATAATTACAAATAATTGGCTTTGTTGTTTTATGTTTTTTAACTTATATATTACTAAATAAGTTTATAGAATACTTTACAAAATTTAAATTTAAACCTTTATAATATAAATATTTATATTATCATTTATTTATGTTACGTATATCAATTCAAGTAAAATATAATTTTGTAATAATTGATAACTGCGTAGAATACAGTGTAAGTTATAAAAAAATTAAATATCAACACATCATTAATATATATGAAGATATTACAAATCACACTATACTACAATGGTACTTTTTACTATTAAGTTACTAATAATATTATCAATATAATAACATACACTATTATACTACATATAATAATTAATATGCATTCTTGATGATCTGTAATTTAATCCTGTTAGTATTTCTAGTGGAATATTACCAGATTCAGCCGCCATATCATCTATTGTGTAATTATCATCCAATAAAACTGCCTCATGACCAATACATGTACAATCGTCTGGTATTGTTGTTACATCACATGTTAGCAAATCCATTGATACACTACCTAATATCGGTGCTTTATATAATTCTCCGTTATTATTATAAAACAATATCTTGCCACTATTAGATAAAGCTCTTTTAATGCCATCTGCATATCCAATTGATACAACAGCTATCTTGGTATTACGACTGGCTTTAAATGTGAAACCATATCCCACTCCTTCACCTATTGGTATTGAATATTTTTGTAATACTTTTGTTCTTATAGAAACTACATTTTTCGATTTTAATATTTCGGGGAATACTTGAATACCATATAAGAACTTGCCAATACGCACTATATCATATTGGTATTCTGGCCCTAGGAATGTACCACCAGAAGCTGATATTCCAGCTTTAATTGATTTTATTTCACTAATTTTTAGCAAGATTTCATCAAATAATTTTTTTTGTTTCAAATTATATGGTGAATACATGTCTTCAGAGCATGCAAGATGAGATATAACATATGATACGTTTTCATTTTTAATATCAGGAAGCAATACATCTATATCATTTCCTCTTATTCCTAATCGTGATAAACCAGTATCAAAAAATAATACCAAATCTAACCCATGATTTTTAGCTACATTAAATTCCTCTATAGAATTAATTACTTGTGTTATTCTGTATTGTTTTAATAAATCGATATCACAACTATCGAATCCTTGCAATACATAAATATTCGCATCGTAAGGTAACACAGATCTTATATCTATTGCTTCATTTAAGTAAGCTACCCAAAAATCCCTGCATCCAGCATCGTATAAACAATCAGATACTATTTTTGAATTTAAGCCATATGCATTTGCTTTTACTACGGCAGAGACAACAACACTCGGACTAACATAATCCCTAATAGCTAAATAGTTATCTCTTATAGCAATAATATTAATGTGTATTGATGGATAATTAGTACTGAACATTAGTCAGGCATACCATTTATATTATCCAGAACATCATTTTGTTTGCTCCAATCAAACAATGTAACACTACTGTGAGGTAATACTGTCGATATTGCATGTTTATATATTAATTGAGTATAACCTTCTTTTTTTAACAGAACAGTAGTTTGATCAAAACAAGAAATAATTCCTATCATCTTAACTCCATTTAATAGGAAAATAGTCACCTGTATTTTATTTTTTCTTATATAATTTAAAAATGCATCTTGAACATTAATTATTTTTTCATTCATTATTATAAATTTGTATGTATTAATAATAAAATTATATTATAAATCGATTTTTTCCGCAAGTTAGGCATATTATTATAAATTAAGTAATACCTTGCTCTACAAAGTATATTGTATTATAATGTTTATATTTTGATTAAAAATAGCAAATATTTTGTATAATAAAAAATCATTATTACAAACTACGTTAAATACATTCTAAAAATTTTTTATAAAAAAAATAAAAAAGTACTTGCAAACGAAATTACCATGTGTAATAATATAACTATAAGGGTGATATTCCTTGTTAGCTCAGTTGGTAGAGCACTTGGCTGTTAACCAGGGGGTCGTTGGTTCGAGTCCAACACAAGGAGCC
>CACYBM010000014.1 GCA_902772645.1 uncultured Pseudomonadota bacterium | reverse complement strand
GTAGCAGACAGTCTGGAGAATAATGCAGTAAATGTAATTGGAAGTATACTAGACAATAGTAGTAGAGAACAACATGAACAAGTAGCTAATAATAGAATTAATTTTAATGCAATATCAGTAAATCAAGAGGTTATACCTGAAGAATATAAGGATAGTTTTACTATAACAACTCTTACTGATACTTATAAATCAGACAATATTAAGCATATATTAGAAATACCAATATATACTAGAAATGGTTTAAGTAATGTTAATATCACAGGCGTAGCTAAGACTTATGATGTCTCAACTACAGAAGAACAAGATGAATGTGAGATAACTGTTGAATCACCAAATGAAGCCAATAAATCTAAATGTAGTGAAGAAGGATTTGCTGAGGAATTGTTAAAAAAAAGGTGCGCATGAAAAAGCACTCGATATTGCTAAAAATATGTTATCAAAAGGTTTGAATCTTGATCTTGTATCACAATGTACTGGTTTAACAATAGATGAAGTAAAAACATGAATATGATTATAAAAATCAATATATACGTGTATTAGTTTAGAAGTAATTACTGCTTGCTCCTAAGCTACTAACGAATTCTTTCAATTTTTATGGGCTTAAATTTTTCTTCCTAAGAAATATACCAGCTTGGTAAAGTATCAGTAGGATATAATACAAGCTGTAAGAAATAAAGATTAATTAATAAAACTTTTTACAGTATTTGAGGTCAAGTGCATGTTATACTGCATGAAGTACGTATAGTTATTAATATGTACTATTTTTTTTCAAATATATATTATAAGAAAGGTATAAATTATGACTGTAGCAGATAATGCAACAAATAATTATGATAATACAATTAATATTATCAATGAAATAAATAATAGGAATATAATATGTAGTAATAATGAAGTTAATAATCTTGGAGAACTAAATAATAATGAAGACATAAATAATACTATCTTAAATAGTAATAATAGCTTAAATCACAATAATAAAATGAGCATTAATAATGGCGAAATAAACAATAAGACAAATGTAAATAGTAGTTATGAACTGAATAATGATACATGTACTAATAATTATATTACTACAATAAAAGAAGATAATAAAATCAATAAATATGATGTTGTATTGACTGGTGATAGGCCAACTGGCTGTTTACATCTTGGGCATTATATAGGATCTTTACAGAACAGAGTAATTTTACAAGATCAAATAAATGATAAGAAGAAATGTTTTGTTTTTATAGCAGATGTCCAAGGATTATCTGATAACTTTGCTACTCCAGAAAAGGTTAAGAAAAATGTAGTAGAAGTGTGTAAAGATTATATATCAGTCGGTTTAGATCCAACTAAATCTACAATCTTTATACAATCTTTAATTCCAGAGTTGTTTGAATTAACTGTTTATTATATGAACTTAATAACAGTATCTAGATTAGAACGATGTCCTACAGTCAAGGCAGAACTTCAAACCAAGAGTTTTTCTAATTCGGTACCATCTGGTTTCTTAAATTATCCTGTTAGTCAAGCAGCTGATATTACAGCATTCAAAGCTACTGCCATACCAGTTGGAGAAGATCAAAAACCAGTATTAGAAATATCTAATGAAATAGTAAATAGATTTAATAATACCTATAATACTAATATATTAAAAGAATGTAAAGCAATATTGAGTAATGTTCCTAGACTTGTAGGAATTGACGGCTTAGCAAAGGCTAGTAAGTCATTGGGAAATGCCATAATGCTATGTGATGATTCTGATACAATAAAGAAGAAGGTATTTAGTATGTATACAGATCCGAATCACATTAATATATCAGATCCTGGTACAGTAGAAGGTAATGTAGTATTCACTTATCTAGATGCATTCTATGATAATAAAGAGGAAGTAGAAGATCTTAAAAAACAATATAGAAAAGGTGGACTTGGAGATGTATATCTAAAAGATTTGTTATATAAAACATTGGAAGAAAAATTAACACCAATAAGAGAGAAGAGATTATCATTGAATGAAGATTATATATACTCAGTATTATTAGAAGGATCAAAAGAAGCTAGAGAAGTAGCTAAACAGACATTAATGGAAGTAAGAGAGGCAATTGGCATTGTGTATTAAAACAAACTGACATAATATCTGTGGTATCATATAGTTGTATGTAATACAATATGGATTTTCAATGTCTAAATACTTGCTTCTAGTACTTATTTTTAGTCCTTTGATTGTTTGTTGTACAAGTGCTGATGATACAACAACAGATAATGAAAAGGAATTGCAAAGAAATATAAAGAACAAGAAAGATGTTAATGTTATTTTATTTACACAAGATAGACTTAATGCACTACGAAACTTTTTAACCAATATAAACAAAGATAACAAAACAAAAGATAACAAAACAAAAGATAACAAAAACAAAGATAACAAAAACAAAGATAACAAAAAAATTGACCCAGAAAGTATATCACTAATAATAAAAGATATAGATAGTGCTAATAATATATTAGATAACATAAAACAGAATAGGTATGATGGTAATTCTTTAGAAATAAAAGTAAAATCATTAAATAATAAAATAAAGCAAATAGAAACACTATCTAGGAAATTATTTAATCTTACTGAAAACGATAATAATAAACGCAATGCATTACCAAAAATGAAAAATAATACAAAAGCGATAACTAATCTTAATTGGATTAAAGATACAAGAAATAATAGTCATGTTATTACAAATCCACTTAAGACATCAGAGGTTGATCCCGCATGTATTATTGTTGATTTAAGCCAACCATTAGATCTACAACAAGTGCAGGAGTACTATGATAGTTATAGTCCACAAGAAGATAAAGTGCCGGAACAAGGTACTTTACCAATTGGAAAATTATCTGAAGATATTAGTATTGGTAAGAGAAAATTACGTAGTTGAAAATAACGCAGTTGCAAATACTTTAATTAAAAATAGAGAATATATGATTTCTAATTTATTCTATTTTATAATTGTAGTTACATTATTATTAATTGGCTCATATTTTTCAGCATGTGAGACAGCATTAACGGCATATTCTAAACCAAAGATGTTTAGTATAGCAAAAGAAGGTAATAAAAAAGCTCAAGTAATAATATCATTACAACCTGACATAAGTTTAGTATTGAGTACGATATTAACTTGTTATACTATTTTGAATTCATTAATAGTATCAGTATCTAATGTCTTATGTATTAATGTATTCGGGGGTTCTGCAGTATTTTATGGACCAATAATAGTAAGTATATTTATTGTATTATTTGCTGAAGTATTACCAAAAATGCTAACTATAAATAGTCCTGAAAGGATATTATTACCATCTGCTTATTTCATAAAATATTTATATTTGATATTAAAACCTGTTAATAAAGTAATAGCATTTATTGCTAGTAAAATAATCAAGTTAATAAATATAAATAATAAGAGCATTCAAGATACATATAAAGAATCATTAGACGAATTAAAAGGAGCAATAGATCTTCATACTGGAGTGGATATAGAAACAACAAAGCAAGAAAAGGTAATGTTAAAAAGCATATTAGACCTAGGATCAGTTCCTGTTAGTTCTATTATGATACATAGGAATAACGTTACTACATTGTGTGTAGATGATAATATAAATACTATAATAGATAACGCTATGAACTGTCCATTCACTAGAATACCATTATGGAGTGATAATCCAGATAATATAATAGGAATATTACATGTAAGAGATTTTTTAAAAGCAATAAGAGAACATGGAGCAGAAAATATAAAACTAATGGATATTGCTTTAAAACCATGTTTTATACCTGAAAACAAGGCATTATTGGATCAATTACAATCTTTTAAGAAAAGCCATGAACATTTTGCATTAGTGATAGATGAATACGGATGCTTCATGGGTATAGTAACTTTAGAAGATATAATTGAAGAAATAGTAGGAGATATTTCTGATGAACATGATGTAGTTTCTGTAAGTGGAGTAAGGCAACAGAAAGATGGTTCTTATATAGTAAATGGAAGTATTAATATTAGAGACTTGAATAGAGAGATAGAATCAGATTTTAAAACAGAAGATGCTGCAACTATAGCTGGGTTTGTCATTAACTCAATAGAAATTATACCTGATGTAGGACAAATATTTATCATTTCAGGATATAAATTCGAAATATTGAAGAAATATAGAAACCAAGTTACTCTGTTAAAACTTACCAAAATAAATTATGGGAATTGATAGTTATTTATTTGATATTTTCTACATATTAATAATGATAATATCACAGTAATAACTTAACACTGTATAGTAATAAAATGTAAAGCATAGAAGTGAGATATTTGTATATGTGAATATTTTATATATAGTAGTGCAAAACTATTAATGCATAAAATGATTATTTTTTTATTCAATGATTGACACTATATAGTATAGTAATAGTGATACAATGTAATTATATAGATAGTAGAAGTATATATATGGCACAAGTAAATTTTAGAATAGATGAAAATTAAAAAAACAGTGCAGAACAAGTACTTAACAAAATGGGACTTACTATGTCTGCTGCTATTACTATGTTCTTAGTCAAAGTCAGTATAGAACGTAGTATACCATTTAAGATTACAGCTGATCCATTCTATAGTGATGAAAATGTGAAAGCAATTGAAAATACGAATAGAAAATATTAAAAATGGAACAGATACTTTGGAAGAACATGAGTTAGTGTAATATAATAACAAAAAAATATAAAATAGTGTACATTATATGATCGTGTGAGGGTTTATTGATATAAAATATTAAAGATTATGTAATAAATGTTACAAAGTATAAAGTGCATTGATAATTATGAAAAAAAATATGGCATAGTAAAGCTTATGAAGAATATTTGTACTGGCAGGAGCAAGATAAAAAGACATTAAGAACAATTAACAAATTGCTATCCAGTATAGATAGAGATGGATACAATTATATATGGAAACCAGAGCCTTTAAAACATAATTTATCTGGATACTATAGTGTGCGTATAGAGATAAAATGTTAATTGTATAGTATTCAAAATTAATAACGATTGTATTGAAATTATACAGTGCAAAACTCATTATGATAGTGAGTAGTTTCATACAAGCAATATTATAGTACCGAATATTTCATATAAGTAGCTAACAAAGTATAAGTTAAATTCATAATAAGTATAATAATGTATTTGGATATAAATAATGGATACTAAATTAATGTATAAACACATAAGATGTAAAGTAAATTTGTGCATAAAATGAAGATAAACAATATTATTACTTATCAATAATCCCTCAGCAATAATATGCACATCATAATTTTTCCTTATAACAAAACATATGTATAAATTTATAAAATAGTGATAAATTATATTTGTATACAGGAAATAATTGATTTAAATGTCCTATAATACAGACTTAAATAATAATAAAGAATTTAAATACTGGAGAAGAAGAACTTTATATTCAATAATGATTGGATATGGGGCTTTTTACTTAGTTAGACAAAATTTTGCTCTAGCAATACCATTTATTTGTTTAGAACTAAATGTTACTAAAGTTGATATTGGTTTAATAATGTCAATAGGTGGCTTATTATATGGTCTTGGTAAATTTTTATTTGGATTACTTGGAGACAAGTACAGTGCAAGATATGTAATGGCAATAGGATTATTAATATCAGGTATTTTAAATATATTAATTGGTATATCTTCAATATTTCCAATTATTGCAGTATTATATGCATTAAATCAAACAGTGCAAGCAATGGGAGCTCCTCCATGCGTTAAGCTAATGAAGCACTGGTACAGTGTAAATGAAATGGGCAGAGTATGGTCTATATGGACAATGGCATCTCACATAAGTACTGCTATTATTACTTTTTATTTTCCAGTAATACTATTACATTACGGATGGAAAGCTATGTTTTATATGCCAGGTATTTTAGCAATATTATTAGCTATAATAATATTTAATAGATTAACAGATACCCCGGAGGAACTTGGATTCTCATTTGTAAAACTAAATAATAATGAAATGAATACCAATAATAAGCATTCATTAATAGAAACCATAAAGTTAGTAATAAAGAATAAAAATGTATTATGTGTATCATTTGCAGCATTCTTTGTATACATAAATAGAATGACTTTTTTAAACTGGGGACCTACGTTATTGAAAGAATACAGAAATAGTTCAAACATAGGAATAGGATATCAAATGGCATTATTTGAAATATCAGGCATAGTGGGGGCATTAGCAGCTGGGTACATTTCAGATAAATTATTTAATGGTAGGAGAGCCCCAGTTGGAGTTATGAGTATGTTTTTATTAGCAATTATAAATATAATATTTAGATTTATTCCTAAGGAATCAGCAGTATTAAATTCCGTTTGTATGTTAATAATAGGCTTTTTAATATCAGCTACTGTTATATTAGTTAGTGTTTCAGCTACTGATTTTGTTGATAAAAAAGTAGCAGCATCAGCTAATGGTTTTACTGGTACTCTATGCTATATCGGAACTGCAGTAGCTGGGTTAGGTAATGGATATCTAGCCGAGCATTATGGGTGGAATTCAGTAGTGTTATTAACCATTCTTTCAGCATTATCAGGTGGTGTATTATTGTGTACTCTGTGGAATAAACAACCAGTTGAAAAATAACTATTATTAGCATAGTATATTATTTTGTGTTTGTTATATAGTGGTATATTACTCAATAATTTATGGAATAAATAACTTTTTGCAAAATAATTATTATTAATATATGTTGTTCTGTCCTTATTATCAGATGATATATTTTGTGTGTTTTATAGAATACAAAATTTATTAACAAGTAAATATTGTTGTAATACTATTATTTATTAAATAATTATATATAGTTTTAAATACTAGTTATTTTGTAATATAAATTAAAATTATATTAACGATAACGTTTAAAATTTTTTAATATTTTATTTAAAAAATCTATTGCATTGTTATAATTTAATATGATAAAAGAAAAACAGTATTAGTAATATTTATAGATTTATTATGAGTTTTGATCATACAACATTAACCGTAGTAGCAAGTATATTAATTGCTTTGGGTATTAATACTACCAATGCAACTAATCAATTATTTATACATCCTGGAGCACAACAAGTTTTATCCATTGCTAATATAGATGCAAATCATGCCTCTGAAAATCTAAGTAGTTATCGAGCACCACAAACAATTTCAAGTAATACTTCCATATATAATTTACTAAACAATGCACATACAGGAATTGGTAATTTAATAACAATAATGGATAATAATAATATAAATAATAATCGTAAGAAAATCTTACTAATAATGGGAGTAAACATACTAAAAACTATTTTGTATCCAATAGCAAAATTCAGAGACAATGTGAATAATAATAATGATCAGATATCTTTTAGAATTACTCTTAATTTATCATGTTTGGCTAATTCAATAAATAGTTTAGACAAGAATAATTTTAACAGTGCAATAAGTGATTTGCGTAGTATTTTACAAACCGCCCAACAAAATGATAATTATACGGACATTACAGCTGCACAGGTCACTGATTACCATTTTCGGCAAAGTGTCCTAAATAATTCACATAATAACAATATTGCACAACATCACAGTAATTATGATTTACCAAATTAATTGTATTATGTAAAATGCTTATAGCACCTGTGTTATATTAATAACATATTGTGCTATATTATTTACTGTTATTCTATAATATCTGTTATCATTAACTGAATGTTATATAAAATGCTATTCTATAATTGTATATTAATCTGAATAACAAAAGAACGCAAAATTAGTATTCTCGGATGTATGTTTAATTGCTGCGTAATAAGAAAATCATAGATTGGAGATAAATAATGGATGATAAAAAGAATGTAAAATCTATAACATTGGTAGTGTTGTTTCAATATGTACGTAAGACGAATTACCATATGCAATGAGTTGGAGAAAAATAATGGGTAATACAAGGAAAGTAAAATCTATAACTTTAGGTTGTAGATTCAATGTATATGAGTCTGAAGTTTCTAAAGCAATTATAAGATCTTTGGATCCAAATGATGATGTAGTAATAATAAATACTTGTGCAGTTACTAAACAGGCTGAGAATCAATCAAAACAGGCAGTGAGGAGAGCTATACGAGAATCAAATGGTGCAAAAATAATAGTGACGGGATGTGCCTTAGCTACTTGTAAAGATTATTTTCGTAATCTAGATGGGATATATAGCATTATAGATAATGATAAAAAAAGTAAAATATCCTCTTATACTGCATTACCACATAGTAATGATATATCTTCTATTGACACAGATATGAATAGTATTTATAATATGGAATTTGCAGAAGATATGTTTAACGAAAGAGTAAAGGTATTCCTCCAAATACAAACAGGATGCAATAATTTCTGTTCATATTGTATAGTTCCATTTGCTCGGGGAAGATCTATAAGCCTTCCATTAGATGTTATTCTAAATAAGATTAAATTTTTCCTAGATAATGGATTTAAAGAAATAGTATTGTCAGGTATCGATATAACATCATATAGCATTGATAATATAAAATTACATGATGTTATTAAAGCTATACTTGACAAATATACAACACTAGAAAGGCTTAAAATATCTTCAATGAATCCCAATGGAATATCAGATGAATTACTTGATTTAATAACAAACGAACACAGAATACTACCACATTTACATTTAAGTATTCAGTCTGGTGATAATGAAGTATTAAAGAGCATGAGGAGAAATTATACCAGAGAATTTGTTTTAGATCTAATTAACAAATTAAAAAATACCAGAAAAGATTTAGTAGTAGGAGCTGATATAATTGCTGGATATCCGAATGAAACTAATGCATACTTTAATAATACTGTTAATTTTATAAAAACATCTGGAATATCGTTATTACATATATTTCCATTTTCTCCAAGACCAATGACATTGGCTGCCAAAATGTTACAATTACCAGGAAGTGTTATAAAAGAGAGAGCAGCTATATTGAGAGAATTAGCAAGTAATATAAAATTAAACCTAATGAATAGTTTAATAAATACTACGACAAATGGTTTGGTAGAAAAATGTGACAACAATATATCTTATGGTAAAACAGATAATTACTTGGATTTTACAATAAAGGAATCAATACCTATTAATACCATTGTTAAACACATGAAAATAATTGGAATAGAAAATAATAAATTAGTATGCAGTGTTATGGGCTAAATATTGACAGTTTATGCATTGTGGTACTAAACTATACATATGGATCGTAGAATCAAAATATAATTATGGCAGATGCTAAACTTTCTCCATTTATGAGAAAGAAAAGAAAAAAGATGAGTAATGTTAGGAATGCTGAGAAAAAGCATTTAATAAATGTTTCAAGGAAGAGTCGTATGAAAACATTCGTAGATAAGTTTGAGAAGGCTGTATTAAATAAGTTACCAAAAGAGGATGTTGTTAAAGCTTTCTCAGCAATGCAGAGTGAACTAATGAAGGGTGCATCGAAAAAAGTAATAAAGAAGGGGACTGCTGCTAGGAAAATATCTAGGATGTATAGTAAAATGCAAGCTGCTTTTGCTTAAATAATGCAGTTTCTAAACAATACTGTTTTTTTATATTAATTAAATAAAGCATCGTAATGGTGCTTTAATCATAATGTTGTAACTATAGGTTGAGAGTGTTATTTTGTGTTTGCAGTGAAATATAATTGTTATATGAGAAGCAATGTATAATTATTTAATAAATATCATTAAATAAATAATGCAGAATAATACAATAGAAAAACGTAGGTGTAGTGGTAGTTTTGGTATTCCTAATTATTGGAATTCCAGAGTTTTATTGGATTATCATGACAATAGGTGGTGTAAGCCTGAACATGATGATAATGAGATATTTGCTACTCTTTGTTTAGAAATATTTGCTGCTGGTCTCAGTTGGAGAATAATTTTAGAAAAGGAAAGTAATCTCAGGCAAGCATTTGATAATTTTGTTCCTAACATTGCTGCACTGTATAATGAAAATAATGTGAAATTACTTTTGAGTAATGTCGGTATTATACGTAATATAAAGAAAATAGAAGCTACAATAAACAATGCTAAAATATTTTTGAGGATTCAAAAGAACTTTGGAAGCTTTAATAACTATATTTGGAATTTTACTAATTATAATATAATAGATCATCATTTAAAGAATTGTGAAGATATGCCAGCACGAAATGAATTATCTGATGCAATATGTAAAGATATGAAACAAAAAGGATTTAAATTTATTGGATCTATTACAATTTATTCTTTCCTACAGGGTATAGGAATAGTAAACGACCATTGGGAATATTGTGAATATAGATAAAAACTATTAAGGAATTATTTTTAACTTAATATCAATATTTATAATATTATAATATATAAAGTATTTGTTTTCTTGAAAGAAATATATGAAAATTGGAAGCAATTTAAATATTGTAATATACGATATGGGCTAATTTGACAGAATAATCAAAATGTGTTCAAATAAAAGTATTGATTAGATTAAAATACTGCTATATGGCAAGAAGAATTCAAGCTAAATATAAAATTGATAGAAGACTTGGAATTAACCTATGGGGAAGAGCAAAAAGTTCATTTAACAAAAGAAATTATGCCCCTGGAGAGCATGGTAAGGATAGAACAAAGTTGTCAGACTATTGTATTCAATTGCGAGCCAAACAAAAATTACGTGGATATTACGGAGCACTAGGAGAAAAACAGTTTAGAAAGATCTTTTCAGAAGCATTAAGAAGAAGTGGGGATACTTCTGAAAACTTAATAGGATTATTGGAAAGGAGACTAGATGCAGTAGTATATAGGTTAAAGTTCGCTATTACTATCTTTGGAGCCAGACAACTAGTAAACCATGGTCATATAAGAGTTAATGGTAAGAAGATCGATATTCCATCATATCTGGTAAAGGAAGGTGATGAGATATCGTTAGTTGATGGTATGAAAGAGAACATAAACGTAGCTACAGCCGTAGCATCTACAGAAAGAGATATTCCAGACTATTTTGAAACGGATTCTAAAGGATTTAAGGCTAAGTTTACAAGAGTACCGAAGCTTTCTGATGTTCCTTATCCAGTTCAAATGGAACCAAACTTGGTAGTTGAATTTTATTCTAGATAATTCTATTCTAGACAATTATTTTGCTATCATATATACACGTGGTAGCATCATTTTGTTTATTGCGGCAATATGGATAGTATATAGATATGATAAATGTTGTTAACGATAAGTATTGGATAAAATAGTGATAAAAAAATGCTTAGTGACAAAATGGTGCATATAAAATATTATATGAGTAGGTCTATATATTAAATGTAAATAATAATGAGTAAAATCTATCTTATATTATTTTTGTGCTTTGGTACATTACTGTGCAATGGATTTAGTGATAATATTACGCATAATACTAATAATAATATAAAAAAAGAAGAGGAGGCTATAAAATTACCAAAAGATACAATAGACGAACAAATACAAAAGTATTTCGACAATGATTTGGAAGTATTAGTGGCATCATTTAAACAGCATTCAAGTAATGATAATAAGAAATGTAAAGGAACTATATATATATTAAGAAACAAGAAAAAGCCACAAATGAGAGTAGCTTATGAGAATGGTCCAGTACAGGACATAGTAATGGAAGGAAGATATATATCTATAATAAATAGAAAAACACAAAAAGCAAAAAGCTACTCTATATTAACAACTCCATTATATGCATTACTATCTGGAAAAAAGAAATTCTCAGAATTTAAGCCGCGTATAATGGTCAATAAAGATGATGTAACTGTAATTATCAAATATGAAAAACAATATATCATTTTAGTGTTTTCTACGAAGATAACTAATAACGTTACAATGATAGATAAATTAATAGCATGGACAATAGAGGATAATAATTCTGCTATTAATGTTGGATTTGATGAGAAAAAGTATTATGTAAATGATAGATCAAGATTACCTAGTGATATTTTTACAATAAAATGCACACAAAGATAATAATAGATTAAATATATATTGAATTATAATAATATTATTAACTATTATTATGTTAGAATATAAAATATACATGATACAATTATAGGATATATTATGAAAACGAATGTATTAGAAGTTGTTATAGGAGCAGTTGTAATAGTTGCAGCATCCTTCTTTTTATACTTCGCATATGTTACTAGTGGGGAAAAGATAAAGGATGGATATACTCTTACAGCTAAATTTGAGGATGTTTCCGGATTAACTGAAGGAGCTGACGTTAAAATTAATGGAATAAAAGTTGGTATAGTGAAATCATTAAAATTAGATGAAGATTATTCAGCAAAAGTAGAATTAACAATAAAGAACGAATACAAAATTCCGGATGATAGTTCATTAGCAATCACTACTGATGGAATAATGGGTAATAAATTTATAGCTGTATCTACTGGTTATTCTGACAAATATCTTGAACAAGATGCAGAAGTAGAAGATACTAAATCAAGTGTAAATTTAGAGAGTATAATAGATAAAGTTATTTCTGGTTTTATAAGTAAACCTTCTGCTGAGAAAGCAAGTGATAAAAATGATGAAGAAACTAATAAAAATAATGAATAAAATAATGGGATTTAAATAATCCCAATTGTTTATATAGTTCATTATAAATAAATTAATAATACTTATGATAGAACAAAATGCTGATAATAGACGACGAAAAAAATTGTATGAGTAGTATTCTGGTAGTAAATGCATGTTATATAATAACCTCGTATTAGTACTGTAAATTGTTTTATACGACGAAAATAAAAGTATATATTACGGAATCATGCTTTATTATCATATTATTATAATTTACTATATACGTTGAATTAACACATTCAAATTGAGTATATATAATTTATATAAACAAATTAACAAATAATTTATAAAATATTATTCATTTGCAAGAGGTTCTAAATCGATGTACTCAAATAAATAATATAATTATAGAATTTGTACTTTAGATGTACATAATATATCTAAACAGAATGTAAAAATTAGTTATTACAATATGGTACTACGCTACAAAAATGATATTTTTATTATTATAAATATACATTACTTGACTTCTTTAATAAATAAAGTCGAATATTAGTCATGTTATTTGATAATTTTATACAATGAACTGCCACATTTTAATAAGAAAAAATAAAAAACTAATATATTAATATAATAAATATGGCCTAGATTAATTCCAAGCCATGTAAATTTTGTTTTTTTTAAATATATAAATTAATACTTTTGTGTACTGACTTCTATACATAGTATTAAACACATTAATAAAATATATTTATTATAACTAATAATATATTTATAAAAATGTATACCATAATACAGTTAGTTAGTAACTATTTACTATAATATAAAGTATTAATTATTATTATGAAGAACGTCTTCGATTTTTATTCCAATAAATAAAGACAGGTAATGAAGCAAATAAAACTAGTCCTACTGCTGTAAAATCTGAGAAATTAGACCATTTTAACATTAAGAAACAGAAAGTAAATGCAAGTATTGCAATAATTACTCTTAAGATTGAATATTTTTTAGATTTGTAAAGCCATACTAAATATGAAACAATAGCCATTAAGTATAATACCACATACATTATTACAGACATATCTAAGAAATCTGATAAAGCATTTTTATATTGTGTAAACTCCAGTATTGCTATTATGCTTATAGTTCCAACTGCTGCTATCCATAGTGCTATAATTGGAGATCCTGCTTTGTTTGATTTTCCAAAAATAGATGGGAACATGTTTTCATTAGCAGCTGTTTGTGATAGTTTGCCGCTAAATAATATCCAAGCATTTAACGATCCATAACACATAATGAATGTTAAAATACCTATTATTTTGTCATAATTACCACCTAATAATTTTCCTAATACTACAGCAAATGGTGCGCCAGTATTTTGTAATTCATTACATGGAATAATACCAAATATAGACACAGTATTTATTAAGCTAATAATAGCTACAAATGAAGTACCTAGAATTATTGCCAATGGAACTGCCCTATGGGAATTTTTTACAGAATCAGCAGTTGATCCTCCTTCCTCGAGCCCTACAAATCCCCAGAATGCAACTATACTTGCTTTACATATAGCATCTAAAGCTGACATATTCCCAGGTGTTGTTAATTTAAAGTGATCCATGTTAATATTCTTGAATGCTAGTATCGGTACTAGTAATAAAGGTAATAATTTTATCATTACCATAACATTTTCTAAGTATCCAGCCCACTTTATTCCTTTAATATTAATTAAAGTCAATGATGCGACTATTGATATTTCAAGTAAAAATCTTTCAAATACTGAAATATTACCTATTATTTGTTCTAGATAATCTATCGATGTGGAGATTAATATAGGGTTACATACCCAAGCCCCACACCAATAGAGCCAAGTGACAAAAAATCCTATTTTATCACCGAACATCATCCTAGCATATATATGAGGGCCTCCAGCTTTCGATGTTTCTATACATAAGAAAGCAAAGACCATAGCAACTAGGATTGCTCCTATTCCTCCTATAATCCATCCAATTAGCCCATATGTTTGGAATGCAGCCAGTTTAGATGGGAGAAGGAATATACTTGCTCCTAACTGTGCATTAATCACAATAGCAAGTAAAGTCCAAAATCCTATTTGAGATTTTGTTGTTTCCATAAAACTACACTAAATAATACCACTTGATACTTATATTAATATACATTAATACAGTAGTCAATTATACATTTAGTGTATACTAGATAATGTTTCGAATTAACATTTGTATTATGTGGTTATTATTGATGTTAGCTATATTACATACTATTTATTTCAGTAATATATAAATAGATTACTATTGTTTCACAAGAAATTATTATTAACAATAAGTATCTCTATATAATAATAAATCGATAAATAACATATACTAATAATATACTTGCCAGTTATTAATCTAATGTAATATATTTTTAATAAATGACATATAATATAATTATATAACTTATTTTTCAATATATTTAATGATAACATACGCTAAAATTCTAGTATTCTCATTAATAATATTTGGAGTTAGTGCAATAAATAAGTGTCATTGTACAGAACAAAAACAAACTTCAAATACCAAATTTGAGAAAACAACAGATGAGAAACAAACAATAACTAAGAATAATGAAAATAATTGTAATAATAAAATAAACATTGCGGATAAAAAAGTAGACAATGATAAAAATAATAATTCTTTGTCTATCAATAATATAATTGTAATTGAAAGAATTAAAAACAATACTTGTAATAAGTTACACAAACAAGAACTTAAGGATATACTTACAATGTTATATGAAGTTGGTGTTAAATTAAGTAAAAGATACATTGAACTTGCTGATGTTATCAAGCAAGGATATAAAACCAAAAATGCATCTACGGAGGACAATAAAGCATATAAAGATGCGCAAAGTATTATGTTCAAATTAGCAGATATACAAAAATATTTAACTGAGCATCATTATAAAGTAGAATTAACATATGAATCCCCACTCATCACATTAGAGCATTTATTGAGAAAATTGGCTGAACTAGTTATTTCATATAACAAGAAAGCTCTAATAAATATTAATATAGATATTGGTAATGCAATTAAAAATAAAGATAAATATTCAAATGAAACATATCGTAATAAGATAAGAGATACTGTTATTGATAATGTATCATATTACATAGCACAAATGGATCACATAAAAGATTGCTTGTGCAAAATTTGTATTCCAACAATTATATTTATCAAATCCAATACTTGGGACTATACAATTACAAAACTCAAACAAGAAGAATTAAATCCTATGAAACTGGTATTATACAATGATGTAATAAAAATTAATAATGATTTAAAATTATTAAGTGAACAATTCAATGAAATGCTTTCACAAATTAAGAATGATTGGTATAGTGTTGAAGAAGATCCAAAATATACATATGAAAGCTGGTATTAATATTATATAATTAGTAAATATTGTGTTATAATTTAGATTTATAAAGTATTACTACATATATACAAACTGACAATGTAATGTTTTGTAAGTTTCTTATCATGTTTGTTGAATGGGATTTTATATACAATACATCTAATTATTATTAACATAAAATTGGTATAATTTGTAGTAATATTATGTTATGTGTTATAATGAAAGTGTAAGCCGAAGTAGCTTAGTTGGTAGAGCAGCTGATTCGTAATTAGCAGGTCGGGGGTTCAAATCCTCTCTTCGGCACCATGTATTTAAAAATGTCATTCATTTCATTTGTCAAAGATTCACTGAGTAAATCTGATGTAAAATTCAAAAAATTAAGTATAATAGCTTTTATAGCTACAATATTATGCATAATTATACCTAATTATACTGTATTATCACCAGTTGCTGTAAGAATGTTAGTGATTTTTATATCAACTATGGTATGCATTATATTAGAAGTATGCAATCCAATAGTATTACTTTTACTGGCTGTTACTTGTGCTTCATTGTCCAAGACTATAGATGTAAAAATGGGGTTTTCTGGATTTTCAAATACTGTTCCATGGTTATTATTTATTGTACTATCGTTAGCGAAAACAATAAGCAGTAGTACTTTAGGATTAAGATTAGCTTATTTATTCATGAAATACTTCGGAGGTAGTATAATTGGATTATCTTATAGCATTTTGCTAACTGAAGTAGTAATAGGCCCATTATTGCCAAGTAATACTGCAAGAGCTGCTAGTATAGGAATGCCATTAGTAAAATCATTATCACAATACATATCTTGTAATGTAAAAAACGTATCAGAAAAGACAATAGGAACTTATTTATCATTTCTATACATATGCGGAAATGCTATGACTAGTGGATTATTTCTAACTGCTATGTTATCTAATGCATTAGTAATTGATGTAGTAGAACCACTTGGATTACATGTTACTTGGATGTCGTGGTTTAAATACATGGTAATACCATATATTACTTTCTTACTAATCGTACCATTTATACTACAACTAATACGTAAAACAAATGTGAAGGATTTAAGTAAACTAAAAGTATTAGCAGCTAATAATTATGAAGAATTAGGTGCAATAAACAATAAAGAAAAGCTCATAATATTGGTATTTTTAGGAATGTTGGTGTTATGGATATTATCTGAGTTTATAAATATACCAATAATGACAACAGCATTAATTGGTTTATCTATATTTATATTTACAGGAATATTAAATATAAAAGATATACTATCCAGTTATGGTACTTTTAGTTCAGTCATGTTACTAGGCCTTATAATTTCACTCGTTAATTGTTTGATTGATCTAAAAGTTATAGATTGGTTTAGTACTATTATAAGTAATAGTGTATGTGATTTTAGTAAAACTACAGTATTTATTCTATTAACAATTATATATTATTTCGCTCAATACTTCTTTACATCCGAAAGTTCTAAAATAATGGCTTTATTTGCTCCATTCCTTAGTGCTGGCATTGCAATAGGAATAGATGCTAAGGTTCTAGCTATAACATTAACAGCATTCAGTTCTGCATCAGATGTATTGGGGAGTTATGTATGCCCAAGTGCACTAACTTTCTATTCCTCTGGATACTTAACATTAAAACAATGGATGTATTATGGAATTATAATAGCTGTATGCTTCCTACTAATTTGGTATACTTACGTTTGGATGTTTTTTTAATGCTATATATTATCAATTAATTATCCACAATTTAACTTGTATAATACTGTGTAAACCGATACTGCACGGTATTTTCTTCACATTTAAATTAGCTAATAATCCTGTAATATATTTAGGATATATTTAATGAAAATACATGGGAGCATTTAACTGTATAAATTCGTTTTTAATATATATTGATAAATTATCTACATATTTTAGTTGTTAACACATAATATATATTATAGTTTATTAAGTATTATCTAAAATATTTGAACTCCGAATTGTATAGTATAAAACTGTTGATTCATAACAATTAGTTGTTGTACAATAATAAATGTCTTAAAGCATATCTCCTTATTTCATCATGATTTTTAATATTCCTAAATCTATTTGGGCGATAGGTATTTCGTCTTTATTAATAAATTCAGCTACTGCAGTAGTATTTTCAGCTTCAGCTTTATATTTAAAAACTGTTCTGGAAGTATCTATAACATATATCGGCACTTTAGAATCGGTAGTTGAAGGAATAGCATATTTTACTAGAACGTTCTCAGGAATTCTCAGTGATTATTTCAGAAAACGAAAATGGTTTATGGTATGTGGTTTTGCTTTATTAACAATTTCAAAGCCAATGTTAGCCTTCTCTAATACATACATTGGTATATTTATATCCAGGACAATAGACAGAATAGGAAACGGATTACAAGCTAGTCCAAGGGATGCACTAGTAAGTGATTTGGCACCCAAGGAAATTAAAGGTTCATGTTATGGATTCAGACAAAGTTTAGGCTTGATAGGATCAACAATAGGGGGCTTACTTGGCATATTAGTAATGAGGCAATCTGACAATAATTTCAAATTATTGTTTTTATTGGCTAGTATTCCAGCAGTACTAGCATTATGTGTATTAATACTATTTGTTAAGGAAAAAATTAATAGCTATAAAAATAATATAAATAAAAGAAAAATACAGTTTTCATCAATAAAAGAATTAGGTAAAAAATTCTGGTTACTAATGACATTGGTTATTTTCTTCATGTTAGGAAAGTTTAGTGAAGTATTTATCTGTCTTCATGCATGCGATAACTTTGGATTAAATGTATCATGGGGAACTATATTTCCTGTTATTTATAGCTTAGTATCCGCTCTTGTTGCATATCCGATTGGAAAAATATCAGATAAAATAGATCGTAAAAATGTATTATTATTTGGTTTTATTATATTTACATTATCTCATTTGTCAATTGGCTTAGCTCCAAATTTATATTTTATATTCTTAGGAACTATTTTGTGGGGAACTCATGAAGGTATTACCGATAGTATGTTTGCTAGCTTAATATCAGACTATATTCCTAAAGAATTAAGAGGAACGGGATTTGGTTTATACTCTTTATTATCATCTGTTTCTATGATATTTGCCAGTATTATTGCTGGATACGTATCTGATAAGTTTGGCATGCATGTTGCATTCATATCAGGGGCAGTACTTGGTACTATAACAATAGTTATATTATTAGCAATAAAGCCTTTTTTATCTATTGACAACAATAGTGAAAAATCATTATAATATAATTGTGATCGTGGAGGAGTACTAAAGCGGTCAACTAGGGCAGACTGTAAATCTGTTGGCATTTGCCTTCGAAGGTTCGAATCCTTCCTCCTCCACCATGCGGGTGTAGCTCAGT
>CACYBM010000013.1 GCA_902772645.1 uncultured Pseudomonadota bacterium | reverse complement strand
TTATTTAAGTACGTAGCAAGTAAGTTATTACCCAAAGCGGGCATAAAATATAAAGCCAAGAAAATAAATATATTGTATTTACTATCAAATGTATAAAAGAATATATTATTAGTAATATCTAAAAAGATGAATAATAATATTGTTAATATAGTTGCAAATTTACTGCCGTCGCATTTATTAAGCATCTGGTAACGAAATATTTCTCTTAAAGTAACATATATAGCCACTCTTAAAGTAAATTTAACAAATCCATCAGCAGTATAATAACCAGCATTTTTAGCAAAAGTTAGAAATAATCCACTTAAATAATACAATATGAAGAATGTTAATAAATAAATGAATATATTTATAATTACATCTTTGGTATGTCGATGGCGATCTTTTTCAAAACCAAATGCAAAATGAAAAATAATTAATAACAAAACAAGAAAAGCAATCATATAATAATTGCTTAAAAAATTATATATAAAACTATTAACACATAATACAAGTAATAGTAATAATTCAAATAGACATATTCTAATATAAGGATTTTTTCTTTTCATGTTATATCCTTCTATTTATTTTCTAAATCTACCTCTTTAACGGTATACATATAGACATTTGTACTAATAATATAAAACTCTGCTTTTTGATGTGGAGCAACTACATAATAATTAATCGGTAATTTTAGATTATCTCTAACATCCAATAACTCCTCAAATTTATTAACTTTAATAATTTGATAGTCATCTAAATTGATTTTATTTCTACTTTCAACAATCAATCTATCATATGTTCTTAAGATCTTATTAACATATTTATCGAATCTATTTACTTTTACAGTTGTTTTTTCAAATAAGCGAACTACTCTTACCGCAATAAATAATGCTATTATTAAGCAAACGCCACCAACTGCTAACTTAATAATATTATTAACATTGATATTTTCTTCACTGATTACTAATGAATTATTATTTAAATCAGTATAATCAAGTTTAATACTTATAGCTCTTTCAGATAAAGGTATTTTTAATTGTTGTACACTAATACCATTTAATATTGTCGTAGTTTCATCATCATTAGTTTTATGAATACGAAGCATTACAAGTAAATTACTCTTTGAGTTAACACCATAAGTAGCTTTAAATCCATTTGCAATATTATTGTAATAATTATAATCAATCTTTATAGTTTCATTAATACTCATATGTTTATTATTATCTAGAGTGGCAACTTTATCTTTTAAAAGTGTATACTCTTTTTCTAAGTATACATTTTCCTCATGTTCATCGGTTATACTTAATTTTGCAATTACATCATATTTAAAATCCATTGTAACATTATTATCAATGTCAAAATTGTAATTATAAATTGCCTCAATAGAATCTATTAATGATGCAACATAAGCAGTAACATTCATGCTTTTTGTTAATACATCTGTTTCATAATAATTATTAGGTTTTAAATTAACTCTATAATCTAAAGTACTCTTCTCACTATAATTTGAATAAATGGCATTTTCAAATGTTATTGCCGTTATTATTAAGAATATTGCAGCAAATAAGAAGACACAAAAAAGGAATGATAAAATGCCCACTCTAAAACTGAAACCAAAATGTTTCTTACGAATGGGTTTTAAATCATCAAAAATTTCATTTCCAACAATTTCAGTTGTTTTAATTTTTTTAGTAGTATTTTTGGAAACTTTATTTGTTGTTTTCCTTTCTTTATTCATACTAATTCGCCCTTACTATTCTATCTTAATATGCTTTGATAAAAGTACAGCATAGTAATAGTCTTATCAAAACATATCATACAGCAACACAAAATAATTGTGTTGCTGTATATATGTTATTAGTTATTAATTATTAAACGCCTTTAACTGAGCTATATGATAATACAATATCACCAAATGATACAGTAAAGTCACCATCAGCGTCTGCGCTACCTGCAGCATATTCTACTTCAACAACAACTGGGTAAGAAGCACTTGCAGCTAAACCAGTAGCATCGCCAATATTAGCAGCGGTTTGTGAAGTTGTAACTCCATTTGCTAATGCGCCAGCATTACCAACAGTAAGTTTTAAAGTGATACCATTACAAGCATCAGCGTATCCTGTTGTAGCAGGGTTTGTACTACCAGATTTTGGAGCACATACTTTAGGTGCACTTTCGCCTGATACATCCTTAAATGTGATACCTGTTAGATATCCTGTGAATGCACTGTTGTTGTATACATTGAATGTATACGTTACTTTTTGTCCTGGCTTAGTAAAGTTTGCTTTAATACCAGTAACTGTTGTAGCAGCTAATGTAGCAGTTGATCCTGATGCTCCAGTTTCACCACTTGCTGTTCCAGCTACTGTACCAGTAACGGCAGAACTATTGCTTGTTGAGAATACAACGTCCAATACTGATGAACTTGGTACAACCTCTGCACTTGAACTAATAGTTAGATTTGTAGCAAATGCAGCAAAACCTACTGTCAATGCACAAACTCCAATTACTAATGCAACTATAGCGATTACCTGATAAGTTCTA
>CACYBM010000012.1 GCA_902772645.1 uncultured Pseudomonadota bacterium | reverse complement strand
TGAAGAGGATAGATTTTTACAGGAGAATACTGTATGAATATTACTTTCAAGTTAATATCAAGAAGCAATCCATCAGGATCGCGTAGCCACCTTAATTATTTATCAAGAATATTAAAATTAGGTACATTGGGATGTGCTTTGGTTTTAACAACTTTTAATTCCTGTGAAGCCATGGATTAGAACCAGTATAAAGCAATAAATGATGGATATATGCATCCTCAGATTAAGAAATTTTTACAGAATGCAATGGCAAAAATACCACAATTGAAAGCCTTAGGGACAAAAATGAATAGTCTAAATAATATAGATCATAATACTAATCTCAGTAAAATATACTTAACAAATGCAATAGGTAATACAGAAAGAATACTTGCTCAGCCTGACGAAGGAGATATATATAATAAGAAGTTAGGTACTAAATTTTATGATTTAGTTATGATGGAATTAATTCAGGCATTACATGTATTATCAAAAAGCAGCCAACATGACTTAAAGGAATGTAAAGAACAAATGTTATTACACAACAGCGAAGAGGAAGTAAAGAAACATGCAGAACAAATAGCAATAATAAGTGATGCATTGTACTTGTGTAATTTAATAAAAATGGACCTAGACAATTACCTAGGCTGAAAAATCCAATATTAATATCTTGTTACAATTAAATAATATTTGCATATATTTTGTTAATATATTACATAAAGTATATATGAGAAAAATAACCAATATTATAAAAATAAAAAGTACATCAGTAATTGAAAACTGGTATGCATTGTATTAACATTTTGGTATTTATCATATAAAATAAGTTTGTAGTGTTGTATTGTTATTTTTGCAATAATATAAAATATTTTTTTTTCTGAAGGGTAACATTTATTTATTATATTTGAAAATTATAATAACCACAATAAATATAATATACATTTTTCTCAGTACTATAAACCGATACATTAATAAATTTATTAATTTATAAATAGGATTATTGAGTTTTAATATTGCATTGCAATACTTAAGTACTGCTCACTATTTTAGTGAATTGTTATTATTACAAGTATTATAATCGTGATACAAACATGTTGTTTACACTATACTTCGTATTGAAGTTAATATAATAGATTAGAATATTAGGATGTCATTTGTTATATACACTAAAGTGCACGTACCTTCTGTTTCAACACCGATAGGTGCAGTAAACACTTTAGTTACTACTATAAAATTTTGTTTACTAAAATATTTCACTAAAAATTAAATCATTTGTTTCTCGATCCTGACGGATTGTTTCACGATCTTGACAGATTGTTACACGAACTACGTTTGTTATACGATTCTAACGGATTGTTACACGATCCTGACGGATTGTTACACTATACTACATATTAACTAAGCTACCTTCGGTATGTAGTCAGTATTGATTCACTTTCATATGCCATAAGTTATTTGCCTTATTATTTATGATTACTATTTCAATTATATTTTCTTAACTATTTATACTAAATATATTAATTGAAATTTAAATATTCAAAGATTAAAAATATGTAGAACCAATTATTATAAATTCTGATTATATAATTAGTGCTAAATTTGATTATGATAAAAGAGATAGCAGAAAATGTACATATCATTACCCAACAACAATAAACTGTGCTTGTGGAAAGTCAATAGCATTAAATGGAATGAAAAAAAATAACAACGTTATTATCAAATGATTAGATAATAAAGACAATGGGAGAGAAAAATGTAGTAATCGTAATTATAAGTACAAATATATTATTCCAAATATAATATTTAAGTATTATTCATATCCAAAAGAATATGTAAACAGATTTAAGAGGTGTTAGGTATACTGTTTCATAAGTATTATGTAAAAATAAATCTGACAATGATGGTGATTAGTTAGTATGTAATGATTTTGCGTTTGATATTAATAAAGGAGGATTTAATGAAATAATAGACACTTCAGAATTTATTAAAATCATCAAAGTTGCATTCAAGTACAAGATAATAATAATCTTATATACGATGAAAAGTATATGCTAAATCAATTATAAACAAAGGATGTAAAAAAGCACCGGAAACAAATTATAAGCAAGGAGTAGTATTTTTGTAGTAAAACTAAATATATAGTTATAGTTAATAATATACTCAGTTTATTTCTTAATAAACATTTTGGGATACCTCTGAGGTCTACCGTTCATATATGGAGTAACTGACATTACTTCCCCTGTATTGTAGTAGGATATCTTATTACCAGTTAATAATCCGTTCTCATAAAACGAAATCTCCAATACTCCACCTCCTTGGGATCTTGAGTAATATATTATATTTTTACCGTGTATTATTCCATTAACATATGGAGTTTCATTTATGACATCTCCAAATTCATCATATGATGTGACGATTCCATGGTATTTTCCATCCTTGTAATTAGCGCTTAATTGGAGCATACCATTCTCAGAATAACTATTAAACGGACCATTTAATATACCATCTGAATAGTTCATAATATTCATTACGAAACCATTCCTATAGTATTGTATACATTCACCACATAATAAATCGTCCTTATAATTCATTATTATTTCATTAATACCTGATTCTATTTCAATCCAACTGGGACCATTTTTTTTACCATTTTTATAAGTGACAAATAATATCCCAGAATCTAATTCTTCAACTACTTCACCATTTAACATTATATATTTATTATTTACTTGCTTTCCATGCTTCTATACATATATTAAGTTTTTCATCTTTTTTAAATTGCTTATATTTCTTCGGTTTACTCTCTTTACAGTATTTTTCGACAATAGTCTTAGCTCCTTTTATCAATTGGAAAGTCTTCATAATAGATAAATCCTTAATATTGTTGTGTTTATCTAAATAAACTGACATATCAATTGTATCATCATCTTTTTTTAACTTGCATTTTATTATTTTGGATTTCTGGTTTGTTATTTTAGACATATTATCCATCAATTTATACCCTTTCGCTTGCTTTGCTGCTTCAGATTTCAAGAATTTTACAAAATAGTACTCAATTAATGCATTATCAAATTCTTCTTTTTGAGACTTATTTATTCCGAATGATTTGTGAGTATTTGAAACAAAATACTCATTATAGAATTTTCTTATTGTATCTTTTTTAGGATTATTTAGTAATTTCTGAAAAAACTCCTTAGAGGCATCTTGCACTACCTTTTTTTCCTCATCACTAACTTTTGTACTATCTGTTGATTCTTTTGCATTATTTTTTTTGTTTTTTCTATTATCTGATTTTTTATTCTTTGAAGAGTCATTTTCGCTTTTTTTATTATGTGATTTGTTCTTATGATTATTGGATTTATCATCCTTATCATCATCTGTGTCAGCAACACATGTACTATAATTGCTAATCATTACCATTGGCACTAATAATAATCCACAGACAATACTCGCTTTTTTCAATATACTCAAAATGTTCATAATACTTCTAAATTAAATAAACTATATCATTATAATACTACATTAAATTCTCTTAATTTTCTACTAACCAAAGATTTGTAATAGAAATATTTTAGCTATTGTTACCATTGCAACATGGAGAGGTAATATAAAATCATCTATGCTGTTTTGTTATTAGTGCTTTATATAATTCTTATATGCAGTAACTATATATAATAAACATTCAACCGTATAAATCTATACAAATGAGTTAATAAATATATTGCGCTACATAACCAATCTGAAGAATATATTCACTAGTAATAATACATTTTCATACTTACTATAACATTAGGTGTAAAAGGATACTAACACGAAATTTCTAAGCCAATAATTTTTTAAATGCATTTTCAAAAAATTATTAGCACAATGCTCTTAATTTATTTATTATTTCTTCTATTGCTAAACAAGTACATTTAGCAACAATATTTACAGACAAATCTTCTTGAACATGGTAAAGAACTCATCATTAGAATAATATCTTGACTCGTTTGTTATTTTATAATATACTATTTTGGGTAGTTATATAATCTTTTGTTTTTTTTATAATTGTTATATAATAACAACATATCTCACAAGTAATAATGTTATAGGTCTATGTCGAGAAATAATAGAATTCCATCTGTTATAAAGGCAGTTGGATTTACTTCATTCTTCATAAATACTTCAACGTTAATAATATTTAGCTTTTTTGCTATATATCTCAAAGACGAATTGCACATTAACTTGTCAAAGCTTGGTTTTCTAGATGGCACAGTTGAAGCTATATCATATTCAATGAAAGTATTTTCAGGGTATTTAAGTGATCTTATATGTAATAGAAAGATATTATTACTTGCAGGATCTGTATTATTACTAATAGCTAAACCATTAGAAGCAATTTGTACAAAATTCGTACCATTATTCTGTGCTAAATCAATGGAAAGACTTGGAAATGGACTACAATCGACTCCCAGAGACGCTATAGTATGCGATTGGTCTAATAAAGAAAATAAAAATATATGCTTTGGTTTTAGACAATCAATGGCATCATTAGGATCACTAATAGGAGCATTACTAGCATCCTTATTATTTTATCATTTTAGAGATTTCCAAAAAGTATTTTGGTGCTCATGTATTCCTGCAACAATAGCAGTTCTCATTGTAATATTTTTTGTTAAAAATAAACATTCAATAAGTAATAATCAAGTAGGTAAAAAACATGAAAAAATAAAATTAAAAGATATAAAAAATTTAAGTAAAGAATATTGGACATTATTGTCAGTCGCTGGCATCTATAATGTTGCTAAAATAACAGATTCAATGTCAATAATATATGTAGCGTATGTATGGAAACTAAACTTATATTTAGTTCCTCTATTCTTTGCTATATTTCATATAGGAGCAAGTGTATCTGCATATTCAGCTGGTCTTATTGCTAATAAACTAAAAAAAATAGAAACAATATTTATAGTAGGAATAACAATATTTATAATTGCAGATATATTATTTATATTCTGTGAAAATAACATCTTTATAACTATTTTAGCAATGTTCTGTTTGGGAGCATATTCGGGAATAGCTAACAGTATATTTCCAGCTCAAATAAGTGGCTTAGTACCTGATAATCTCAGAGGTACAGGATTGGGTATTTATAACCTAGCATGTGCCATATCACTGTTATGTGGCGGTACATTACTAGGATTTATAGCCGAAAAATCTCAAATAGTAACATCATTCTATGTTAGTGCCTGTATTGCTAGTCTTGCACTAATATTCCTAACTATTTACAGGTACTTAAAATATAAAGATTAATTATTGTTTTTAATATCATTCACTATTTTGGTAATACTTTCGGGATTATCAATAGTAGTTATATCTTCTATGTTTTCTATTTGACAAGATGCTATTTTACTTAACACTCTTTTTAGTATCTTGCCAGATCTTGTTTTAGGTAATTCTCTAACTATTGATATGATATCAGGTTTTGATATTGGACTTATAGTTTTTCTTACATGATTATCTATTATTTTCTTTGCATTTATTCTGTCTTCTTCTAATATATTGTCTTTTAATACTATAAACGCATATATTCCTTCTCCTTTTATTTCATGAGGATATCCTACAATTGCTACTTCAGATATTATCTCTAGTTTAGCTATCGTTTCTTCTATTTCAATAGGGCTAATCCTATGACCTGATACATTCAATACATCGTCATTACGTCCTGTAATCCAGAAATTACCATTACTATCAAAGTAGGCTTCATCACCAGCATAGTATAAGTTTGTATCTTCTGATTTAGAATAATAATTTTCCTTAATCGATTTACTATTACCAACTATATCTATTAACATTCCAGGTAATGGATAGGATAGAAATAGTGATCCCTTAGTATATGATGTTTTTATAGTAATGTCGTTTTTATCTTTCAATATAAAGTCACAACCAAAGAATTTCTTACCTATATGTCCTTCGCCATTCATATATTTTAGATTACTTAATGGAGCAGTGCATACTCCTCCTAATTCAGTTTGTCCCCACATGTTAACTATTGGACATTTACCATTTCCTACATAATTGAAATACCAATCCCAATCGGATTTCTTAAGTACTTCTCCGAAAACCCCTAAGTATCTTAATGAAGATCGTGAAGTCTCTATATAGTTATTATTTGATGGCTGTATTATTGCTCTTAACGCAGTAGGAGCAGTATTAAATGAAGTTACTTTATGTTTATCTAGTATCTCCCAAAATATTGATTTTCTAGGATACGTTGGTATACCTTCATAGAATACTGATGTTATACCGTTACACAATGCCGAATACAAAGCGTATGAATGTCCACCCATCCATCCTATATCACCAGTACACCAGAATATTTCGTTTTTAAACATATTAAAGAAGTATTTACCAGTAACCATAGAGAACAATAAAAATCCTCCTGTACTCATAGTTATTCCCTTTGGAGCGCCAGCTGATCCAGAGGTATGTAATATAAATAATGGACGATTGGAATAATTTTCAGTAATTGAACACTCATTACTTATATTTTTACTTTCACTATAATAATCAAAATCTATACTATCATGCCATTCCTTTAATGCTATTCCTTGACGTTTTATTACTAGTATCTTAACTTCATAATCCAATATTTTTCTTACTTCATCTATATTTGATTTCATAGGAAATATTTTATCACCCCTAATATTGTAATCAGTAGTAATAACAAAATTAGAATTGCAGTCCAACATACGAATAGCAATAGCATTAGGTGAGAATCCAGCAAATATAGCAGTATATTTTATTCCTAATCTAGTACAAGCCAAACAGGCATACATAGCTTCTGGTACCATTGGCATATATATTGTAACACAATCATCGCTAGTTAATCCTAGTTTTAATAAAGTATTTGCAAATCTACATACATTTTCCTTCAATTGCTGATATGTTATATATTCGCTTAAATTGAAATCATTAGATTGCCATATTATTGCAGTTTTATTAGGATTGTTTTTAGCATGTCTATCTACACAGTTGTAACATGCATTGATTTTACCATCTGGAAACCATTCAGTGGCTCCATTATCAAGTTTTCTGTTAATAATAGTTGGTGTAGTAATCCAATCTAATCTATCTAATTGTGCTTGCCAATACTCATGTGGATTTTGAATTGAATATTCATATATTTCGTTATATATGCTTTCTTCTTGCCATGCCTTATCATTTTGTAAAAATTTTTTATTCATAACACTTAATCCTTTATAAAAATACACATATCAATGTTGTTGTTAATATTGTAGCAATAAACCCACACAGGAATGATGTATTTATCGTTTTAGTAATGAATATTTGTTGTGGCGCTAATGATAATAATCCATTAGCTGTTATTCCAATACAAGCGAAGTTTCCGAAGTTATTTATTGCATATATTGTTTTAATTATGCTCTCTTGAGAGAGCCCAGACTTAGCTAAGTCGAAAAATGCTACTGTCTCATTTATTACCATTTTAGTTCCCAATATTTGAGCTATTTGCATTATTTCGGAGCCTTTAATATCAAATAACCAAGCTATCGGATACATTATTAATGCTACTATTCTTTGTAAACTCAGTGGTTCATCATTCACTTCTGGTAATAATGATAATAAGTAATCAACAAAATAAACAAGTGCTACCATTCCTATAAGAGCACAGACTATACCCCACCAAACACCTGCTCCATTACTTATACCACTAGATATTGCATCAATTAAATTATTATATGGTTTTTTAACATTATTTACTAAAAGAATATCATCATTTATTTTATTTTCATTAATATAATCTTCCTGCTTAGGTACTAGTATTCTACAAACTAATATTGTTGATATTACATTAATTACATTTGATACTATAAGATGATTTAAAGGATTATGACAACAACCTTTTAATACATCTGCATATATTGGCATTACAGAAGCCGAACTTGTTGAAAATGCTAATGCTAGTATTATTAGTGTATCAAACTGTCTTAGTGAACTTAACTTATCTTTTATTAATAAAGGAGCTTCTATTTGTCCAAGAAATATTTTAGCTATAGAAACTGTTCCTATTGAATCTTTTATATTAAATATATACTTAAATATAGCTCCTAATATCTTAGAAATAAAGTGGAATACTTTACAGTAAGTTAGTATTGCTGATAGTGCTCCTACTAGTATGATAGTTGGCAATGCTTGGAACGCAAATATAAAAGCATTACTGCCTTCTTTCAATGAAAATGGTAATGTACCTCCTCCCAAGTATCCGAATACAAATTTAGTACCTTCAAGAGTTGCTTCTTTTATTTTAAATATAAAGTTAGATATAGAACTGATAATGTCTATTGCTGTTTTGCTTTGCATTAATAATAAAGCTACTAAAACTTGCAATAATATTCCAAATATTATATACTTATAATTATCTTTTATATCGGTAAAATATTGCTTCCTATTATTTGATTTGTATATACCAAGGAGAAATACTAATGATATACATAGTACATAGCACAAAATGCTTCTAAGCATTAATATTAACTGAAAATTAATATCCTCTGAAGAATTTAACATATTTTTGATAATAAGACAATAATATATTACGATTGGTCTCATACAGTATACATACTGTATTTTTCAAATGTTTAATATTTCTAATTATATTTATAATTACATTTATTTTATTAAGAAATGTTTTACCCCACAGCATATTGCTACCATCTATTAGTAACGTTATACAATGTGTACATTATATTTTAGTTCTTTTATAAATTGTTTAATTTTTCTATTATCTTCTTTATACTTTAATTCAACTGCTTCGTCAAGATAATCAAAGAATTCATTAGTTGATGTATCAAAACTGCAGTCTTTGTGAATATCTAAATCAATATCAAATCTATAATAGTAGACATTTGAATCTGTACTATTACTAATAGTATTTAATAATATATCATTAGTAATTTTTGAATTTTGTATTAAAACATTCCATATTTTAATGTATTTTACTGGTAATAAATTGTATATAATACTGAATGATGTCTTAACATGTTTCGTCTCTCCATTATCAAAATCCATATTTATTTTTTTTATTCCTGTACCAATACTTAAAATATAATATTTATCAGCTGATGGATATAGTTCTTTAGCAGCAATAAATGCCAATATACTTGGATTACACTGAAATAATCCACCATCTGCAATACTTGTACATTGTGTTTCATATAGATCTGAACTTGAAAAATAGACAGGAAAACCAGATGTAGCTATTGCAGCTTCTACTATTCTGACGTCCCTTATAGCAAATATGCTATGCAATTTGGCATTAGAAAATACTATTGGTTTACTATTTATAAAATCATATGCTGGTAATAATACTTTCGTCTTTAACTCTGTTAATGATCTATTATTAAAAATACTTTGTAATTCTTTACGTAATCTTGCATCTCCATAATTAGATTCTTTTGATACTGATTGGTAAAATGGTTTTCCAGTACTAATCATGTACAACATTTGTAATTTGTTAGGTTTTTTCGATGAAATACTTGCATTATTACTTAATACATCTTGTATACTTCTTATTGTAAATATCCATGGAGATTTCTCTCTGAAGAACTTGATCAAATCTGATGGTTTCATACTATCAGCTAATAATACGGCAGTAATACCACCTATTGATGTTCCAACTATTAAATCAAAGTATTCTCCTAAATCTGTTATACCAGATTCACTACAGAACTTTTCCAAAAACTTAACTTGTATGTATCCCCTAGTGCCTCCACCATCCAATGATAGTATTCTAATAATCTTCTTATTTTTTAATTTATTATTAGTAATAGCTTTTTGTATTTTTGTTTTATCATTAATTTTGATATTACCATTACTAGTTTGTTGATTATATGAACAGTTACTAGCATAATAAAATGCTAGTATAACAAATATAAAAACTTTTCTAATAATGATTTTCATTACAACACTAATAAATATTATTATCTATATTATAATTAATCGTATCCAATAATCCTTGTAATATAAAACTAGCAGCTATTTTATCTATATTATCTTTTTTCTTACGCCAATTCATATTAGATTCACTAAGAAATCTATCTGCAGCGACTGTACTAAGTCTTTCATCATGCTGTAATATATCAATATTTATTGTTTCCTGCAATATATTTGTGAAATCATTAACTATATTATGCTGAATACCATCAAATCCACCATTGAGAGATATTGGAATCCCTATAACAATTAATCCTACTTTGTATTCATTAATTATAGTTTGTAGTTTCTGTAATAATATACTAGTTTCTACTACTTTCAATGGGGTAGCTATTTCCCATCCTGAATCTGAAATAGCAACTCCTGTTCTTTTTAATCCATAATCAAGACAAATTGCTCGTCCTTGTTTTATTTTACTTTTTATATTTATTTCCTTCCAATTATTATAAATCATCTAAGCTGCATTATCATGATTATCTGTAATCTGCTGTTGTTGTGCTTCTAATCTCCATTTTTTGACAATACTACCAGTACCAGCAGGCATCAGTCTTCCAACTATTACATTTTCCTTTAATCCTATTAGTTTATCTACTTTACAACACATGGCAGCTTCAGTTAATACCCTTGTAGTTTCTTGGAATGATGCTGCAGAAATAAATGATTTTGTTTTTAATGCTGCTTTAGTAATACCTTCTATTATAGTATTTGCTATTATTGGTTTTTTACCTTCTGACAATAATTTAGTATTTGCTTCCTCTAATTCCTCTTTATCTATTTCATCTCCATTAATATATGATGAATCTCCAGCATCTATTATTTCTCTTTTATTTAACATTTGTCTTACTATTACTTCTACATGTTTGTCATTTATTGGAATACCTTGTAATCTATACACCTTCTGTACTTCATCAACGAATTGCACAGTCATAGCTTCAACTCCAAGTATTTTCAGAACATCCTGCAATACAATATTACCATCTACTATTACATCTCCTTTTTTTACTATATCTCCTTCTCTTACTAATACTGATTGACCTTTTGATACAAGATGTTCTATTGCTTTACTTTCATCTTCATCAGATACTATTTTTATACGTCTCTTATTCTTATATTCTTTACCTATTTCTATATGTCCATCTATTTCAGACAATATAGCAGGGTTTCTAGGATATCTCACTTCAAATAGTTCAGAAATTCTTGGTAAACCACCAGTAATATCCTTAGTTCTAATTATATCTTTAGGTACCTTTGCTAATATATCTCCAGCTTTTACTCTAGAACCATCAGAAACGTTTATTGTTGCTCCTATTGATAAGAAGTACTTAGCGGATATATTACCAGGTAATGATAATTGTCGTCCATTTTCATCAACTATTGCTATCATTGGTTTGAAACTAGCAGTACTACTAGATTGTTTCCAGTCAGTAACTATTCTATTGGAAATACCTGTTGATTCATCCGTTATTTCTTTCATTGATTGACCATCTATTAAGTCAATAAACTTAGCATAACCATCTATTTCACTAATTACTGGTGTCGTATATGGATCCCAATTAACTAATACTTTACCTGCCTTCACCAATTCTCCAGCTTTTACATGCAATTTAGAACCATATGGCACTTTATATGAAATTTTTTCTCTCCCATTACTATCAATTAATGCTATTTCTGCCTTCTTTGATGAAACTATTTCTTCTCCATTACTGTTTTGTAAGAATGTAAGACTTTTGAATGATATCCTAGCTTCCATAAATGCTTCAATACTAGATTGCTCTACTCCCTTTTGAGCAGTTCCTCCTATCTGGAATGTTCTCATTGTAAGCTGTGTTCCAGGTTCTCCAATTGATTGTGCTGCTATGACTCCAATAGCTTCTCCAACACTAACTATCTTTCCTCTACCAAGATCCTTGCCGTAACATTTAGTACAAATACCATGTCTACTTTCACAAGTAACAGATGATCTAACTAACACTGATCCAATACCTGCATCTATTATAAGCTGAGCATTATATTCATCTATGAAAGCATTTCTAGGTATTAATAGCACTCCAGTTCTAGGATGCAAAATATCACTAGCAGTAAATCGTCCCATAATCCTTTCTTTTAATGAAAGAACTACGTTTGATCCATCATATATTGGTTTCATTAATATACCATTACTGGTACCACAATCTTCTTCAGTTACTATACAGTCATTAGCAACATCAACTAGACGTCTTGTCAAATAACCTGAGTTAGCCGTTTTTAATGCAGTATCAGTTAAACCTTTTCTACTACCGTGAGTTGATATAAAGTATTCAAGAACTGATAATCCTTCCTTAAAGTTTGATATAATGGGGTTTTCAATGATTTCTCCAGTTGGTTTAGCCATTAATCCTCTCATACCAGCTGATTGTTTTAACTGAGTCATAGAACCACGAGCCTTAGAGTCTATCATCATGAATACTGAATTAGGTTGTTGTCCCTTTTCAGTATGGGAAACTGCTTTCATAAGAGCATCGGCAACTTTGTTACCACATTGGTTCCAAGCATCTACTACTTTGTTGTATTTCTCTCCTTGAGTTATAAATCCATCCAAATATTGCTGCTCATATTCATTAATTAATTTTTCAGTTTCTACAAGTAAATCATGTTTTTCAGGCGGTATAATCAAATCATCCTTACCATATGATATTCCAGCCAGAGTCATGTATTTAAATCCCATTTCCATTATGTTATCAGCGAACACAGCGGTCTCTTGTTGACCACAATTGAAACATATACTATCTATTAGGTTTGATATTTCAGATGAAGTCATTTTTTGATTTATATCATCAAATGTTACCTTACTACTATGTGGCAATATTTGTGAAAATATTACACGTCCTGGAGTTGTTTCAACTGTTTTATATATAACAGTATTATCATCATTATAATAAGGCACTTTGGTTTTTATTTTAGTGTGATATGTTATATACTTGTTTTCTAGTGCATATTGAATCTCACTTAAATTAGCATAGGAATGCATTTCATTTGGTAATCCTTCTACTTCCATTGTCAAGTAATAAATACCTAATACTATATCTTTCGATGGCACGATTATTGGTTTACCACTTGATGGGCTTAAAATGTTATTGGTTGATAGCATCAATATTCTAGCTTCAAGTTGTGCTTCTATTGATAATGGTAAATGCACTGCCATTTGATCTCCATCAAAATCAGCGTTAAACGCTGTGCATACTAATGGATGTAGTTTTATTGATTTTCCTTCAGTTAATAGTGGTTCAAATGCTTGTATACTTAATCTGTGTAATGTTGGTGCTCTATTTAGTAATACAGGATGCTCTTTCATTACTTCTTCTAATATATCCCATACTTCAGGACTCCCTTTTTCTACTAATCTTTTTGCTGCTTTTAGTGTACTAGCCAATCCATACTTTTCCAACTTAGAATAAACAAATGGTCTGAACAGCTCTAAGGCCATTGCTTTAGGTAATCCACATTGATGTAATTTCAATTCTGGCCCAACTGTAATAACTGAACGTCCTGAGTAGTCAACTCTTTTACCAAGTAAGTTTTGCCTAAATCTTCCTTGTTTTCCTTTTAACATATCAGAAATAGATTTTAATGGTCTTTTACTTGACTTTAATACAGCTTTTCTTCCTCTGCTCTTATTTTCAAATAACGAATCAACTGCTTCCTGTAACATCCTTTTTTCATTTCTTATTACGACGTCAGGAGTTACATCGTATTCTAAAAGCCTTTTTAATCTATTATTCCTATTTATTACTCTTCTATACAAATCATTTAAATCACTAACAGCAAATCTACCACCTTCAAGAGGTACCAGAGGTCTTAGCTCAGGAGGTAATACTGGTAATACTGTTAACACTAAATGTTCTGGTTTATTACCATTTTCAATAAATGTTTGAAGTAATTTTAATCTCTTTACTAATTTCTTCTTACGAATGTCTAAATCGCATTCTTCAATTTGTTTCCTTATAATTTCTATTTCTTTAGGAATATTTAGAGACGACAACATTTCCATTATTGCTTCAGCACCAATACTTACCCTAAAGAATTCCCTTTCATGTTCTTCTAAATTTTCTACAGTTTCTAAGTATTCTTGTTCAGTAATAGTATCGTACAATTGATATTTAGTAGCACCTGGATCCATTACTACGTATCTTTCAAAATACAGTATCCGTTCTAATTCTCTTACTCCTCTATTTAGTATTATCGAAATACGACTGGGAATTGATTTTATAAACCATGTATGCACTACTGGAGCAGCCAATTCTATGTGTCCCATGCGTTCTCTTCTTACACGACTTAAGGTTACTTCAACTCCACACTTTTCACATACTAATCCTCTGTATTTTACTCTTTTATACCTACCACAACTACACTCATAATCTTTCGCTGGTCCGAATATTCTTTCACAAAACAATCCGTCTCTCTCTGGCTTTAAGGTCCTATAATTTATTGTTTCTGGCTTTTTAACTTCCCCAAATGACCATGATCTTATTTCTTCAGGACTAGCCACAGAAATTCTTATAGAATCAAAATCTCTTATGCTTCCACTATTAGAATTTTTACTTTTATTAAAATGATCTGATATCATATACATCGCTCCATATTAAATATTTACTTGTTCATTATTATTGTTTATTTGCTTTGGATTATTATTGTCATTCAATTCAAACGTTAAATTCAACCCCAAGGCATTCAATTCCTTCAATAGAACATGCCATGATTCAGGATATCCATAAGAAGAAGTTGTAGTATTTCCTCTTATTATATTTCCATATACTTGTGATCTACCGGTAACATCATCTGATTTAACTGTTAACATTTCTAATAATGTATATGCAGCTCCATGGGCTTCTAGTGCCCATACCTCCATCTCACCAAATCTTTGACCACCAAACTGCGCCTTACCACCAAGTGGTTGTTGAGTAATTAGACTATAAGGGCCAACTGATCTAGAGTGCATTTTATCATCAACTAAGTGATGTAATTTAAGCATGTATTTATATCCTACAGTTATTTTCCTGTCAAATGGTAATCCTGTACGACCATCATATACTGTCCTCTGACCAGATTTATCTAACCCGGCTTTCTCAAGTAAATTCTCAATATCTTCTACTGATGCTCCATCGAACACAGGAGAAGCCACCGGTATTCCGTCTCGCAAATTATGTACCATTTCTTCAAATTCAATGTCACTAAGCGCTTTTATATCAGTACAATCTGTTTCATTATCATATATATCCACCACTTTGTTTCTTACATCTTGTAAGGTTAACTTATTTGCTTTATACTCATCAAAAGCCTTTTTTAGTTGAATACCTAACTCATGAGCTGCTGCTCCCAAGTGAGTTTCAAATATTTGTCCTAAGTTCATTCTTGAAGGTAATCCCAATGGATTTAGTATTATATCAACAGGAGTTCCATCTTCTAAATATGGCATATCTTCAACTGGTAATATTCTAGAAACTACTCCTTTATTACCATGTCTTCCGGCCATCTTGTCTCCTATTGATATTTTTCTTTTTTGTGCTACGAATACCTTTACTATCTTCAATACACTAGCTGGTAATTCATCTCCTTTCTTGAGTTTATGAACCATATCTGAGAAGTGTTCCTGTACTCTATTGATGTTCTTATCCAGGTTTGTCAGTGATTCCTTTATAGATTGTTGAAGTAATGGATTAGATAATTGTATATTTCTAATATTTTTTATTGTAATTTTATTTAATAATTTTTCATCTATAATTGTATCTTCATAACCTGGTATACCGGATACTATCTGTTGTCCAAGTAACTTCTCACGTAGCATTCTAGTATATGCCTGTTCGAATATATCTATTTCAACATCTCTATCTCTAGCTAATGCTTCTACATGTTGTCTATCCAATGCTTCAGTCCTCTCATCTTTTGTCACACCCTTACGCATTAATACTCTTACTTCAACTACAGTACCATAGATTCCAGGAGGGACTCTAAATGAACTATCCTTAACATCAGATGATTTCTCTCCAAATATTGCTCTTAATAATTTTTCCTCAGGAGTCATTACAGTTTCTCCTTTAGGAGTGATTTTCCCAACCAGTATATCTCCTGGATTTACTTCAGCACCAACGTATACTATTCCAGATTCATCTAAATTACCTAGTGATTCTTCAGCTAAATTCGGTATATCTCTTGTTATTTCTTCATTTCCAAGTTTTGTATCACGAGCTATTACTTCAAAACTTTCAATATGAATAGAGGTTAATAAATCTTCCTTTATTACTCTCTCAGAAAGGATTATAGCATCTTCATAGGAATATCCATTCCATGACATAAAAGCAACTAATAGATTTTTACCTAACGCTAATTCTCCTTTATTAGTTGCAGGACCATCAGCAATTATATCGCCCGCTTCTATTATATCTCCAACATTTACTAATGGTTTCTGATTAATACATGTTCCCATATTTGAACATTGAAACTTCTCAATTGGATATATATCAGCTGCATCATTTTCATCATTGACTCTTATAACTATTTTGCTAGCTTCTACTCTATCCACAATACCTGATCTTTTTGCCACTACTGATGATCCAGAATCTTGAGCAACTACTTGTTCTATTCCTGTTCCTACTATTGGTGCATCTGGTCTTAATAATGGTACTGCTTGACGTTGCATGTTTGATCCCATTAATGCACGACTAGCATCATCGTTTTCCAAGAAAGGTATTAATGCAGCTGCTATTGAAACAACTTGTTGTGGAGATACATCTATGTAAGATACCTCTGACTTACTATGTAATCCTATATCTCCCGCTTTTCTACATACAACAAAATCATCCCTAATGGTATTATCAGGATTTAATACTATTCCTGATTGAGCTATTACATATTTACTCTCTTCATTTGCAGTCAAATACTCTACTGTGTCAGTAACTTTACCATCTATTACTCTTTTATAAGGAGCTTCTAAGAAGCCATACTTATTTATTTTTGCATAAGATGCTGTAGAACAAATTAGTCCTATATTTTGACCTTCTGGAGTCTCGACAGGACATAATCTCGAATAGTGAGTTGGATGAACATCTCTTACTTCAAATCCAGCTCTTTCTCTAGATAATCCCCCTGGACCCAAAGCTGATAATCTCCTTTTGTGAGTAACTTCAGATAATGGATTCGTTTGATCCATAAACTGAGATAATTGAGACGAAACGAAAAAATCCTTAACAGAAGCAATTAATGATTTAGCATTTATTAAGTCACTTGGAACATAGTTATCTACTTCTAATGTAGCCAGTTTTTCTTTAATACTATGTACTAATCTAGTCATACCAAATCTACATTGGTTTTCTATTAGTTCACCAACTGATCTTATTCTTCTATTACCTAAATTATCTATATCATCTACTTCACCATGACCATTCTTTACCAAGCAAAGTAGTTTTATTATGCCTAATATGTCTTGCTTCTGTAGTGTTCTTATATCATCAGGTATATTTATTCCTAGTCTATCATTTATTTTGCCACGACCTACTACTGATAAATCATACTTATCAGTGTTCCATAACATACTGTGTAGTAATTCTTCTCCCATTGCTGGAGTAGGAGATTCTTCTTGTACTAAACTACTATATAACTCACATAATGCTTCGTCTCTATTTAAGCACTTTGTATTTAATATAGTTTTTAATATAAAATCACCAACATCACAACTATCAGTATTTAATACCTCTATTTTATCATCCAGTATTGGTTCTATTACTTTTAATAAATCTGCATCTATTGGTGTTCCAGCTTCACAATATATTTCACCTGTTTCTTCATTAACTAAATCTTTAGAGATAACCTTACCATATATTGCATCGTAAGGAACTAATACATGTTCCAATCCTTTTTCTTCAATCAATCGTAATGCTCTGGCTGTCATTTTTTCACCAGCCTTAGCAACTACTTCATTTGTATCGGCATTTATTAAATCTGCATTTAGCTTTAATCCTTTATATTGTCGTTTTATAAACGGTATAGACCATCCTCCTAATACTTTTTGATATATTATTGGCTGGTAGTATGTATTTAGTATTTCTTCCTTTGACATACCAGTAATTTGATTATTATCACGTTTTTTACCTTTTAGATTTATTAAATACTCTTCTGTTTCACTGCTATATAAACACATTAAAAATGTCGATACTAGTACTTTCCTTCGTCTATCAAATCTCACATAAATCAAATCTCTATGATCAAATTCAAAGTCTACCCATGATCCAACATATGGAATCACTCTAGCTGAAAATAGTATTTTCCCTGAAGCATGAACCTTTCCTGAGTCATGACTTATAAATACCCCAGGACTCCTATGCATTTGAGATACTACTACTCTTTCAATACCATTGAATATAAAAGTACTTTTATCAGTCATTAGAGGCATATCACCAAGATACACTTCTTGTTCCTTTATGTCCTTTACTGTTCTTTCCCCAGTATCTTCATCTCTATCCCATATTACTAAACTAAATTTACCCTTTAGTGCTGCTGAATAAGTACCACCCCTTTGTTTACATTCTAATTCAGAGTATTTAGGTTGCTCAAATGAATATCCATGGAATTCCAATTGAGACTTGCCAGCACTATCCATTACAGGAAAAAATGAATTAAATATTTTTAATAAGCCCACATTTTCCATCTTGTCTGGTGGAACACTATATTGTAAAAATGATTCAAATGAGTTATGTTGTAATGATATTAAATTTGGTAATGGAATTGCTGATTTAACTCTTCCGAATGACTTCCTAAACCGTTTTCGCCCTGTGTAAGATCTAACCATAATAATCCTTCTTAAAAATATTTAACAACAAAGCGGGACTAACCTAATCCCGCATAAATTTTTTTGCAAATTAATTGAATTATTACTTTACAGTAACAGTAGCTCCAGCACCTTCTAACTTTGCTTTCAATGCATCGGCATCTGCTTTTGAAACTTTTTCCTTGACTAACTTTGGAGCACCTTCTACTAAGTCCTTGGCTTCTTTTAATCCCAATCCAGTAGCTTCTCTTACTACTTTAATAACATCAATTTTTTTAGCTCCAAAACTTGTTAATTCTACATCGAATTCTGTTTTCTCTTCAGCAGCCGGAGCAGAACCTGCACCTGCAGCAGCTACAGCAACAGGAGCAGCAGCACTTACTCCCCATTTTTCTTCTAATGCTTTTACTAATTCAGCTGCTTCTAATATTGTAAGATTTGACAATTCATCTATAATTTTTTGCATATCTGCCATAAAAATACTCCTTTAAAAATATTAGTTAATTTTTATATTTTGCTTCCAATACTCTTGCTATTTGAGAAGCAGGTTCATTAATTGTACGAACAAGCTTACCAGCAACAGATGATAGCAAACCAACGATTTGAGAACGTATTCCATCGAGAGAAGGTAATGTAGCTAGTTCCTTAACTTGACTACATGATATTTCCTTCCCATCCATGATACCGCTTACGATTTCCATTTTATCTTCGTTCTCTTTACAGAAATCGTATATAGCTTTTGAAACCTCTACAGGATCATTCGAATAAGCGAAACCAGTCGTTCCACTTAGATACTGGCTTAATCCTTCCAATACTGATCCTTCAATGGCTTTCTTGGCTAGGGTATTCTTTATTACTTTAAACTTCGAATTGGATTTTACCATGTTTTTACGAAGTTTAGTTATTTCCTCAACAGTAATTCCCGAACCTCTATTGACAACAATTACTATTCCAGATGACAATAAATCTTCGCGAATACGTGATACAAATGCTTCTTTTTCTTGTCTTAACATTATTTCTCCATTTTAATTATCATTAACACAACAGAAAGAGTTTTATACTATTTCTGTCTATTGTAGGATTAATAATTACTTCAGATAAACGATACCATCTACCTAAATACCCACAGTCTCTGACTTCTAGTGGTATCACTGCTCATATGAAAATTGTATGCCTGGACCCATTGAGGAACTGATCATCATTTTCTTAAAATAATTACCTTTTATTACTGGTGGTTTTGCACTATTTAAAGCATCAATAAATGTTTTAATATTTTCTATCAACTTATCAGTTGAAAAACTTACTTTACCAATACCTGCCCTAACTATACCACTCTTATCAGATTTGAATTCTATCTGACCTAATTTTATATTTTTAATAGCTGTTGTTACATCAGTAGTAACAGTTCCTAGTTTTGGATTAGGCATTAATCCCTTAGGACCTAATAACTTACCAACCTTACCAACAAGAGCCATCATATCAGGTGTAGCTACACATCTATCAAAAGATAAATCACCTCTTTGAATTCTTTCTACCAAGTCAGTAGAACCAACTATATCAGCACCAGCTGCTTTGGCTTCCTCAGCTTTATCATCCTTTGCAAATACAGCTACTCTACAAATCTTACCAGTTCCATTAGGTAATGTTACAACACTTCTAATTGCTTGATTTTGTTTAGAACCATCAATATTTAACATGATATTGACATCTACTGATTCGTCAAACTTAGCAATTGAAGATTTCTTTACTAACTCAATAGCATCTGATAACGTATAGACTTCTTTTAAGTCAAGGCTTTTACGCACTTCTCTAGATTTTTTACTATTTACTGACACGTTCACTCTCCTATGACTTCTACACCCATAGATCTAGCAGAACCAATTATCATTTGACTTGCTGCATCTATGTCATTCGCATTTAAATCAGCCAGTTTCTGCTTGGCTATTTCTCTCACATCTTCCATACTAATCTTTGCTACTGGTGCAGTAATACCAGTCTTCTGTGATCCACTTTCTATCTTTGCTGCCTTCTTTATGTAATAAGTTACAGGTGGAGTTTTCATTTCAAAAGTAAAACTCTTATCTGCATATGCTGTTATCACGACAGGTATTGGCATTCCAGCTTCCATTGATTGAGTTTTAGCATTAAATGCTTTACAGAACTCCATGATGTTTAATCCCTTTTGAGACAATGCCGGTCCAATAGGTGGTGCAGGATTAGCTTTTCCAGCAGGTATTTGTAACTTTATATATCCCACTATTTTTTTTGCCATTTTTATACTACTCCTTTAAAACAATAAGAATAATACTTTATGGTTTTATCAATAAAATGACAAAATCTCCCATAAAATTTGATTATATCCTCTCAACTTGGTTATATCCTAATGTTACTGGAGTTGCTCTCCCAAATATTACTACTGAGACCTTAAGTCTTTGCTTATCATCTTCTACTTCTTCTATTTGTCCTGAAAATGAAGCGAATGGACCATCAGTAACTCTCACGGAAATACCAACTTCAAACTTAGTAATGCTTCGAGGATTAATACTAGATTCTGCAGTATGTTGAATAATCTTCTGTACTTCTGTATCTGATATAGGTGTAGGCTGGCCATTCATACCAACAAAATCACCAACTCTAGGAATTCTTCTTATTATATATAATAGTTCCTTACTAATTACCATATTTATAAGAATATATCCTGGGAAGTAGTTTCTAACTTTATCTACCTTAACACCTTTTTTTAATTCAACAACCTTTTCTGATGGAATATAGACCTCTTTTACGCAATCATTTAAACCATACTTCTCAGCCTTTTCATTAATTAACTGTGCTACTCTAGCCTCAGATCCAGAATAAGTTTGTATTACATACCATCTAGCTTTATTTGAACCCACAATTACCCTCCTATCAAGTATCGTACTGTTCTATACCAAATAGTATCAACTACTGCAAAGAATATAGCACAAATACAAGCAAGAGCTAATACAACGATAGTAGTAATAATTACTTCTTGTTTAGAAGGCCATGTAACTTTATTTACTTCTTGTTTAACGTCTCCTAGATAACTGAAAAATTTTTTTATATCAAAACCCATAATTACCTTCTATAAATGGCAGGAGAAGAGGGAATTGAACCCCCAACCGACGGTTTTGGAGACCGTTACTCTACCAATTGAGCTATTCTCCTATCTTATTACTAACATCATGCGAGGCTCTCATATCATTATAACGCATCGTAATGTTCATTGTCAATACATTAAGAAATATTTTTGTATAATCTCTGTTGTATGTTTATTAAAATAATCATTCCATACAAATTAAGCATTTATTTTTATACGATCTAAAATATTCTTTTTATTCTTATATTCATTAATGATAATTTAATATTCACTATCTATTATTTATATGAAATGTTTTATTTTACTAGTAATTTTATATAAAATGAATATATTGTCTAAAATTTTAATTTTATCAATATTATTAATATTGTGTAGTAGTGGATACAGTAGTACAATTTGTTATAATCCATTAGACGAGAATGATAAACCAATTTTTGATAACTGTGGAATTGAAACAACAACATATAGTGCGAACTTTGGTAAATTATTTTATTTGTGAGATAATAATAAAAAAATGGTTAATGTATGATAATAAATATTGTTATGATTTACAAACATTAATGTTATCAATAAAAAATCAAACTTCATTTTTACCTACATTTCCGAACATTGGTACTGGAGGTAACTTATTAATTAAAACATGCGATAATGAGAGTAGTAAGACTTATACATTAAGACAACCAAAATATTATGGACCGTATCTAAATATAGATTTACTATCTAATACTAAGCTCATAATTCCAGAAGGATTTACTTTGGATAGTTACGATGTTTGTCTTAATTGCTTTGATAACTCTAATTTGTACATATTAGGTACTGTACAGAATACTGCACAAAAATCCAAGGATACTGTAGAAAATGTTATTGATGATTTACGTAAATATTCATATTTATCTTTCTATTCTAAAGATAATCAAAACATCATTATATGTCCTAAAGCAACATATGCGTGGTAGCAAAATAATACATATACACCAATTTCACTATCATCAAGTAATACTAATTTAGTATTATATCCAGGCTGCACAATACAAGATACTAGAGAAAACTTTGATACTAGATATGGTACTACAATTGGTATTAATTGTAATTTATATTTAAATAGATATATACAACAAAATAATGCTAATCAAAATAAATTGAGAGGAACAATATATGCAGGCTCGCATATTATATATCCCAAAAACATGACTGATAATGCACAATATAAATTAACAAGTACTACAATGCAGGATATAAAATATGGACAACAATGTGAACAGTATAACTGGAAAACATCAAATATGGACCAATTTATAAATAATGTTCAGCATGATTTTGTTAAAACAAATTATTTTCAAAATCTTTTATGGGCCGGTAATTTGCACATAAATATGAGCGGTAATAATAATTATTCATACAAAGATCCTGACTCTCCAATAAAATTTTGGAGTACAACAATAGAAAAAGCCAGTTTGTATGATAAACCTGTATTGCACCTAGATGGAGCAAGCAAGTTTGCACGATATGATACAAAATTGTGGGATCAATGTAAGGTAGATAGTGGTAAATATAGTTTTAAAGATTTTGTAAATATATTCAATAACAGAAAGCAATATAT
>CACYBM010000011.1 GCA_902772645.1 uncultured Pseudomonadota bacterium | reverse complement strand
TAGGGGGGAATCGAACCCCCGACCCACTGATTAAAAGTCAGTTGCTCTACCTACTGAGCTACCAGTCCTCTGTACTCTTACAGTATCACATATTTTGCGCATGGAGTCAACAACTTTTTTGTTTAAGACCAAAACATACAAGAAAACGTAATATAAAATTATAACTGGTTTGAGATCAGAAATATTTTAATTTATATTATATAAAATATATAATCAATAACACTAAAAAACTTATATTTATTACGATTATAGTTCTATGTATCTCATGGTGTATATAACAATCCATTATAATTATATGGTATTAATAATTTATTATTATATGATTAATGTAACTTATTCTATGATGTTTACTATGATTAGAAATCTCTGTAAAACAATAGCATTAAGCACTGCAATTGGCCAATATCTTAGATAAGTAATAGTATTGCTATTGATTTAATAAATGATGAGGCCCTACAAAGCATTATTAAATTAATCAAAAGCTGAGCAAGAAAATTGTATGCAGAGCATGTCATTTATGGCTACAAAAATGTGTGATAACATAAATCCTATAATAAGTAAAATTGACAAAATAGTAGAAATAGCAGACTGTGAGTATAGTAATCAGATACCTCCAAAAGAGTACGACGTTTTGTAATACAATTTCCAATATTTAAAGTCACTAGATTATGATACACAAACCCTATGTGGTAGTTTTTTAAACATAGTATTACAGTATGAAAATAATATAAACTAATAGTGTCAAAAATTACATCCATGGTTTTTACCAAAGTAATTAAATATGTAGTATACTCTGAATATATTTTCAGGACACTATACAATCTAGCCGTACGTATATTTTTCTATTATTTATAAATTGTAATGTAATAATGTTCTATTGACATTATATATACTGATAATATTCTATAACACTAGCATTTTATTTTTCCAATATTTTCTACTATTGAGTAAGCCATTTTAGAAATGCTTCCAGCTCCGCTAAATACTATTATATCATTTTCATTTAATTGCTTTTTATTTACTATATCTTGTAATACTACTTCTAATTCTCCCTGGGTACTTACATAATAAGTATCGTGATTATTACACAACAGTGCTTTGTACAAATCTTGAGCATCTAATGGTGCTGTGCTTATATCATTTGCTGTATATACAGGTAATATAATACTGGTATCAGCCAATTTTAAGCAATTACAAAAATCGTCAAACAATTGATTTAACCTTCTAAATCTGTGAGGTTGGTGAATTAGTATAACTCTACCAGGCTTGTGTTGTTTTGCGGCCAACACTACAGAAGTTATTTCAGTTGGGTGATGAGCATAGTCGTCTATTACAAGGACATTATTAATGTATCCCACTTTAGTAAATCTCCTTTTAACTCCAGTAAAACCAGATAACATAGACTTAGTTACATCAATATCTATTTTTAATATTTGTGATAAAGATATAATCGATAATGCATTCCTTATATTGTGATCACCAAATAAAGGAATATTTATATCTTTTATTATTTCATTATTATATTTAACATCAAATATAGATCCAGACGATGATTTCCTAATATTTATTGCTTGTACATTAGCATCATTACTAATTCCATATGTTATTATTTTCCTATCACTTATTTCATGTATTACTTCTTTTACATTATTATTATCGATACATACTATGCCAGTACCATAGAATGGTAAGTTATTGAGAAATGATTTAAATGCTTGTTTCAAAGCATTAATTGAACCATAATAATAAATATGCTCTCTATCTATATTAGTTACTATTGCTATAGTTGGTAATATTTGCACAAAACTACCATCTGACTCATCTGATTCTATTACTATCCAATCTCCATTGCCTAGTTTTGCATTACTACCATATGAATTTATTATTCCACCATTTATTACTGTTGGGTTCATATTAGCCATTTCTAGTAACGTGGCTGACAATGATGTTACAGTAGTTTTACCATGAGACCCCGCAACAACTATTGATTGCTTAAATCTAGCTATTTGTGATAGCATTTCAGCTCTCGTTAAACATGGTATATGTAATTCCTTAGCTGCACATATTTCAACGTTATCTAATGCAATTGCTGATGAATAAACAACTATATTAGCATTTTTTACATTTGCAGCATCATGCCCTATAAATGTTTTGATACCTAAATTTTCTAGTCTCTCTACATTCGATGATCTTGATAAATCGCTACCTTGAATAGTAAATCCCAATGAGTGAAGTATTTCGGCTATACCACTCATTCCTATACCACCAATACCTATGAAATGTATTATTAGATTTCTATCAAATATATCAGGATCACGCAACGATATGAATTCTTTAAACATTATATATTTTTATCTTAATACTTTCTTAATTAAATTGTATGACACATATCTTAAAATATCTAACAGAAAAAAGCCGATATGATAAAACTATTAATATAATATATTAATGTATTAATTTGTATAAAACTAATAGCTACTATTCAATGTAATATAAATCTACAATATATGTAGGTATATAAAAATAATATAACCAAATCAGCCATTGTGGAAAATCATACAAAATGATATAATTTAATCATTCGGGAAGTGGTGCAATCTGATAGCATACTAGTTTCGGGTACTAGAGGTTGGCGGTTTAAATCCGCTCTTCCCGACCATTACTGTTTATTTGTAATATCATATTTTGTATTACTAATTCTATACTAATTATTGTTATGCTTCTCTTCAATGTCAATTTTATATGTTTATAACGTATTATACTATGTTTTGTATTGCAAGTATCTCTTCCCGGCCAATAAGAGTTTTGTATATATAATATCTATATTCATATTGTGAATTTAATATTGTACAGTTACGCAGTATCACGCTTTCCAATTTTCACTATTACTGATAGCATGTGAAGAATCTACATTAGTTGTAGAGGCAGACCAATAAGTTGAAACTTAAACACTCTATTTAGATTTACAAAAATGATTACATGTTATTTGCTATTTATTGATAATATAAATGAGTTAGAGATTACTTGTTTTGTTATTAAGAAGTGTGTATAGTTTATTAATAACAATTGTATAAATAACAATATTTATACTTAATACAGGACATATATAAACCAGTGTGGTTGACTTAAGTTTGTAACAATTATATAATATAAATACATAGTGTCGGGAAGTGGCGCAGCCTGGCTAGCGCATTTGTTTAGGGTACAAAGGGTCGGAGGTTCGAATCCTCTCTTCCCGACCAGTTCTATTTGTTGAAAACTTATTGTACGTTCGGATTTATTCTACTAATACCTGCAATACTAGCGCAGCTACACTGTACATCTCTTCCCGATTATTAACATCTGTTAGTAACTCGTTATCCTTCGGATTTACTGAGCATAAAAAAACTGTGCTTCCTGACAAGTATTTTGTATTAACAACGTAGTATACGATCATGTTTCAAATGCAATACCTATTCAATATCTCACAGCTACGCTATACACTATTCTGTTTAAACATTACAAGTGATTCATTATCCGTACTATTATTTTTAACACTTACTAATATTTAAAACTATTGGATAATAATATTATATAACATCATTTGAATTTCCAAAAAAAATACTGTTTTTTATGCTACAATTTATTAAGATAATAAAGTAATCTAATTTAAAAATAATTAAGAGTGTGTTAAATAAGATGTCAAAATCATTGAATACTGCAGTACTTGCTATTATTATATTAAGCATCAATGCAAGTGGCTACTCTTCAGATTTTATGATGCAGTTGGTTTTCAATTATATTTATTTTAAAGTTTTGTAACAAATAATAAAACCAAGTATTATAGCGTGTATATTCTTCTGATTCTTATATAAAAAACAATTCAATCGGTACAATACAATAATTTAAATTAATAACATTTCAATATTAATATATCATATTAATAATTAATTAAATATTAGTACCACAAATCAGTATTACAACATGTTTAATTCTTTACATTATTAATCAGTAAGTAAACACCACACATTCGTTATATGCTAATAAATAACAGATTAATAAATCAGCAAAGATGTACTGCTAAGAATTAATTCTTAGCAATCGATATTTTATACAACATATTGTCTCTATATAAATTGTTGTATTGTTAAATTTTTATTAATACATTACCATACCACCATTTACGTGTATTGTTTGTCCTGTAATGTATTCTGCATTATTAGAACATAAGAAAGTTATAGCATTAGCTATATCCTGAGGTGTACCAAGACGACCTATTGGCACCATACTTTTGTTAATTTCCTTTTCTTCTGGAGTTAATATGTTAAGCATTGGCGTATCTATAACACCTGGAGCTACACAATTCACTGTAATACCTGATTTGGCATACTCTAAAGCTAATGATTTTGTTAACCCTAGTATTGCTGATTTACTTGAGCAATAACATGCATATTTTACACCACCACTATAAGCTCCTATTGATGCTACATTTACTATTCTGCCATATTTATTTTGTGCCATATATTTTACTGCATCTTGACACAATATAAACTGTGCTTCAAAGTTGATTTTCATAGCGAGATGTAAATATGATTCATTGGTACCAGTATTCCAATCATCTGATTTAAATAAACCAGCATTATTTACAAGTATATCTATTGTTTGATAATTTGCTTTTTCTTTTACTTTTTCTATTGCTTTATTAAATAAAGATTTAACTTCTTCTTCCTTAGATAAATCACAACAAATGATATCAACAGAATCCACATCCATATCATTTTCATTGTAACATTTCGATTGAATATTATTCGCTGTTTCTTGTAATGCTTTTTCCTTGCCATGAATATCAACTAATATTAAATTAGCTCCTTGCATAGCTAGGCTTTGAGCTGTAGCCATTCCAATGGCTCCAGCGGCTCCAGTGACTAAAGCTGTTTTACCATGTAAACAAACAAAACCACACATAAAATAATCCTCCTCCTTTAAAACATAAACATACCACCATTTACATGTATTGTCTGACCTGTTATGTATTCAGCCTCCTTAGAAGCTAAGAAAACCACAGCGCTAGCTACATCATCAGGACTACCAAAGAATCCTACTGGAATTTTATTAAGAAATGATTCCTTAGCTTCGTCAGATAATACATCAATCATTGGTGTTTTGATTGCTCCTGGCGCTATGCAATTAACAGTTATTCCACGTTTTGCATATTCCAAAGCTATAGCTTTAGACATACCTAATAATGCAGACTTACTTGAACAATAATTTGCTTGTCCTTTATTACCAGTAAATGCTACTACAGATGATATATTTATTATTCTACCAAAGTTTCTTTTGGACATTCTCATAGCAGCTGCCTGTGATAATAAGAAAGGTGCCTTGAAATTAACATTCATTACCATATCCAAATCATCTTCTGTCATTTTCATAAGTAATTTGTCCTTGTCTATTCCAGCATTATTTATCAATATATCTATTTGACCAAATGTATTTTCTAGTGTATAAAATAATTCTTTAGTAGCTTCAATATCAAGTAAATTACAAGCAAAAGAATCTATATCTATTCCAGTTTCTTCTTTTATTATCTTTACAGCATCTCTTAGTTTTTCTTCTCTAGCATCAGCTATAACAATACTTGCTCCTTGTTTAGCTAATGCTATAGCAGTTCTCAATCCTATTCTTCCGGCTCCACCTGTTATTAATGCTCTTGAATTATTAAATGCAAACATATTATTTATCCTATAATAAATTTTTAATTATGATATAAACCATCCACCATTCACATGAATCGTTTGACCAGTTACATATCGAGCTTCTCTAGAGGCTAAATAAGTAACAGCTGCGGCTATGTCATTACCATTACCCATACATCCCATTGGAATAACACTTGTTAACTCTTTCTTTATGTCATCTGTCAAAGCGGCTGTCATTCTTGATTCTATTGCTCCTGGTGCTATACAATTGGCAGTTATTCCATTTTTTACGTATTCTATAGCTATTGTTTTGGTCATAGATAATAATGCTCCCTTACTAGCACTATAGTTAGCATGTCCATATTCTCCTTTATACGCTGCTATTGAAGATATATTAATAATTCTTCCAAATCCTCTTGGAGCCATTGCTTTCGTAGCTGCGCTAGATAAGAAAAATGGTGCTTTGAAATTAACATCCATTATTCTATCAAGTTGTTGTTCAGTTTGATTGGCAATTAATGTACCATGATTTGGATCTATTATTCCTGCATTATTTACTAATATATCAATGGGTCCGAATTTCTGTTCTGTTTCGTCAAATAGTTTCTTAGTATGTTCTAAATCTGACAAATCACACACTATATAATTAACATTTTTACCCGTTTCTTTCTTAATAATATCGATTGATGACTTAATACCATCTTCTCTTACATCAGCAATTATTACATCAGCACCTTGTTTGGCAAATGCTATGGCTATCCCAATACCCATACCTCCAGCACCACCTGTAATAAAACCTCTAAGACCTTCTAAAGAAAAAAGCATATTATTCCTCCTTAAAAATAGTTAAAAATTTATTAGGATTTTTGTAATCCTATTCTAATGATGATGAAACTTTTAAAATTTGTCAAATCTATTAATATGAAATATATAATACAAATTATCAAATTACTGGGAAGTGTCTATATAATCATGTGTACGAATTAGTAACTATTATTATATATTTTGATTAATTACATAAGGCAATACCACATACACAACTATATTATTTACACTTTATCTATTACTATACCATACCGAAGTATTCATTTATTATAATGTATAGCTACTAATATAACGATTATTACTAGTATATTATTTACTATAACAACTACTATTAATTTAAAATTGATTCTATAAAACTTCTATAGGTCATGTTTTACACTTCCTATTTATATTTTATCAAGCAAGTGAATATGGTCAAAGCGAAAAATTCGTAAGCCCATAAAAATTTAATAAAATAAAATATTTAAATACTAAGAATAGGAACATAACAACTGAACACTCCTAATAGATCATATATATTTTAGTATATTGTAATTGTGTTAGTACTTATTATATAATGATTCACTATTACATAATAAATAATTATCTTAATAATGAACCACTTACAATTTTTCTGTAAAACTCTGATGTATAAGCATGATGCCACTCAAGAAAATCATCGTCGCTAATTTCGTTGTTACTGCATATTTGATTATAATCCAACAACTGTTGTGGTATTTTCATTTTCTGTAATTGATCTTCAACGTATTCTTTGTTATATACTGCATTTACATTACAATATTTGCATTTACCATCATTACAAAAGTATGTTGCATTAACATCATTGCTTATCTTTATCTCATCAAAATAAGTTGCTAAATAAATCCATCCAATTTGATTATTTCTATCACATGCATCCAAGCAGTTGAAGCAATGTAATCGAATTATATTTTCTATCTGTAAATAACAAGGAAATAAATACAAAACTAAACTTGGACTAATACTTGTTTCATCAATAGTATCTCCAAAATTATTACAAATATTTGGTTTTAAATACTGTATTATATCTGAATTACTCAGTAATTTTTTCTTAGGTAATATAGGTTGTAATGAAAGTAATTTACCACATATACAATTTATATTCTAATGTGGATCACAAAAATCACCATATTTCCGAAAGCAAGTATCATAATAAACACTGTTTACTTTTGGAATCATAATCACACAAGTAAGCAATCGTCATTATTACAGCGTAAAACAAGAATTATTTCCATATATTAGGTATTATGCTTCTCTTACATACTAACATAATTATTTCAAAATTTGGTATATTTTTAACTTCTTTTTACATACTATTACTATAATTATAGTATATTAATATTAATCTTACATATATTACTATAATTTAAAGTGAATGTTATGTATATTATAATCTTCTAATTTATTTAAAATACTTTCTAAGTGTTTATTAATATTATCAAACGGTAATATAAATTTACTTATAGTTATTGGTAATTTTGAATCAATTTGCCAATCAGGAGATATTACTTCCAAATTAATTTCCGAATATTCATTTATTACTTTACTGTTTTTCAATATAAGAGCTTGGGTTAGTAGATTAGTTTCCTTACCTAATATAACACTGTTTTTATTCTTTATTTTATTTATAGAATATTTTTTAATGCTAATATTATTATTATTTATTTCAATTCTGTCACAATGAGCCTTTATAATTATATTATTATTAATATTGGTTTCTAATAAATCATTATTTAATACATAGTCGAATTTTTCACTACTTATAATATTGTTTTCTAAATAATTTATTATTTGCTGGAATTTTTGAAAATACAATGGATCCAATTCTTCAGTAATTTTTAATATATCAAAATAAGTTTTCCTATGATTATTATTAAAAAATACATAGAATATATCTTTAAATAATTTACAAATACTATCTTTATCAGAAATGTTATCGTGTTTTAAACCTAATATATTGTTAATATAAAAAGAATCTGAATCGTATAGTAAATTATTAACATCTTTACTATTCAATACCATTAAACTATTTTGAACCTTATTGTTTAAATTGTAAAATTTACTTGTTAATTCACAATTGTCCTTTTCTAATGTTAGTCTATTTATGCTATTGATGCTTTCTATGTTTTCACTTTGCATGATTGTATTATTTGTGGTGGAATTATTATTAGAGTTTTTAAAATTATCGATACTTGGTTCGTTTTCATAAGTAGCAATAGCCATTATGTTATTTATTGATTGGTTATATTGTTTTACTTGTACCTTAATTTCTAATTTATTTAAAATACTGCTTTTTATAGTATTTTTTCTGTCTACTATTGATGAATACATACAATACAATTCTTTACTATTATTTGCTATATAATTAAAAATATTGTTTATATTATATTGAGTACTCGTAATATTGAACCATGTATTATTACGTAATTGCCAATAATTGTTATTCATTGATAAGCAAAATACTGTATCACTATTTTTTATGTCATGTAAACTATCCAGATCACATATGTTAATATTACTCTCAATATTATTATTGGAATCCAAAAATGATAATAATTTGGTTATTTTTATTAAATCTGTTTTATTAATATCATCAAAATAATATTCAATTTTATTTTTAAATAACTGAGATATTTTATAATAATTTTTCTCATATTTAGCATTATTATTATATTTAATATTATTTAATTCTAATCGAATTGTAAGCAAATTAATTAATTTTTCATTTAAACATATTATCGCAATATTTTTGTTAGTATTATTATTAATATAATTTAAAAGATAATCAATTTCATTATATGAGTTATGGCAATTGATTATGTTAATGTTATTATAATTATTAATCCTATCAGATATTAAGTAATTATTAGTATAATTTATATCACATTTATTTAAATCTTTTAAAATTTTAGGATAATAATTTAAAACGATTGTTAATATTTTATTTAATTGTTCATAATACTCAGATTTCATATTTTTATTTATTTTATTACCAATTTTCAAGTAATCAATAGTACTAGCTAATTCTAAGGCTAATCTTATATTGAATTCTATACTAGATGTATTAAAATAATGCTGAACTAACTTAAATAATATACTTATTCGTTCAATAGGATCTATTATGTCTTGAGACATGTACTGTGAATTTTATGTCTATATAACACATTATATATTAAATTAAATAAATATTATATATTAAATATAATAGTATTTGTATTATATTGTCGTCATAAAAATGAGAATTATAAGGCTTGGGAGTAATACTAATCTGTTACAAAATGATGATAATTTACATAAAAAAACCATTCAAATATTGATATCTGTAGCAAATATACTGAGAGATACAAGCAATTATTATATAATATACGATTTAAAAAATTGTGTTATTAATATTCTGAATACTATGAATAAATTAACAGAAAATATATATAATAGTATGTCAAATATTCTTAAAGTAAAACTAGCTTGCGTTCATGCAATTACTGACGATATGGATGAAAGTTGTATTGGAGATTGTGGTGATACAAGTATAATATTAACTTTCGAACAATTTTTATACTTTCATGTTAATAAAATAAGTAATATAATAATTGATTGTTGCAAAGATATAATAATAAATATAGAACGTTTCGAACACAATAATACAACAAAGAACAATTCAAATAATAGTTATAATATTACAGTATATCATAATATAATATCATGTATTAATACAATAGAAAGAATACTAGAATGCCTATATTGTACTAATATACAGGAATTATCTCCAGTGTGTACAAAGTTTAATTATAATATATTAAATAACAAAATACATAATAGTATTAACCCATTATTGAAAAATATAAATAAATTGTACCTGAAGTATTGTTAAAAATTGATCACTAAATAATGCAATAGTATATTTGATATTTTATAAAAGATAGTGTATTACTACAATAAATAATGAAAATCTGGTTATTCTATAAATAAATAATACAATGTAGCATAATTATAATATAGTAGTCTTATGCTATTTATTAAATTGGTAATGAATTATGCAAAACTAAAATTGCAATATAATAGGATAACTGCATAAAAATATAATTCATGAAATAGTACAAGTATAATACGTATAGTTATATAGACATCGTAGTCAATATATATTATTAATTCAATAATATGTATATAAAGTATTTGTATGTTAACATATAATATTTTTAAATATAAAAAATAGTGGTTTATTAAGTAAAAGTAATCTTTAATTAATTATATATAATACATATAAACATGACAATACTTTTTAATGAAATAAAATATATTAATATATTATCTCACGTTTTTAAAAAACTCCTTTATTAATTGAAAGCATTTATCATCATACAGTCCACCTATTATTGTAGTATTTGAGGATATATATGGAAATAGATGTAAGCATTTGGTTAAACTGGGTTGATATATACTATATGCTCCGAAGTATATTTCTTTTATTCTTACTCGTTCTATTAAGGATGAGCATAATATACATGGTTCTAATGTTATGTATATACTAGCGTTATCTAAATACTTAGTATTTAGTTTATTTGTTGCTTTTTCAATTGCTAAGAATTCAGCATGATGCCATGCTATATTATCTCTCTCTACCCTATTGTCAGAGAACGCAATTATTTCCGAATCAATAGCAATAACGGCAGCAATTGGTACTTCCAATGAGTTAGTATTGTATGCTAATTCAATAGCATACTTCATTATACTATCGCAAAACACTTACATTCAAAAATTGTATACACTAATTATATATTTAGTATATATAATTGACTATACTGGTAAAACATTTACACTCCATGAACCATATTCACTAATAATATATCTTTAGTATATACAATCAAATGTGCATTTTATTATACTGCAATACTATGAAACAACATTAACAAACTCCATGCATTGTAAAATATTTATTGTTAACTATGTATTATGATTAGTAATTAGCATGTCTAATATATTCTAAGTTATATCAACATGAAACATTTACTATTTACCACAACATATACTTTTGAGGTATGTATATTCAATTACACATCTTATTACCTTTAAATATGTACCTTAAATTAATATTAGTAACTCTATTATTCACTACATGCAATTAATTGTACATTTTATTGTGTTCTGATAAAATATCAGATTTATATATATCATATATTAACAATAATAACTAATACATCTAATAATACTGTATTATATATCATTTATTACATGTTATGTTACAATAACACAAGCATTTTTTTATAATGCAATTTAAGCCAACATAAAAACTACATGTATAGAACAAAATAAAATATTCCATACACAAATATTCATGTAGTAGAACTGAGCAAATCACATATTAATCTTCAAAAAATCTAACCTGTGCTTTTTTTCTTTGCTTTTTTAAAATGATATTACCATCGTTCAAATCTGTATAAATCTTGTAATACTCATTATTATACTTCAATTTCTCACTCATATTACCTGTATCTTTATCTATATACAACAAGTATTTACACTTTTTAGGATCCAATACACGTGATATTGCTAAGTATATTAATGACTTCTGAAATAACATATTGCTTAAATTAGTAATTACATTATTAGTATATAGTTTTCTCTTATTAATATTTGGTTGATGAATCCCAATACTATTCAGTATTTCCTTAAAAACATTATTGAAATTTACTTCATTACCATCTTGCAATTCATTAATATTCATGTTTGTAAAAGAAATTAATGTCTTGAATTCCTGAGTATTATCTAATGCATCTAACAAATATAAAGTAGGAACTACTTTCTCTGTTATTACTTCATCCCTATGCTGTTGTACATTTGCCCAAGCTATATTATCAAGTAAATCTGCTTTTTGTTCTTCTGTTAATTTATTCCATATTTTATTTTTCTCAAAATCTTCATATGACATGCATTTTAAATACTTTTTAGAAAACTCTTGGAATTCCTTTTTATGATATTGACTACTATTACAATAATATTCATTACTACTTTGTTGAGATTGTGATTTGATGTTATTTAAACATCTTCTTATTGCAAATACTTGTTTATTTGTCAAGTCTTCATAATTCATATTTTTAAATTCATCAATTGATTTGTTTAAAATTCTTTTAATACATTTAGCAAAGATTTCTTTCTCTGCAGTTGAAAAAGATTTAAATTGCATCTCTTGTCTAGTAAAATAATCTTTAATTAAATGCTTTTTAGAATCAATTTGTGAGTGAGTATTATAGATGTAATTATTATTTACTAATTTATTACCAAACAATATGTGATGTGCCTTTGCATTAATTTTTAAATTATCAATAATATTACTATCATTCCTTTTGTCATACACAATGTTATATAAATTTTTGTGATTTATAGAAACAGGACATCTTGTAATATTATTTATTGATTTATTCATATGATAACTATTATTTGGATTATTTAGTAAATCATTACATGACAATATAATACTAAAATCTGATTTCAGTATATTACTATTTATTTCATCATATATATTCAGCTTTTTTAATATGTCATTTCGTGCATATGAAACTGCCGCATTACTTATCTCATCTTGTATACGTTGTTTTCCTTTTTGCTGATATTGAGAGAACATATCGAAAAATTTTGGCATACCTTTAAATACATTATTGAAATCCATATTGTTATTTGCATTATTCTGAGTTTCATTATTTTTGACTTGTTTCTTAGTATTATCTTTTAATTGATTATATACATTTGACTTTTGATTTACATTATTTTGGGAGAAATGATTATTATTTGATAATACACTTGGTGCTATAGGATTTCTACTTGGAGTAGTATTTTTCTCAGTATAATGTACTATATTTTTATCAGTTTGTTTCATGATTGTATGATCTATTGTTATATCATTATTATTCGGTATTATTTTTAATCTTACATGACCCTTGCTTGGAGGTGTTTCTCTTCTAAGATATCTTAGTTTTGTTCTATCAATTTGTGCGGGCTTAAGATTTGGATCGTAATCTAATATTTTATCAATTCCATCAAATTGTACTCTTTTTTTACTTTTATTTTTTTGTTTATTATTGATATTATTATATGTTATCTTTTGAGGTAGAGCTTTTTTAATTGCAGTTATTTCTGCTATGGTGTTGCAATCATCATTAGGATTCCTTTTACCTAACATTATTTTCTCATAATAACTATTTAAATAGTGTTTATTATCTGCTGATTTGTCAATAACACGCAAATTTAATTTATTATCAAAGTTATTTATATTAAAGCAAGTTTTGTTCATCATACTCTTATGATTAAATTCTGTTTGACTATTCTGATCATTCTCCAAGGCTATTGGATTCTTAAAATTTATATAAGTACTATTATTGATTGGATTAGTACATCCAATATCATTACATACAAATATAGTGCATATAATTACTAATTTGTTTAAATTCATAAATTACTAATATGTATTTCTGTGTTCTATTAACAGTATACAGCAATACCAGTAATGTTGCAAGTATGGCAATTTAAAAGTTATTAATATTTTATATTTATGTTATTGGTATTAATTTATGTACTAAAGATTATTTCGAACATATTTAACTAGCCTATATATATAACAACTCCATTATTATAAACATATGAAGATTGGTAATAACATTTTTGATAATAAGATTAGTCTAATATTTCTTAGATAGTAATTTTTTTGGTATTCTTTTATCAAATTAACAGTATCTAATACATTTTTATAGTTATAACTTGTATCATTAATATTATCTATTATTTTTTTAAATATGCTTTGAATAACACCATTTATCACTTATATTGTAAATATCATTATCAATCGCCATATTAAGATCATGTGTATATATAAAACCAAGGAGTGATTGTACTACATTATTAATCTTATTTGGCACAGTACTATCACTGTTAATTATACTATCAATAGATACATATAATAAATACTTTAATAGTTTATTATATTCTTTTTTTTAATATATTAATGAATGTTTCATTGGCATTAATTATTACATTTAATATGTCTTATATTACGTTAATTATATATATAAAGTATAATAAACACAATATGAAAACTATACTATGTAACATGTAAATTATTATTATAGAATACTGATTTAATTTATGAATAATAATTAGATTTTTTGGCTATAATAATTTATTAAATTAAAATATTTATTAATTGCTAATCAATGCACTATTTATAATTATTCTTCGCATTTGTACCAATATTATTGCTTGTCATATATGTATAAACAAAATAACATCATACTTTACACAACATCAATACACGTTATATTTTAATAATAAAAACAAGTAAACACACAAGTATATAATAATTTATAAACAATAATTATTTTACCAATATTTTTTGACATTTTTAACCATTATGATATAATGTAAAATGGTAATTTTTGTAATTTGAGGTTCAACATGAGTAATAATGTTCAATCGAAATTAGTAGTTGCAGGATTTGCTATATTTGCTATGGTATTTGGATCAAGTAATATAGTATTTCCTTTAATAGTTGGTAAAAACTTTGCAAACCATTGGTTTATAGCAGCTATTGGATGGCTTCTTTCGGCAGTTCTTATACACTTTGTTGGAGATTATAGTGCCGTTCTTTATGATGCTGACAATAAAAAGTTTATGAAACCATTAGGTCGATATTGCACTTTTTTTATAATGTTATGCATTATGATGCTTGTTGGACCTTTCGGTGGTATAGCAAGAAACGTTAATGTATCATTGGATTGTATAAAATCTGCATTTCCATTAGTAAATAGTGACATCTTTAAAATAACTTATTGCTTAGTGTTAGTAGCACTAGCCTGGAATCCCGGTAAATTAGTAGATTTAATTGGTAGGATATTTACACCTCTAAAATTTGGTGGGGTAATAGGTATTATTATATTAGCATTGTACCTAAAGGATCCTAACATACCCGCAATTTCAGTTGATAAATCTTCATCTGAAGCATTAATTACTAGTTTAACATTAGGATATCAAACTATGGATATGTTAACAGCTTTTATGGCAATGGGTGTTATATATGGATATATAAAAAATGCCATGCCAACCGATAAACAAAATGATAATGATTTATTAATAAAATCATCTGTAAAATCATTCTTCGTAGCAGGAACTGTTATATCGATAGTATATGTAGGATTGATTTACTTAGGAGCACAATATTCTCCTGTATTAGGCAACACTCCGGATGCTGCTCTGTTTCCTGAGATTGCTAAATTAGCAATGGGATCATCAGCTGCATGGTTTGTAGCAATAGTAATAGCTGTATGCTGTTTGGCTACTAGTATAGCGTTAACATCAATATTCGCAGATTACTTATACAAGGATATATTCTTGGAAAGGGTGAATCATAAGTTATTATTGATAGCTACAGGAATATCCACGTATGTCATGTCCTTATTAGGATTTGGGAAACTATGCGAAATATTAGGATCGGTATTGAATATTTTATATCCTTTCCTGATAGTATTCGTAATCGTCAGAATAATACAGTACCATCATAATAAAAAACATAGTAATAATGATGGAACAGTATTACAAGATAAATTAAATGAATAATAGTTTTGTAAAAAATTATTAAAACATTGTAAAGAAACACTATAATCTCAAGATGGCTCCGCATGAAAAACGCTGAGCTATTTTTATTATGTATAATTTGTATAATTAATATTATTATGTGATTTAGAAGTAATATTTGAACATATATAACACTAATTTTTCATCCATATTCACAATATTTCCAATGGTCGTTTATTATTCCTATATCTTGTAAAGAATAAATTGTTATAAATCTAATACGTCCAAATCTTGCCAGTTTCGTTTACATTTTCAAATGTTTTATAATAAATCTATTCTATTACCACATGTAAATTCCAAAATATAGTTATTAAAATTTTTAAAATACTCTAGCATTATTTATTATTATAGATTCTATTGTCTTTATATTACGTATAATACTAGTATTAATCATGAGGAATTTTCTATTGTTTTTATTATGTGACCTAACTATGTTATGCTCAAAATTATCAAATACTATTTTAAGATTCTTTTCCTCAACTAACAATATTCTCTAACTAAGTCCTGCAGTAAATACTTCTAAACAAAGAGTAGAACATACTTTATTATCATCATGTTCAGGCTTACAACATCTATTGTCATGATAATCTATCTAACAAACCCTTGGAATTCAAATAATAATCAGGAATACCAAAATTATTATCACATCTACGCCTTTTTATTGTAATATTATACAATAATTAATAATTTGTTCTGAATTTCACAAAAATTTTAAGTTTCATATTATTCTTGCTGATATTTTACAAATTATTAATAATATCTCTCAACACAAAAAAAATACGCCCATAAAAATTTAATAAAATATTTAAACATAAGGAATAATAGTTAAATACTCCTAATATATATGTTCCACTTCATGTATTTCGTATTCAATTAGTCATATTAATCATCATCTGCTAGTCCTGAATCATCTGGAAGAGATCCATCGTCATATTCTGCACCTAATAATCCTTTTTTATATCCTATATTTAATTGTTCCAATATATAATCGTAATCATATTTTAAATTATCTTGTTTCACAGCGCATGAACTATCGTGCGTATACAAACACGTATTCTGATAATTCATTAAACTAGTATATTCCTGTTTCTCCAAATCAAAGCTTGAGGAATCAAATTCCGTTAAGGAAGCATTCCTACATATAGAACAATATAAATAACAACCACAATTAATGTGACCGATATAATCTACGGTTTTTGGATATAAATAAGACCATAGGATTATATTTGGTTTAATAAGTTTATTTTTACAACTAATATTAGTACATTTAATATCTCCAATTCTG
>CACYBM010000010.1 GCA_902772645.1 uncultured Pseudomonadota bacterium | reverse complement strand
TTGAAAAATTTTAAGCAACCAAACATGGAAACGATTATTGAAAAAAGCAATGAGAAAAAAGATATTGAAGAAGAGATACAAACACCGTCAAATGCCAACGAGTTACTAGAAAAAGGATTTATTGCAGTTGAAGATCTAGAATCAGAGTTGATTGACTTATTAAAATTACAAGAGGGTGAAGTTGTATATTGTCAATACGACGAAAACCAAGAAATGATTGACGGATATGTAGTTGATGCCAAAAATAATGTAGTAAAACATGTTGAGGTAGAAGATGGAGCAGCATGTGGTTATTCGGAGATAGAGACCAAAATACAAAGCACTGAACAAACAGAATAAGTATCATATAAAAAAAATAGATGGAATTTGTTATGGTGATATTGAATACACCATAGCAAAATAAGAAAGTCTTAGGGTCAATGTTAGTTTGTGTAAGTTTCAGTATATATTAAACTAAAATCAATAAAAATTGGGAATTGAATAGATAGTAAAGTGTAGTGCAAATTACAGATGAAGTTGCTAAAAACAATGGAATAATACATTGCATGACATAATTACGAAGAAATATAGATTTTATTACTAATAATATATTCATTAAATAATAATATGAAATAATGAAAAAAATGTAGATATATTAACTTCTTTAATTTTACATTTAATAAATAAGGATTTTGAAAATTTTCAAATCCATTGTTAATTACATGCAATTTACATCTTTGTTGCCTATTAAAAATAAATTATTTAATATGCTTATAATAGTATAACCTAATATCTACTACATCCCACTTGACTGCTGATGCAATATTTTGTTACAATGTTATTAGTATTCTGATGAATGAAATTAATAACATTAAATTGATATGTTTGCTGTAATGAAGACAGGAGGAAAACAGTTTTGTGTTTCTCCTAATGATGTATTAAAAATTAATAAAATAAATAATGAGAAAGAAGATATAGTAGAAATCAAAGATATTCTTATGTATGCTGATGATTCTTCTAATGTTACATTAGGAAATCCATTGATTGATGGAGCTTGTGTCAAAGTACAAGTATTAGATCAAATTAAGGATGACAAATTAATAGTTTTTAAAAAACATAGACGTCATAATTATCGTCGTAAAAGAGGTCATCGTCAGGACATGACGGTAATAAAGGTTTTAGAAATTTCATTAAAGAGGTAATATTATGTCTACGAAAAAAGGTGCAGGTAGTTCTAGGAATGGTAGAGATTCAGAAGGTAGAAGATTAGGATTAAAAATAGGAGCGGGACAATTTGTTAAAGCTGGTACGATATTAGTGCGCCAAAGAGGAACAAAATACAGATCAGCGGACAATGTTGGTATTAGTAAAGATCATACATTATTTGCATTAGTTGATGGTAATGTTTTTTTCAAAACACGTTTCGGAACTGATAAGTATATAGGAGTGGCTTCTATATAACATTTAATTGTAAAAGACTACTACTTATTACTGATTGTAGTAGTCAAATAGACAAAACAATAAATTATGTGCATAGTAAATATAATTTACGCAATTTCAATTTATTTGTATTTTATAATTTAATAAATACTGATAAAAACTTACATGTATCAGTAAATATGTTCCAGATATAATGACACGTGTATGGGAACAATCGTATTACAATCTACTCTTCATTTCATTACTTCTTCTACTCCCCCATACACACATAACTGGTTCTGCAAATAACACATTTGTCACTTTTACAGAACTAACATGCCTAGTTTTTTCTTATCAGCATTAATTTATTTTTTACTGTACACTAGTTGTCATCATCTTTATTTTCTTTGCTTATTTGTTCTTCCTTCTCATCTTCTTCTTGGTCTGAATATACGTTTTCTTCGTCGTTGTGTTCTTCAATATTCTCCATCTCATCACCATACCCTTCATCATCGTTCTCAATTTCATCTAGTGCCGCTATTGTTTGATTCGCTAGATTCTCGTCTAATAATTGTTGAACGTCTTCATTAGTATTTAATTCTTGCGAGTGTGCGTTAATCTGCTGATACATGCTAAGAATACTTTTACCACTCGTTTTTATGTAGGAAAATAATTTTTGGTATTTAGTAGCTGATTCTACGCAGTTGTTAAAAGTATTATAGTCCGGCTCAATTTTTTGTAGTAATTCTTGCGCAAACATCTTGTTTTCTCTTTGTTTTTCCCATAATTGCTTGTTTTTTTCTGACTCTAATCTTAACTGTTCTATTCTTTTTTCTAATAATTCTGATTCGTTCTCTATTTTTATCGTAAGGTCATTCAACTCTGACTCTACTGCTTTCTTCTCATTGCTAAAACGTGCGTACTTTTCTTGCGCAGCTGTTTTTATATCTTTAAGCGAAGCAATTAATGACATATTTGTCTCTTTACAAGGCTGTTTCTTGTTGTCAAGTGCCTTAGTTACATTGACTATTTGGTTGACTATTGCTGCAGCCTTGTCAGCCGCATTTGATACTTTAACACCATCCTCGCTCTCCAAGATTTTGTCTTTAGCACGCTGCAAGTCATTCATGTTTCTTACTAATTCACACAATTCATTGTAACTACAATTAAGTTGTAAGAAATAACTACTATTTGTGTCCAAAAATTTCCCAATATTTTGTTTCGTTTTGTTATCTAATGAAAATTGCGATTGGTATTTAGCTGTCAATGATTTTTTGAAATCTTTAACCCCTGCAAGCATTTTTTTTTGGAGGATTTGGTCTGTTCTATCATGGGCTTTCTCAAATTCTTCAAAATATATAACATCTCCTTTTTTCTTGCTTTTATTTATTTTTTTAATGCTTTTTATCTTCTTAGTAATGTTCTGGCTTTCTTGACTACTTTCATTATTAATATTGTTCATATCTTGCTTCATTTTATCAGTATTATTGATAATGATTTGATTTTTATTCAAAACATTTTCACTACTATTCATGCAACTTGCATCTTGCATCCCACTAACTGATACTATCATTCCTAAGCTTAGCGCCATCTTTAATAAATTATTCTTCATATCCTTATCTCCTATCTAATTTCTCTCTTCTAGTTTTTTTAAAACTAACTCCTTTTCTTTATACTAATCTCAAACTATTACAATGTCAACATATTTTTGCATATTTTTTTTAGTTAAAAATTTATTAATTACAATTTTAATTAAAATAATATTAATGATTATTAATGGATGATTTTCTTTTCCTAGTAAAATCTTTGTCATTAAATAATAAAATTACTTAATTGGGTGTAACTCGTATAATGTGGTAAAATATAAAAGAGATGCACTACTATTTTATTTATATAATTTCATAATGAACAAGTATATAAAGTCTCTTTTAATTTGGTTATTTTTGGTTGGATCATTACTATTTTTTATTTTACCACTTAATAATAAACTAATTCCTATTGAATCTAAAGAATTATCATTCTCTACTTTCGTGGATTATGTGATAGATGGACAAGTGAAAACTGTTTATTTATCAACATCTAATTCTGAATTTGCTAGAAATTCTTCAGTAGTAAAAGGTATTTTACAAAACAATAAAATATTTAAGACAGTAGTTCCTGAGAGTGACTATGATTTTGTAAATAGATTATTACGTAATAAAGTTGAAATAATTGTAACTCATAATAGTTATACACTACAGTATTTATTCTATCAATTCTTAAATTTATTTCCAATGTTATTCATAATAGGACTCATGATATATGCCATGAGACAAACAAAGAATGGTGGCAGTGGAGGGTTAGGAGGAGGACCATTTGGATTTAGTAAAAGTAAGCCAAAAGTATTTAAACCGGAAGAAAATAAAGTAACATTTAATGATGTTGCAGGTATAGATGAAGCAAAACAAGATCTAGAAGAAATAGTTGATTTCCTTAAGGCCCCTGCTAAATTCCAAAGATTAGGAGGACGGATACCAAGAGGAGTATTACTTGTAGGAGATCCTGGTAATGGTAAAACGTTACTAGCAAAGGCAATAGCAAATGAGGCAAGTGTACCATTTTTTAGTATATCTGGATCTGACTTTGTTGAAGTATTTGTTGGTGTTGGAGCAAGTAGAGTACGTAAAGTATTTGAAAATGCTAAGAAATCATCACCGTGTATTGTATTTATTGATGAAATAGATGCAGTTGGTAAAAGGAGGGATGTTTCATTAAGAGGTGGTAACGATGAAAGAGAACAAACATTGAACCAATTACTAGTAGAAATGGATGGTTTTGATGGTAGTCAAGGAGTAATAGTAATCGCAGCCACTAACAGGGCTGATATATTGGATCCAGCTCTCCTACGTCCTGGTAGGTTCGATAGAACAATAAACGTTCCATATCCTGACATGAAGGGCCGAGAAATGATTTTAAAGGTTCATGCTAGGAAAGTACCATTAGCTCCTGATGTTGATTTATCAACAATTGCTAGAGGAACTCCAGGATTTTCAGGAGCTGAACTTGCTAACTTGATAAATGAATCAGCATTGTTGGCAGCTAGGCAAAATAAACTAGCAGTTAACATGAAAGATCTGGAATTAGCTAAGGATAAGATAATAATGGGTTCAGAACGTAAGACACTACACATGGATGAAAAAGAAAGAAAATTAACTGCGTATCACGAATCAGGACATGCTGTTATGGCATTAATATCTCCTAAGTATGATCCAATACATAAGGTAACTATTGTTCCTAGAGGAGGAGCTCTAGGTATGGTTGTCAGTTTACCTGAGAGTGATAAAGTATCTGTTTCTAGAACTGAATTGTTATCAAGAATAAAAGTAGCAATGGGAGGTAGAGCATCAGAAGAGATATTCTTTGGAGAAGATAACGTTACTACTGGAGCTTCCAATGATATAGAGAAAGCAACAAAGATTGCTAAAAACATGGTTTTAAAATGGGGTATGAGTGATAAACTTGGTTTCCAAGCATTCTTTACTTCAAAATACTATGGAGATGAAAGTGATAAGGTATCACAAAGAACATCTGAAATAATTGATAAAGAAGTGGAAGAATTAGTGAAGAGATTGTATGAGGAAGTGAAATCAACACTAATAGAGAATAGAGAAAAATTAGAGAGAATAGCCAATACTTTATTGGAGAAAGAAACACTAACAGGAGAGGAAGTAAAACAATTATTCGATGGAACTTATACTGAAAATAAACAATTAGATATTGTTGAAAATAAAGATAATAATTTACTAGACGAATTTGCATTAGGAGGATTACCTAATAATACTCCAGCATTACCAGCACTACCTAATATATCGGAGACTAATTCAGACAATGATAGTAGTACTACCGACAACAATAATAATGAAAATACTGAGAACAAAAATACCAATAATATAAGTAATAATGATGTAAATAATAAAAATAGTTGTAATAATACAACAAACAATATGAGTAATAATAAGGATATACAAAATAATACAGATAATAAAACGATAGATGGAATGGACAAAGATGATGCTGATAAAGCAACGAGTTGTACAAATAATGATAATAATACTGGAAATAATATTGACAATGCAGATAATAAAACTGTAGATATAAATAATAAAAATAGTAATAATAGTCCATCAGACAATGTCACTGATAATAAGCAAGATAATAATAACGTAGACGGTAATAATAATTCAAAATAACACATAATATAATAGAAATAATTTTGGATTTATAGTATTAATATATTATAAATCCTATTTTTATATTCAAATTAATATGTTAGTATAATAACGAATAAATCTAATGCATTAAATCTTAATATATTATAAAACAAAAATAATATAAATATTTATTAACTTGATTATTATTTATAAATATTATAGTATAAATGTAAGGGATATATTTACAATAGGATCTTATGCAAACAATAAATATTAAGAGTTTAAAATTATTTATTATTAATGTTTGTTTAATAATGTTATGTAATAATCAATATGGGTTTAGTACTGATGCTTATACTAATCGTTATGCGCTGGATAAGAAATTTGATTACTTTACCTTGAATCATAATAATGGAGAAGAATGTGTAATCAAATTTACGAATGATAAAAAAATACCTAAACAAATAACAGTAACAATAGAAGATAATATAAATGAAGATAACATTAGTAATTATAATATAAAAATTGAACCATTGAATAAAATAAATATACCAAAAATTAACCATTACAAACTTTTAGCTAATAAATTAAAAAATAATATAAAAAATAATATACAAGATTCATTAAATACAGAAAGTGAAGAACAATACAATAAAAAACAACCATCTGAGATTGATTTCTTTTCAAAATTCAGAATAGAGCAAATGATAAAACAAAGTAATGAAGATGTAAATACTCGTAACTCACATGATTCCTTTTCAGAGTTTTATGAAGATATTAATAAAACACAGAACAATATAATATATGATAACAAAAATGATTTTTTTAAAGACAACAAAGATAATCTTAAAAAAATAAATATTACAACTGATATTTATAAAGGTTTTCGTTTAAATAAAGATAATAAAAAGCATAATAAAATAGGAATGAATATAAGACTTAATAAAAAACGTAGTAGAAATAATGATGATAAAAATGAAATATTAAATAATCGAACCTATAATTACATAAATACAAATACAATATTTAATAATAACAACACAAATAAAAAATACATTGTAGAATTTAATAATGTGAAAAAGCAACCTATGAAAAATAACAATAATATATCAAACTATATAAATAATAATGTTACAAAAAAACATATAAATAATAAAACTAATAACAAAAATAGTAATAATATAAAAACTAAAAGCAAACCATTGAACATTAAATTTTTACTAAAAGACAAAAGTAGTGAGAAAAAACAAGATCTTAAAGATACAGCTACATTATTAAAGCAGATACAACAAGAATATAATTTTAATGACAGTATTAAGGCAAAAATATTAAAATTGGATACAATTTATAATAAATATAAAAATAAATATAAGTAAATGATTGTATAAAATAAATATATTCATCATAAAATATATATTATTGTTAAAACATAATATGTGATCAATTTCTGAAATAGAACATATGATGTGTTGTTTTAAACAACAACAAAATAATAAATTTTTACAAGTATGTCTTGGATAATGTCTTACAGGTATAATAATCAAAAATATGATCAATATTAATAATTTAGATGATAATACTGAGATATTGTATTGTGCAATAAATATTGGCATTTTATGTTCTTGATTATGTATAATATGTCGTTATATATAATGTTTCAATACTCCAAACTTACTTTTATTATCTCAATTTCTCATTAACCTACTATTAACTACTAATCATTATTCTAAAAACTAAGACATTTTATTTATAAATTTTATTATGAGAATATCTTATTATATTGCTACTATCATTATGCAAATTTTATTATCAAATAATTGTTATGTAATGGAAAATAAAGAATACAATATTAGTAATAGAGATATATTAGTAAAATTTAATGATATTAATAACAGGTGTGGCTTAGCTTCCTTAAATCAATGTTTTAGTATACTAAATCCAGGTAATAATCAGTTTTTAAAACAATTTACTCAGGAATACTACAATATATCACAAGATCCAAATAGAAAAGATAAAATATTTGATCCCAAATATATTATCGAGCCTATATTACACAAAGTGCAATTCAATAATAAGCTTGACAATGTTGACATAAAGAGCAAGACATTTTTTATTGACGATTGTAATAAGTTCTTGACTGGTAATGATGGTGCTGATGTTGCTGAAAGATATCAAAGATTATTTAATATGCTGAGTATTACTCAATATAGTATGAATAATATTAATGCATTTAGTGAAATAAAAAATTGTGACATTATTAATAATAGTATTGATTATATTACATTAATAAAAGATGGGTTTGATATCGGTAATTCTACTTGTTATTATACTGTAAATGTAATTGTGAATAATAGCGATATAACAGATATAGCTCTTTATAAACAAATACAATCTCATACTATTTTAAATTTTAATAATAATATATTTGATTTATCCGCATTAATATTATTAGTTGTGGATCAAGATGGTCAGCCTAAGAAAAGCTCTGTTAGTCATTTTGTTTCAGCAAAGAAGTTATCCAACAATAAATGGAGATTTATAGATTCATCTCATAATGATCAAGATGCAATATATAATAATTTCAATGATTTGATGAGTACATATGTCATTTCTCCAAATACCAATGTAAAATTAAACAGCAGATTAATGCCTAAGTTAATGTTTTATACTAAAGTAATACAAAATAATAATATCGGCAATACAAATACAACATTCTTAAATAATATTAATACAAACAATAATATTATCAATACAAATAATAATTTCAACACTATTAACCAAATAAACTTAAAAAATAATAACTGTCATAACACCAATAAACCTAATATATTATTGAATAATAATAAATTCTTAAATAATAGTAATATGAATAATGCAAGTACAAATACCAATACCATTAACCAAATAAATATATTACAGACCAAATCAAATAATATAACGAATACAATCAATCATACTTCTCCAATAAATGTAGTATTGGATAATATATCAAATGGACATTCAAATAATGCAAATAAAACAAATACAATCAATAAAAATATCATTACAAAAATAACTACGGTAGATAATAATAAGAAGAAATTGATAATGAATAATAACTCTTTGCAAACAAATGATAAAAAATCATCCAATGCAAATACAATACCATCCAATATTATTAATAACAAAGAAGATTTACAAAATGAGATAACCAGTATTACTAAACAAATAGATGACAACAAAGAAATTATTATGCAAATTGCTGATAAATATAATGCTGAAAAAATAGCTATTGATAATTTTATACAAAATATTTGTCATGACAATAAGAGAATATTTGATGCAATATTAATATGTGATTTTAATAACAAAAAAGATGATATCTATGAATACTTCGCAAATTATAATTATGGATGGTTGTACGAAAATGCATTAGAAATAATTAGTAGTGTTTTGAATGCGCAACAAAAACTTGAAATATTGCAAATTAAATTATTTCAACTTGATATTTAATAGAATATTATTTGAATGCTGTTTTAATGCAACATCTGAGTATTTTTTTTAGACAAACCGTATTTTAAAATACATACAATTGAGATTACTACATATATGTATTGTCACTATTTATTATTAGTAATTTGATTTATTTATTATAAACATACTTATGTTATGTAATTAATTTTTACTTATTCTATCAATTATATTTATATATAATACGATAGTAATAGTAATATGATAAATAATTAATAAGGTAGTTTTATTCTATAAAAGAAATTTTGACAAACAATAAATAAATTTTCAATTAATAATGTTATAAAACAACATATTAATAATTATTAATTTATTTCCCATTTTTTTATGTGTGTTTTTATACAAAATTATGTTAAAATAATATTAAGGATATTATGATATGGATAATATCATGAAATTAACAAATTATATATTAAAATTTATATTACTTGCTGTTATTATTGATGGTAATTATTGTAAAGCTGATACAGATGAACAGAACTCTAAGACATTAGTTAATAATAATAGAAATAAAAATATTCAAACTGTTGTTAATTCTAATAAAAATAAAATAACACATTTCACAAATGACCACAACAGATGTAGTTTGGTATCTGAAATTAATATGCTGAGCTCATGTAATCCTGGTAACGATCAAGTTTTGAATAATCTTTTGATGAAATACAATAATACTAATAATAAAACAAGATATACACCAAGTAATTTCATGTCAGAATTAATAGATCCAATAGTACAGCAAAAGTACAACGATATTAAGAATAACAACACAATTAATCATAATAAGAAGAAGCAACTAATATACGATTTATTGATGTGTAAAGATCTATGTATTGCTAGTGATCTTGATATTGACGAAAGATATAAAGCATTAGAAGAACTTTGTGACTTAAGTAAGATAAATTATTACATGCCATTAAAACCAGAACGTTATGAATCGACAGTGAAACAAGCAATAGAAAGTGAGAAATTTATTTGGTTAGGCAACAACAAAGTGGGTTATAATAAATTATATATAAATAATAATATCCAAAATTTAGTGTTAAGTATTAATGACATGGATACCTTTAATACTTATCAAGATGATATTGTTAACAACAATGGAACTGTAACAATTAATGGCAATACATTTAATTTATCTTCAATTGCATTTACTTGCCATGCAATACAACAACAAATACAAGAAGACTATTACACACACTATATTTCTGCTAAAAAGTTGTCAGATGGTAGGTGGGTATTATTAGATTCTTTATTAAATAATAATATACGTGGTGTGTATAACAATTTTTCACAATTAATAGAAAAATGTGTTGATATAAAAGAAGGTGGATTAATGCCCAGAATGCTATGTTTCGCTAAATCAATTAGTAGCAAACAGGAAGCAAATGTAAGTATACAAGAACAAATACAGGATGAAATAGATAATTTACAAGTATCAAATGGAGATGATATAGAGTATATTAAAACCTGCTTAAAAGAAGATAGAGTAGATATACAAAAAATTAAAACTTTTGACAACATTTTAGATCAATTATATCAAGATGATGATATTAATAAATTGATGACAATGGACAATGGTGAAGCAATTGAGACACAATTAAAATCCTTGAAACTTAATTATTTAAAGCCTTATAGTAATATAATTACTAAAATTTTCAGACAACAACGAATGATTGATCAATTAGAAGAAAATAAAGATAGTCTTGTAAAGATTGCAAACCGTTTTAATAAAGATCGTACAATGAAAAAATTAATCACAAGTGGTAATATAGAAGAAATTGAGAAAAAATTAAATGATTTGGGATATAACGATTTAACACCGTACATAAACTTGATTATTAAAAGTACACCACAACAGCAAATGGGGGATCAACTAGGAGAAGATAATGCAAATAAAAATAGAAATGCACAAAATCCAATTTATGTAAATCAAGGACAAAATACATTAAACAATAAACAAAATAAAAGAAAGGACAATGATAATGTTGCACAGAAACTAAATGACAAGACACAAACAGTAGTGACTCCTATGTATTCAAAAAGTGATAACAATGCGCAACAAAATCAATCAATCAAACAAATACAAGATGAAATAGAACAATTAAAGGCAGCAAAGAACGAAAAGATAACACAGTTGCAAAATTACTATAAAAATGTGAAAAAGCAAGATAAAGAAAATAATTGTGGCAAATTATTTAATATTTTGAATACATTGTATAGTGATCATTTTAACACAGTAATAAATGGAAATAGTGATGATATTTATGATGTATTAATTTCTAATAATTTGAAAGGTGGCTATTTATATAAATATAAGAATAAGATTGCTAATATATTCAAATTACAACAAAGAATAGATCAGTTGGAAGAACAACTACAAAAAATAAAAACTACCAATCAAAATCTTAAAAGTAATAGGAATTTATTACCAAATAAGAATATGAATAATACTATGAGTAGTAATAGTACAAGAAACAATACACCAAGTAAAACACAGGTTGTTAGTAACCGGACAAGAAATAATAGTAATAACAATGTTAATAAAAATTTAACTAGGAATAGTAGTAAAAGCAATGTCGATAGAAATATATCTAATAATACGGCAAGTAAACAAAATGCTAATAATACCGTAAAAAAACAAACAGTAGTTAATACAAAATATTCAAGTAATAATAGAAATAAGCAAAATGTAATGTCTATAAATCAAATACAAAATAAGATAAAAGAACTTAAAACAACAAAAAACGAAAATGTACAGTTGCTTAAAAGTTGTTTAAAAGAAAAGAAATATAATGTAGATGAACAAATAAACATTGTGAACCAATTATATGGAAATAGTAAAGTTAGAGATTTAATAATAAAAGATAGTGAATCACAAAATGCTTATAATGAGTTATGTAAGTTCGGTTTAGGTTATCTAGAGGATTACATGGGAATAATTAGTAATCTGTTTAATGCACAGCAACAAATAGATGCACTAAATAGTAAATTACCGAACTAATATTATTACAAGTGTTTGTTATTACATACATAGTAAGTTGTTAATGGATAATAAAACTATTTGCTTATTAGATATATCCGGATTTGTATATAGAGCATACTATGCCTCACCTCACATGCAATATCAAAATATGGAGGTGGGTGCCCTGTTTGTATTTTGCTCTGAGATGTTGAAGATATATTCAATATTTAATGGTGCTATGTTTGTAGCTGCTATGGATTGTTCCAGACATACTTTTAGGAATGATATATATCCAGAATATAAGAGTAATAGGAAGCACATGCCAGATGATCTAGCACATCAGCTATCATTGATTGAAGATTGTTGTAAACAATTTGGTTTTAATGTAGTAAAATGTAATAACTATGAGGCAGACGACATAATAGCAAGTTTTGTTAATTATTATAATAAAAACAACGAATTGATAGTAATATCTTCTGATAAGGATTTATTACAATTATTGATATTTAATAATACTAAAGTATATAATCCAGTAAAACATAAATACATTACTGATAATGATGTTATTGATATATTTGGAGTAACTAAAGATAAAATCATAGACATATTAACATTATCTGGAGACAAGGCAGATAATATACCAGGAGCATTTGGTGTAGGACCAAAAACAGCCGTAAAACTGATAAAAGAATACGGTACAATAGAAAATATATTAAAGTATTGTAATAATCCTAAAATAAAAAAATCAATTAACAATATCATTTTATCTAGAAAACTGGTAACTTTAGAATATAATCTGAATATAGATTATAAGACATCATACAATAAACCAAATGATTTGGAAGAATATTTTAAAACGTTTGGATTTAATAATTTAATTCATAGATTAAGAAAAATAGAATATGATTAGTAATGTAAAAAGTAAAACTATAAATAATAATATTATTTTATTTAAAATAATAGCATTACATAAATGTAGTGCGAATTAATTGTATACAATAATATACTAATTAGTAATAATAAGTACTCACAATATATTTTATTACCACAGTTAAAAATTTTTCAAAAAAATTATCTAGTATATTATATAATAATAATTGCTTAGTACTTGTTAATTTCAACCAAACAGTTACAAATCCGAAAATTAACAGGCGATTTACATATATTAGAATATAAGCACCAGTAAGTACCAAATGAGAAAGCAAAGTTCGAAATGCGTATATCATCATTGCGTATTGATTTAATACAAACAATTACTAATAGTTTATCAAGTAATAATGAATTTTTAACTAATATGATGCTCGATCAAAACTTCCTAGAGAATCATGTCAATGAAATTATTCCAACTATAAGAAATGTTATACATTCGAAACCTTGTAACAGTATTAATAATGAAGATAAGAATACATCTTTGATTAATCATATTGCTAAACTAAAAATGATATTTGCAGAATAAAAAGAAAGTTCAGGTTTCATATGCTCTCTTATTATGGAATATATGGTGTTTCATAATAAAAAAAATTAAACAAACGTTTAAAAACCAATTAGGAATTGATAAGGCTAACAACGTTAGATCTGACATCAAAAACCTATCAATACAGTAAACTATTTAGTTTTTATAAAGTAAGTAATAACTACCAAATTGTTTCTTATTTGCTTTATATTATAATATTTAATATATTAATTAAATGTTTATATAGTGTTAGTTCGTCTTTTTTTTGAATTGATTGGAGGACGAACTATTTTATGATATTGTGTTTGAGATTTAATTTTAGTATAGTTTATATTTATACATGTTGTTTAATATATTGTTCATTATTTACTGATACACATGATTGAAATTAGTGTGATATTAATATATTTATTATAACTAATAGGTAATAGTACATACCATCAAAATTATATTGTAGTAACACATGGTGCAGCACATAACAATATTATATTGCATGATGAGGCATAATACAAAACAGAAAAATATTTTACTATAGTAATATATGATATGAAACATGACAGTATTACATTATAATATATGGTAAACGATATTGAAATATTATGTTTTATAGTAATATATGATACAAAATATTATGTTATATTATAACAAAAAAAATGATACAGTACGTGAAAATATTACAGCTTATACAAAAATATGATACAGCAAATAATAATATTATATTGGGGAGCAATAAATGATAAAAGACATCCAACATTATATTGTATAATTACATGTGATAATATATATATTTATACCTCATAAATGTCATATAAGAAAATAATTTACACTATTATTAGTGTGTTCTTAATAAATAATACTAATGCTCTTAAAATAGAAATAAAACAAGGTGAAGTAAAACCTGAACCAATTATAATTGATGATTTAAACAGTACTGATGGTAAAAAGATAAGTGAAATTATAAAAAAAGATTTAGAATTATCATCTTTGTTTATTATTGTATCTATCGCCGATAGAAAACTAGATACTACAAATCTGAAAGACTTACAATCGAAAGGAGCACGTTTCCTATTATATGGGCAAATAATAGATAATAATCAAATAAAATTCACTCTAGTTGATGTTATTACTGGTAAAAAATTGTATAAAGATAAAATAGTAAATATTAATCATTCTAACATAAGAGAAACTGCTCATATTATTGCAGACTATGTTTATGAAAGAATAACTAATGAATTAGGATATTTTAATACTAAAATAGTATATGTAAATACTGTTAATAATTACCCTAGAACCACACAATTAGTGATAATTGATCAAGATGGAGCAAATAATAACAAATTAACTAACGGTAAGGAATTAGTTGTAAGTCCAAGGTTTGCTCCAGATGGTAAACACATAGCATACATAGCTTATACTAAGGATATAAAAGATATAGCAAGTAATGAAAAATCAAAACAAGCATTAATAAAATCAGCACATGTATATATTTCAAAAATTGATAGTAATTCTAGAAAACGTTTATTAAATAACGATATAATGAAAGAATTAATAAAAAAAAATCATGGTAATCCAATATCAATGACATATGCACCTAGATTTTCTCCAGATGGACAAAGTGTAGTGCTAGCAATCATTATAAATGGAACCTCAGCAATATATAAGTATAATATGACCGATAATCAATTAATACAATTAACTAAACATGATAATATTGATACCTCTCCATGTTATTCTCACGATGGTAAAAAAATAGTATTTACTTCAAATAGATTTGGTACAGAGGGATTATATATTATGAATTCAGACGGTTCTGATCAACATAAAATAAGTCAAGAAGGAGGAAAGTATTCACAACCAGTCTGGTCACCAAGAGGTGATTTGATAGCATTTACTAAGCAAATAAAGAACACCTTCTATATAGGAGTAGTAAAACCTGATGGCAGTGGAGAAAGGTTAATTGCAAAGGGATACCTAGTAGAGGCACCAATATGGTCATCTAATGGACGATACATAGTTTGTACATACCAATCTGGTCCATCAGAAAAATCAAAAATATTATTTACAGACGTAACTGGAAGATACACACGAGTAATAGAAACTCAAGGTGATGCTTCCAGTCCAGCTTGGTCTCCTACAATACAAGTAAAAAACTAATTTATTCGTATTATTAGTCAATTTTAATTACGTGTATATTAATTTTGCAGCAGCTGGCTACTGGGGATATCCTCCACCAAAGCCAGTTACGTTTGCTGATTAGTATTATCATATTGTGAACTATTATAATTAAAACTATTGTTATACATAGCTTGTTGCATTTGTTGTTGCTTTAATCTTTTATTGAGTTTGTATTTTGTTCTTGGATCCTTTGATGGATATATTATATTATTCGGTACCATTACTGGAAGTTTTGCCATTTTACTTGGTGATGAATTATTATTGGGTTTGCGGATTTGATCTCCAAACATTAAATGTTTCGTCGTACCAATCTTTAGTACTTTTAAGTTAACGTCATTGAATTTTTTCATAAGTGCATCTGTTTGTGTTTTACTATTTTCTTGTAGTTCTTTCGCATCTTTAATAATTTTTGTGTTCATTTCCTGTTGTGATTTCATATCATTCATAGCTTTTATCATTTTGGATATTAATTCTTTAAGATTATTATCTGTATTTAAATCCGTTGCGGCATTTAATTGTTGGGATCTTTTATTTATATCTGCAATATTTTTATTTACATTTTGTACTGATTCATTCTTATTTATTGATTTTTGATTGGCATTACTAGGTGTTGTTATAATATTACTTTGATTAGAATTACTATTTTGTAATGTTGTAATATTATTTGTTGTATTAGTAATATCACCATATGGTGTAACTCCATTTATCATGGCAGGAGCTGCTGCGTGCTCATTATTAATATTGGTATCATTTGTATTTTGTTTTTCAACAAATGGATTTTTATGGATTTGATTTGTATTTGTTTTCTCATTACTAATTTCATTGGTATATAACGTTTCTCCATTTTCATTTGGAACACCAGCATATACATTATTAAATAATGCTATTATTAAAAGTCCATGTAAAAATATTTTAGACATAACATAAAACTATTCTATACATAATCTATAGATTATTCTATCTTACATTTATTAATTTTTAATTAATGAAATCTCATATGCAAAGCAAATAGCTCAAATATAAACAAATCTGAATTATTTCAGCACCAACATTTTAATATTTTGTATTGAAATATTTGTTATAAAATCAGTATAGCAATTCATTGATTTTATTACTATAAATAATTTGTAGTATGTTATAATTAACCACTAAACATTACATATAAATTATTAAGTTAATATTTATATGTCATTTTTATCGCAAATATCGCATATTCAAACTGAGTTGACAAACTGTTTCTGTTATGCTTATCTATCCATTTATATTGCAATAATTCCTAAATTATATTAATGATAATTTACTACGTTAATATTTCTACACCATTTTCATTAACAAATATTGTATGTTCAAACTGGGCTGATAGACTTTTATCTACTGTTACTACTGTCCAGTTATCTTTTAATAATTTCGTTTTAAATTTACCTACATTAATCATGGGTTCTATAGTAAAAAACATACCTGGTAATATTTGTGGTCCTCTTGAGCCAGTATCATAGTGTGCTACAAATGGTTCTCCATGGAAGTAATTACCTATACCATGACCTCCATAATCTCTGACTATTGAATATCCTGTAGTTTCTATATACTGCTGTATGGCCTTACCAATATCTCCAAAGTATCCATATGGTTTTACTGCATCTATACCAACATATAATGCTCTTTTAGTAACTTCTATTAAATTATCAGCTAACTTGGTGCATTTCCCTACTTTAAACATTCTACTAGTATCACCATACCAACCATCCAGTATTACTGTCACATCTATATTTAAAATATCTCCTGATTTTAGTACATAATCTCCAGGAATGCCATGGCATATTACTTCATTTACTGATGTACAAACGGATTTTGGAAATCCATTATAATGCAATGGGGCAGGTATAGCACTATTGTTTATAATAAAATTATGACATACATCGTTTAATTTATCAGTTGTAACCCCCTCTTTTACGTATTCTTCGATATAATCTAATACTTTCTTTGCTAATTTCCCGGCACTCCTCATCTTTATTATAACTTTCTCATCATTAAACACCTTTATATCATTACCCATTTTTATATTCATGTAGTACCACTCATATTTAATTATAGGAAACTGCCCAGCGTATAGTAAATGAAAAAATAAGCCCATAAAAATTTAAATAATGTTTTATATATCAGGTTATACTAATACTCCTGTTTCTTTAATTATTAAACTAGTTCTAATATATACTTATTTTATTGATCATATAGTTTTTAATTCGTTTCATAATACTTTGTACAATTATATTGATTGACTCAATATTGTTAATATAAACTGTTAATATAATTCTATCTATTATAAATTCAATAAATGATACTAAACTTTATGAATAACTTTATTATTATAATGATACAACAAATAAATACTGCATCCTAGTACATCTTCTTATTTTACAGAAAACAATATTAATACATATTACTATTCGTTTAAATTTACTCATTTTCAATTATTTTGGTTATCATTCTCATTTAATGTATTATAACGATTAATATAAGCAATAGTGTAACGTGAATTAATATGAGTTGTTCCATCCAATAAATAAGTTTTTAAGTAATTTTACACTATTAATAGAATTCCATTTTGTTATCAGCCAATCCTACTGAAATTTGTTAGCGCACTAATAATTTATACTTGATTTTAGTATGGAAATAACCTAAACCACTGTTAATTGTACCTTTACTACTTATGTTTTTTATTGTGTATTTCTTAATATGTTCTATTTTTTATTTACATTTAAACGCTTTATCTATTACTCTTTATATTATATATTATCAACTATTTATAATAATAATTATATATATTTAATAAAATTCATTCATTATAACAATGACTTGACTATTTCAGATTAAGCAAGAACAGTGCTGAATACGTAACTATCTTGAAAAAGTATATTACTATAGTTACGTATTATTTTATATGGTATTTGTTTAAACTAACCTATTTTCTTTAAGTTCTTGTATCTTTTAATATTGAATACTTTTAATACTACCCCATTTATGTCTGTTATACTTCTAAATGTAGAACAGTTAAAATTGAAATTTTGTTTAGCTTCATTAATTTCTACCTGGTAATGCATACCTTTATTGAATACTCCAGTGGATATTTTTAATTCATCCATTATATCTAATAAGTCAGATAATGAACCGTATGCCCTGGATACGGCTGTTATAGGATTCTTTATTTTACTAGTATCAAACTGATGTATATCTCCATTAAAAACAGTATAATTAAGTTTTAATTGTCTTTTTACATCTTTCAAGAACACTGATTTTTTAAAATCCTTTTCACAAAGTATTACATTGTCAAATCCATATATTGCTAAGATAATACCTGGAAATCCTGCTCCTGATCCTATATCTAATATCGTGTGAGATGGATCTATGTAGTTTCTCAATTGAGCACAATCATCTACATGGCGTTGTTGTAAATCTTTCACTGTGTCCACATGCACTAAATTTACCTTTTTATTCCAAAACTTTAATAATGAAACAAATTGATTTATAAGTTTATCAGTTGTCATGATTCTATATTACTGATCATTCATAATTGTATACTAACACAATATTTTATATTATGATATCTTTTTAAAACTTGGTGTTATATTATATATAACTTCAGAAGCACTATTGATAAACTCTTTATTAATAATTGATATATCACTATACAAAATTTTAACTTGCTGCTGCGCTAAATTCATATTTTTAAATAGGAAACTAATATCATTAGTTAATATTGACTTATAAGCAAAATTATTAAAATCTTCTAAATTACCAATTGACACTTCTGAAAGTATTTTGTTTTTATTATAAGTACAAATAAAATAATCACCTCTATAAGTTGGTATAGCAATTAATCCATCATTATTATTTGTAGCTATAAGTGATAAATATGTTAAAAAATTAGATACTCCTATAAATTTTATATGGTTATTAACTATTTTCATTCCCTTTATTATTGAATTAATAACTCTTAGAGTTGTAAATGACAAAGGGCCTGCAGAATATACAACCTCACTTATTTTATAACTAGGTAGACTATTTTTTATATACATTGGTACTTTATCTGCCATCCTATTTAATTGAGACAACCTATATATATGTGTGCCTTCATAAGTATATATGTGACAGTATTCATTATTTATAAAGAAGGAAAAAACACCATTCATTTAATATATAAATCCTTATGATATATAACATTATATTATTATAACATTTTTGATTTTATAATAAATTCATATTAACTATTGATTTACCTTTTTTGTATTTGTTATAATGATAATACAGTAATTAATAAATATTTTTTATATTAATGTGATAATACTTGTATATATATATTTATATATTAACATTATTATTATCATGATAAGTAAACTCAACTGAAATACATAGAGCAAAATAGTACTTAAGTTTGAACAATCCAATTTAATAGAAAAGTTAAACAATAAACGAAAATATGATATAGGAAAAGAAACTAATGACATATTATTACATCAATATATTTCTAAGAAAATGCTTACGAAAAATATTCATAATATCAAATATAAGCTATTTTGATTACTTGTCATTAAAACAAATATAAAGAGAACAGTAGAACACAAAAGTATAATATAGTAATATAAAATTATTATAACATATCAATTATTACTAGTAAATTATTCCAAGTAATCTTGACATAAACATTAACAATATGTTATTATATAATTATAATATATTGCAATTAAATTCATGATCCCATTCCAGTCATTTAAATATATTTATTGTAGAAATATAGTTTACTTTGCTTTAATGGGAATAATTATGAGATATATATTTCTTTTTCTGTTTGGCTTGACAAACAGGATTGCAGTAGAAATTCAACCTTTATTTTACTTGCTGAATGTTTTTTTAATGATAGGCTTTGTAATAATTTTAACTAAATATATAATGAAGGAACTTGTCTTTAGAAAATACAAAAGAATAACGATTGGTACAAAGATGCAATGCATAAGTATTAATTTTGTTTTAATGTTCTTATTTATTAATTTATTGTCTATTATTCCAATTATTGGATTCTATAAACTAAATAATATCATATTTTGTAATGGTATTATATTGGCAACAGTAAATTTTTCGATCAGAATGTTTATTGAATATTGTGTTTTAAACGTATTTTTAAGTAAATACATTACAGTAAGTAAAAATAAAGAAAGTACTGATGATAATAATGTTTGAATGCAATGTAAATAATATAAAATTATGCCTGGTAATATTATAAATATTAAAAAAATAATGATAACAATAGTATTAATGTGATTAATAATAATTATATAATCGAAATAGTAGAATTAACACATTATTACTGATTTGCTATTTAGTAATATTTTCATTCAAGAAAGCCATGTATGTAATCAAACTTCAATAATTTATTGTATCACACGATTTGGTTGTTTTACATATACATGTGATACAAACAATGTGCTATGTTGTAATTTGTAACAGGTATTAAATACATTTCATTTGCTTTATAGTAAATTGTATAATAATTTTGATATTTGTTTGGAAATGTGATTATTGGTGGAGTAAAATTTGAAAAAATGACCAAACTTTTATAATACATAAGTTGTCATATGTTTATAGTGTTATAATATAAGTCATGTGGTATGTGCAATTTATTAATTTATGGAAATAGAAGCGACTGCACTGGCATTTATAAATGCAATAAAAAAATTAAACAATATTTCAGAAATAGATTTAGAAAAGTCTAAATTTTTGGGTAAATCTGGAATATTAACAAAAGAATTTAAGAAATTAAGTGTACTAGATGGTGAAAATAAAATATCTGAAGGTAAAAGACTAAATGCAATAAAGAATCAAGTAGAAGATGCAATAAACAATCAAATAAAAATTGCTAAGCAGTTAGCGTTGAATAAGAAATTAAAAGAAGAAAATGTTGATATAACGTTACCTGTAAATAAAGAATTTGGTAGTTTACATATTCTTTCTTATGAAATTCGTAGAATTAAAGAAGAGTATAAAGCTCATGGTTTCCTAATACTAGATGGTCCTGAGGTAGAAACCGAATTTTTCAATTTCGATGCTTTAAATATACCTAAATATCACCCGGCAAGGCAATCTCAAGATACTTTTTATATTAAGGACTTCCAAGATACTTTACTACGTACTCAGACATCCTGTGTTCAAATAAGAGCTATGCAAAAGAATGCACTACCCTTAAGTATGATATCAATTGGTAAAGTTTATAGGAACGATCAATTGGATGCTACTCATTCTCCTATGTTTCACCAAATAGAAGGACTTGTAGTTGATAATAAACCAATTAATATAGGTAATTTAAAAGATGCTTTAAGTAAATTCGTTGCATTTGTATTTGACGTAGATTCGGTGTCTTTAAGATTCAGACCTAGTTTTTTTCCATTCACCGAACCAAGTATGGAAGTTGATTGTTGCTACAGTAGAGAAAACGGTAATATAAAGATTAATAAAGATGGCAATAGTTGGCTAGAACTCGGTGGAGCAGGAATGGTACATCCTAATGTATTCAAGTATTGTGGAATTGATACAGAACCATATGGATTTGCATTTGGCTTTGGATTAGAAAGACTAGTAATGCTAAAGTATGGGATAAATGATATACGATCATTATATGATACTGATATGAGAATACTAAAACATTATAGCTCTATTGCTAGTAATTAAGTATGAGGTACAGTATACTATGTGATAATTAAATATAATATAATGCTAAGAATATTGTTGTTAGTAATATGTAAGTATACTGGTGTGTAATATCAGTACGTACTTCTTCTTATACATAATACATTGTGTGGAGATTTGTAATCTCCACATTATTAAATATCAAGTAATGCATGATCAATTTAATTCTATTTCTTTAATTCCCAACGCATCGCATATCTTTTGAATTGCGTTGCTATACTTCATGGAAGTATTATGCAATTGATTAGTTATATTATTAAATTTATTTAACTGTTGTTTAATAGATTCAAAATCATTATTACTTTGTAAAGTTATCGTATTATTATTTAATTCTTGATTAATGTAGTCAGATGTTTTTGCGCAAACATTTTCAATAATAGGCCAATATTTTGTTATCTTAAATATATATCTCAGTGATTCTTTATATTCATTATTTAATAAATAATTTTTTAATTTATCCTGATTTTCTTGAGACATATCTTTTACTTTTTCTAAGGCTTCAAGCAATTCCTTTGTGTACTTTTCATTATAATCGTTGCAGATCTTGATTATGTTAATCAGCTTTTTAAATATCGTCATACCATATGCATTGTAATCCAAATACTTATTGCATATTTCATTAATTGAGTTAGAAATACTAGTTTGATTTTCTTGTGATACAGCAAGACCACATTCATTCAAAGCTTTGATTATATTAATTGTTTCGCTTTCCACTTTTGAATTAAGCATTGGTTGTAATGTAACATCATCTTTAGTATCACTAGTTATAAAAGAATTTATTAACCAATCAATGCTTAGACAATGTATTGATTGCCTCAAACTATTTTGCATATTATCACGTAAAAATTTGGCGCAATCATTGATATCTCCTAATGAGCATTGTTTTATCAATATTGATGGGTCCTCAATATACATCTTAGTAAAATCAATAAAATTATTGCATCCAGTTTTTTCCAAAAATATATCCTCTGATTCAAGAGTTTGCTGAATGCCATTAAATAGTAATTCTGTCAGTTCTTGGTAACTCAAATTTTGCTCATTGCAAGACGTATTTATTACTCCATCTGGACTTGCATCATTCTTATTGTCACTTGATATACAAGGACTAACATTAGTAATCACTGTTAGTACTACGAACATTAATTTTACTAATTTTTTCATATGTGAAACGTTAAAATAAACAATCTACACTTAGTGTAATAACATATAGTTAATAAATTATTAAACTAGTTCTGATACATTAATTCCTAAGTCTATTAAGCACTGTTTCTCATTATTGAAATAATCAAGTGTTTTGAGAATTAAATTTTGAATTTTATTTTTAATTTCCGTTATTATATTATCATCGAATGTCATTGCATTTAACCGTAAATATTGAGATAACCAGTGATTTGTTGACCTATTGAGTATTCTGAATACGCATTTCCAGTCCTGTAATAAATAATCTTTTAACTTATTTTTATTATTCTGTGACATGTCTTTAACTATTTTGATATTATTCGCAAGCTTGTTTTTATTATTATCAAGTCTGTCCAATGACAGTTGTAATATATTTTTAGCTTTATTGATATCATTATGCAGAGCATTTCTAAAATGTACATCATACAACTCGTCACATAAATCACACATTGTGTGTTTATTTTCTAATAGTATAGAAATATTATTACTTAATAATTTTTGATGAAAATTAATTTTATCCTGGTTATACAAATCATAAATACTTGCTTCCTGGAAGGATTTTATTATTACATTGACTATATTACAAATATTGAACTCAATTTGACTATGTAATACAAGATCAGTAGCAAGAGGAATTAGTTCACCAACAGTAATAATATTATTATTACTTGCATTATTTACAAGGATTGGATGATGATTCCCATCATCAGCGTTTATGATACTACTACCAACTACCATCATTAGCGCTAAATACAGTGCATTATTAAAATATTGCATATCATTTTTACTACACAACAGAAATGTTATGACAATGATAGTTAGTATATAGTTAAAATTTAGTAAATTATTTAAAAATTACAACTTATTAAATTCAATTTCACATTTTTCTAGTATATGTATATTAATAACGATATTAGTAATAATATATGACATTTCATAACTATGTATTTAATTATAAACTAATGTCTTTTACTGTTAAATTGCAGGAAAATTCATAATAGCATTTATAAATATATGTAATATAAAAAATTAATTAAGTTTTATTATACCACCGTTTATTGTCACTTTTGCTGATCCTTTAATTTCAGTAGTCATAGAAGACACACTAACACGAGACGAATCTATCTTGTAACTTGATGTATTGTTACTATGGTTAGATGATTTTAATGATATTTTAGATGAATCTATTTCACTACTATCAGTATTTACTTTTATACTCTTAGCTTTGATTTCAATATTATCTGAGATAGTTATTTTCATATTACCTTTAATATCAATATTTAAACCATCTGATGATAACTCTATTGTTTGGTTACCGTGATCTAGTTTTATTGTATATTTACCATCTTCTATTGTTATATTATTATTACCATGCTTTATAGTTAAATTATTAGTAATAGTATTATTATTACCTTTACTTTCTAAAGTTACAGTTCTAGATCCTTTATTGATTGTTTCTGTAATATTCTCTTCTATTACTTTATTAAAATCTTTCTGTGCATGAATATATATTTCTTCTTTCTTTCCTTCATCGTTAATTTTAATTTCATTATATCCTTTAGATTTTATACTATTAGAATAAAAAGTAGATATAGTACCTTTCTTTGCATAATCATTTGGAGGTTTATTTAAACCATTATATAAACATCCAGTAATTATTGGTTGATCTGGATCTCCATTAATATACTCTACTAATACTTCCATACCTATTCTGGGTATCACTACGGAACCAAATCCTCTTCCTGCAAACGAATGAGCAATCCTAATCCAACATGATTCATCTTCATATTCAGACCAGTGGAATCTCACTTTTACTCTGCAATCCTTGTCTACATATACTTCTTCACCTTCTGGCCCTATGACAGTTGCAGTTTGGCAGCCATATATTCTATTTTTTTCATGTATATTTTGAGGCTTAAAACTAATATTATGCGGTATAGCTTCAAATGTATTCTGATATATTGGATTATCATTTTCCTTATCAAACGTATTATTAATAATAAAAGTTTGATTAATTTTATGTCTTACTGATAGTAAAAAGAACTCTCCATTATGTATCTCTGTAGTGGATCCACTTAAAGTTATTATAGAACCAGGATATATTTCAGGATTATAACTACTTCCGTGTACTTTTACTGTCTGACTATTATAAGTATCAATAATTACTTTTGCTATATTATTACCTTCTTCATTAGTTAAGTATAAGTTATCATAGTAATTACTACTACCTATTTTCCAATTAGTTGGATCTTCTTTTGCTGTACTATCAATTACACTTGCATAATATGAATTATATGATTTTAGTTTAACACTCTTATATCCTAATTCATGTATCATGGATAAATTAACTAATCCATCTTCCAGGTGTATTAATTTATGCTTGGATTTTATTAATTCGAGCTTTATATTCAATTTATTGGCTGATAAGTTATTATTAGCTATTACTAAGTTATCATTATCTTTATTATGTTCAAAATAACAGAACATACCATTTTCTTCCATTAATCGTGAAATAAAATGTAAATCACTTTCTCCATATTGTGTACATAATTCTTTTAAATTACTACAATTTACTGTAAATTTATAATCTGTTATTTTATCATCTCTTAATATACCATCTATTATATCTTTTACATTCTTGTTGTGATATATTTTGTATTTAGTAATGTAGTTCATTCTTGTAATTGTAGGAACTATTCTTATATATAATAAATTCTCTATTTTATTACCATTTACATTTGGAACATTTTCAAATGATGCGTAATCTATAATACCAGCAAAGTATCTATTAATATTATTATCAATATGTATAAATAAAGTCGCTCTCTGATTTAATATCTTACTTATATCAATTTGTTTTTCAGTATATATAAATAAATTACAACGAAATAAAGCAGATATACTTTCTATTATATCTGCTCTGGCTACTATTACATCTTGTACATATTCACATATTAAATATATATTATACTTTTCTGCCATAGATTAATATTATTTAATATTCTTTGCAATTTGATTATTAACATATTTTTGCTGTATTATACCTATAATGTTACTAATTGTCCAATAAACCACTATACTTACTGGGAACGATGCACAAACATAAGTGAATAATATAGGCATGAATAACATCATCTTTTCTTGTGCCTTTTGTTCAGGAGTTTTATTTTCTTTTACATTACTTGTAGTTGATGTCATCTTTTGTTGTATAAACATTGTAGCTCCCATTATTAATGGCCATAGGCCTATCTGTAAGAAGCTAGGAGGAACCCAGTCTAGTAATCCAAATAATGAGAATAAATAACAGCTATCAGGAGCAGATAAATCCTTTATCCAACCAAACAGAGGAGCATGTCTCATGGATATGGTCAAGAAGAATACTTTATATAAACAGAAGAATATCGGAGCTTGTAGTAACATTGGTAAACATCCTGATAAAGGAGATATGTTTTCCTTTCTATATATTGCTACTAGTTCTTGATTTAATCTTAATTTGTCATTGGCATATATTTTCTGTAATTGGGATATTCTCGGTTGTATTTTTCTCATTTTTGCCATAGATACGAATGATTTCTTCATTAATGGATAAGTTAATAATCTAAGTAATATGGTTAATAATAGTATTACAAATCCCATGTTATGGAAAATATTTCCCAGTATTCCTACCAATTGTGTTAGTGGTTTGGTAATGATGAAAAACCATCCAAAATCTATTGCCATATCAAATTTATCAATGTTTAACTTATCTTTATAATCATTCAACAAATTAATATCTTTAGGACCAACAAATAAATTGTATGATATTTCAGTTGTATTTCCTTTATCAAGATTTATTATATAATCACTACTAGAATGTACAATATATGTATCTTCTGATTTTTTACTGTATTCTACAGTAGTATTATTTGTTTTATTTATTACAGCACATAACCAATAGGCATCAGTAAGACCGAACCATTCGCAATTTTTCAATGTTTCATTATTTTTAAATTTTTCATATTTGATTTCTTTTATTTTATTATTAGTATTTATTACTAATCCTTCATGAATAACGGCATAATCATGTATTCGAGGTTTACTTCTAATTATATTACTCGATTTACTAAGAACAACTGGATGGTCAGATTTATTGGTTATCTTATCAGTTATAGTTATTAAATACTTATCATCAAGGTTTATTGACCTCTCTATTTCCAAATTATTTTTAGTATTAGTTTTTATTTTTGCTGCATTTGTATTATTTTCATCTTGTGGATTCCATATATTATTTGTATTTATCGTTTCATTATTTGTTATATCTTTATACTCTATAGCAAAATAATACTCAGATTTACTGCCTTTTGGTATTAGTAAAGAAACATTTTTACTATCTTTGTTTATTGTTTCCTTATAATTATTCAAATATATATTATCTATTACACCACCTTGTAAATTGATAGATCCATTTATATTACCATTTGATATACTAGCTCGAGGGGTTTTCAACATTGCTTCTTCAATTGTTAATGGTTTTGCTTTCTTTGCTTCTTTATTCTCTTCTAGTTTTTTCTCTGTTTTAGTAACTTGTTGTTGTTCAGTATTTTCTATATTATTATTAGAATTAATGAAATAATCAACAGCGAAAGTTATAATAAAAAATGCTAAAACAGCAATTAATATATTTTTATTATCATTATTATTTTGTAAAGACATTTATACAACTCCGTAATATTATGGTACTGGATCGTATCCAAAGTATTGACCAGGACGACACTTTAAAATCCTTTTAATTATAAGATATAAGCCATGTATGGCACCATGCTTTTGTATGGCTTCTATAGCATATGTTGAACATGATGGAATAAACCTACAACATGGCCTCTTCATAGCAAATACTACCTTATATAACTTTATTAAATATACTAATATATTACACAATATACCATTTTTAAACATAAAATTACAATAATTAGACTATAATTAAATTATATTACTTATAAGAAAATTAGTCAAAAGAATATGTATATGAGTATTATTTTAAAGATTAGAATATAATAATCTGATGTATACAAAGTAATGATAGGTATAACTTATATATACAATAAAATGCTCCAAATACAGTACAATCAATAACAAACTAATAAACGAAATAATAATTTAAATAATCGAAAACTGCAAAATTCAGTATAATAAATTAAAATACAATAAAAGAAAACAGCTGAGAAACAAAAATTCTAACCTAGATTAACTGATCCAGAATCATCAGTTTTACAAGGAAACTATTCCAAATTATATTAAATTATTATTAGCAAACACTATTTACATAACAAATACAATAACAATTCAATACAAATAGTTAAATGACAAAAATGAATAAATGAATATTCGTTAAAAACAGATACTACTTATACAAGTTATAGTAAAACCAAGTACTTCCCAAATTTATTGTTATTTAAATAGTATAATGTAGATATTAATTATTACTTATAATTAACTTCACTATATCATCATCAACTGATAATACACTATAGTTTTTAATAAAGAATTTATTTAATTGATCTATATTGTTGTGTTGCATTATATTATTGTTTTTACTATTGTAATTATTATTCATATTGTGCTCGATTGTTTCATTACTATTTATATTAATAATAAATTTAATTAATTCCTTTATTATATGAAATAGTTTCATGTTAGTGGCTATTATTAATAGGAACCATATCTTTTCTATATTATTATTTGGAATATCTTGCAGAATTTCTTGAGATACTTCAAATATATTATTTTTATTATATAATTTGATAAGTAAATATGCTATATTTCTATTCGGATTTGCTGTAAATATAGAGTATATTAGATTTATTATTTTATTATCATCATATTTTATTGGCTTATACTCTATTAAAAATTTTAATAAATATAATCCAGTTTTTTCATGTAATGGAAACTTCTTGTATAAGTTCTCAACTATTTTTAATTTACTATTATTATCATTTATTGTTTGGAAATCCACCATTGCTAATTCTATTTCATAATCATTTATAAATTCCTTATCTAATTTATATTTGGATTTTCTTGGATTAAATTTAAATTTAATATTATTTTCTTTAGCATATTTTGCAATTACCAATATTTTATATTTTATTACACTAATTTCATGTTTATATTGTTTTAAAATATTATTCACTAATTGTAATGCCTCTGAATATTTATTCAATTCTAATAATTCAGTAAGTTCATTATTTAATAAATGTATATCTATTTCCTTTTCTCCGGTTTTATTTAATGAATAATTAGTTTTTACATTATTTTTGATAATTAATGATGTTGTTATGTTTTTATATTTCTCTGATATTGAAGTTTTTCTTATTGTATTGGAAAAATCCTCATGTGGTGTTAATATTAACTTGGAAATATTATTAATTGATTTTTGATCACCAAGAGATTTATTATTCAAAAATACTTTTATAAAAAACGCACAAACTGAATTTATTATTAGTTTAATAAGCCATTTTAAACAAAACAGTAAACCAATAGTAAAAACTCCAATGCGCACCTTATATCCTAAGAATGAGAACTCAATTGGATCTATACTATTTACATATACTTGCATAACAACCATAATTACTATGGATATTATTATTATTAAAAACTTCTTATTAAACCCCATTGTTCTGTACTAAGGAATTACAGCCACAAATTCTGCTTCATCTGATAGTTCATCTTTTACAAATGCATGTGCTTCAAATTTCCATATTTTTAATCTTTTTTGCGTTACTTTGACTTCTATACGTAAAGTATCTCCTGGTATTACTTGTCTTTTAAATTTAGCATTATTTATGGAAGCGAATAAAACACTATCAGTATTACTAATGTTATTAATTGAGGACAATGCCAAAACACCAGCAGCCTGGGCCATGGCTTCTATAATTAATACTCCAGGCATTATTGGTGCATTAGGAAAGTGTCCTTGGAAGAACCAAGCATCGTAAGATACATTTTTGTATGCAGTACACGATTCTCCACTCACAACATTTTCTACCCTATCAATAAGTAAAAAAGGATGTCTATGTGGTAATAGTTTCTTTATATCCTCTATACTAAAGACTTTAGAAGTATTTTCCATAAACTAACCCTTTTTATCTTTATTTATATCTTGTTTTGTATTATTTTCAGTATTGTTATTATTACTTGCATCTACTTGTATTTTATTGTTATTTACATTAATATTTTCTGATTTTACTGCATTGTCTAACTTGTTATTGTTTTTATTTTCTACATTATTATTTTCTGCTTTTGTGTTATTACTTAGTTTTTCTTCTTTATTATTCTTTAATCCTGATTCAAGTTTACTGTCTGTTTTGTTCCCCTCATTATTTTTTACTTCTGCTTTATTTTTACTTTCTTTTGTTTGTTTATTATCTGTATTCAAATTAGTTTTATTATTATCATCTTTTCCTCTATTTAAATCATTAATAGCTTTATTGCTCAATGGTTTTGAAACATGAGGAGTACCAGTAATAATAGTACTAGATGCCTTTACTTTATTAGCGGAAATATGTGCCATTAATATGCAATTTAACAAAAATATAGTTGCTAGACCCCAAGTAGCCTTTGTTAACACATTAGAAGTGCCTCGGGCATTAAACATACTATTACCACTTCCGCTAGCGAACAATGAGCTTCCACCCTCAGATTTTTGTATCAATATAATAAATATTAGTAAAACTGTTACTATTACATGTATTGCCAATAAAAAACCAAACATAATCAAACCTATTTCTTAGTTAGTACTGTTATTATAACAGATCCTTCCAATTTAGGAGGCATCTCAGACTTAGCAAATTCAGAGCATGTTTCAAGTACTTTGTTTATTACTTCATATCCTAGCTCTTTTCTGCTTAATTCCCTACCTCTAAATTTCAATACCACCTTAACCTTATTACCATCTAGTATAAACCTCTGAATTGCTTTGCACTTTACTAGTAAGTCATTTTCTCCTATAAATGGTCTCAATTGAATTTCCTTTAATGTTATAGTTTTTTGTTTCTTTTTAGATTCTGCTTTTTTCTTTTTTAAATTGTACTTATACTTACCGTAATTTAATATTTTGCAAACAGGAGGTACTGCATCTTCTGATACTAGTACTAAATCTAATTCTTCACTTTTCGCTATTTCCAATGCTCTACTTGTAGGAACTATACCAATTGGTTGACCATTACTGCCTATTAATCTAACTTCTTCTACTATTATCTCTTCGTTTATTTTGGGTGTTTCTTTTTGACCTACACCATACTTCTTATCCACTGTTACTTTTGCCAAGTACTTACCCTTTTTTATAATAAAAATATGCATCCTATATGAAAAATACTATCTCGTTTTGCTTTTTTATACAAGTATTTTGTGTTATGGGACATTTATAGTAACATATAATCATATCATATTGTAAGTAATTTATTAATATTTAAGTGTTATAATGCTTTATCATGGTATTTTACTGTATAGTAATAATTCAAAAGCTAATTTAGAAAGAGCATATGATATAATATATGATTATTTAAAAATAGATAATACAAATATTAATCATATAAAAAATAATACGTATCCAGATTTTTTATTTATATCAAAAAATCCTAATGATAATAATATTCCTATAGAAATTATTAGAAATATAAATGATTTTGTTTATTTATCTCCGATAATCAGTAATAAAAAGGCTATAATAATAAATAATATAAATGATATGACAATAAATGCTTCAAATGCTTTCCTCAAAATACTTGAGGAACCACCACAGAATATTTTATTAGTATTAACAACAAATAAGTTATTCTCAGTATTACCAACTATTATATCACGTTGTATAAAAGAGAAAGTAAAGTATAGCAGTAGTAATGATATAACAGATTATTTACACAATAAAAATAATGATTTTATAAATGATAGTATTAATTATTTAAATAGTAATATAATGTTTGATTATGACTTTATAAAGCAATATTCTAACAATGTATATGATTTTGTATTGATTGCTATACAGAATTTAAATAAACAATTACTTGAGAAGCATAATATAACTATTGCAAATAAAATATTACAATTACAATCATTAATCAATTTATTACATAATACATATCCAAATCTTGAGAATCTAATGATAGCAGTGATGTATATAATAAAAAGTTATTAGTATATTGTATTATGATTAATAAATTGTTAATATAATATAAAATAATTAATTTGATTAATATATAAATGAATAATATAGAATGTAAAGTATGTATTATAGGTGCTGGCCCAGCTGGATTGTTAACATATGATTATTTAGCTCAGTATAATATACCTACTGTTGTATTTGAATCATCATGTAGTTATGGTGGACAATGTACTGCATTTTATAGAAATAAGCAAATAAATGGAATACCAGGATTGTATAATACAAGTGCTGGTGAATTTATACAGAACATTTATAATCAGTGTATTAATAAAAATAATATAATATTAAATGCTAATACAGACGTAATAAACATTAAAAATAACTTGTTTTATTTAAAAAATGATGATGATATTTACATTTGCAAATACCTAATATTAGCCACTGGTGCTAGTAGTATGAAGCCAATAATTCCTAATATAAAAGGTATTGAAAAATTTATTAACGATGAAGATTTTTTACAATTCTATTGTAGTAATTTTGAACAATACAGAAATAAAAAGGTAGTAATAGCTGGTGGGGGAGACTCAGCTGTTGATTATGCTATAGAGATTTCTAATATTTCTAATGTAAACACTAATACTAAATCTTCAATTACAGAAAACAAGATATTAGATATATCTAGTATAGCAACAGTATATAACAATGTAACATCAAGTAATCAACCATCATTACAATCTGTAATACCAAATAATGTTGTTTTATTGCATAGAAGAGATAAGCTAAAATGCAATCAGAATAAATTGAAGCTATTAAACAAAGTAGATGTAAAGCTAAATCAAAATATATTAGAAATAAGGAAAAATTTAGTAATCACTGATAAAGAGGAAATACACACAAACAATGTAATCTTTTGTTACGGGTTTACTTACAACAATAATTTTTTACAGCAATTGTCTAAATTTGGATTATTATTGGATAATAATTTGATAAATATAGATTTAAATTCAATGGAAACATCACTAAAACATTGCTATGCAGTTGGAGATGTGGTAAAATATCCACTGAAAAAGAAAAATATTATTTCATGTTGTTTTGAAGCGGCGAGAGTTGTAAATACAATATTAAATAAAGAGAGTTTGTTCTAATTATGACTAACAATAATGATGATAAAATACAAAATAATAATAAGTACTTACAATACATTGAAATAAGGGGTGCTAAAGAACATAATTTAAAAAATATAAATATAGATATTCCAAAGAATCAATTTGTTGTTATTACTGGATTAAGTGGATCAGGTAAATCAACACTAGCTTTTGATACCCTATATGCAGAAGGCCAAAGAAGATATGTGGAAAGTTTATCCTCATATGCTAGGCAATTCTTAAACATGATGCCGAAACCCAATGTAGACAGGATAGCTGGTTTAGTACCGGCAATAGCAATCGAGCAGAAGACTATCTCTAAAAATCCACGATCGACAGTTGGAACTATTACAGAATTATATGATTTTTTAAGATTATTATTTTCACAAATAGGAGTACCTGTATCTCCAGTTACTGGATTACCAATAGTGTCTCAGTCTTCAGAACAAATTGTATCAACCATTTTAAAATTAAATAATAATGCAAAAATATGTATACTTGCTCCAATAATAAGAGAAAAAAAAGGTGAATTCCGTAGTGAATTTATATTGCTAAAAGAAGAAGGATATAAACAAGTATATGTAGATGGAGCATTATATGATATTGATGAAGTTCCTAAATTACAAAAAACATTATCACATAATATATCTGTAGTAATTGATTATATAAAAATTGATAATAATGCTGATAATAAATTAATAAAGAATATATACAATTTAGTTGAAATAGCACTAAGAAAAACTGACGGATTAGTAATAATAAAGGATTGTAATACTGGTAAGGAAAAAATGTATTCTGAACACTATAGTGATCCAGATTCAGATTTCTGTCTTGATAGAATAGAACCTAGATTATTCTCTTTTAACAATGTAAAAGGCGCATGTCCTGAATGTAATGGTCTTGGTACTAAAAAACCAATGGCAGAAAGAGATTTCGAATCTGATTTAGATACTAGTGAATCAGACATAAGTATTTACATGGAAAATGAAGTATGTGAATTATGTAATGGTACAAGGTTATCAAAAAAAGCTTTATCTGTAAAAATAGATAGTAAAAACATAGCAGAAGTTTCTAGTATGTCTATTTTTCAAATAAAGCAATGGATAATACAACTAAAGTCTAAATTATCTAAAAATGATTTTGCAATATCTGAAAGAATAATTGAAGAATTAGAAAGTAGAATACAATTTTTAATTAATGTTGGTTTAGAATACTTAACTTTATCGAGAGCATCTGAAACATTATCAGGAGGAGAAAGCCAGCGTATAAGACTAGCTTCACAAATAGGATCAGGGCTATCTGGAGTAATGTATGTATTAGATGAACCATCAATTGGATTACATCAAAAAGATAATGACAAACTAATAGCTACATTAAAGCAATTACGAGATGGTGGAAATTCCGTTATAGTAGTAGAACATGATGAAGATACAATGAGAGCAGCCGATTTAATAATAGATGTGGGACCTAGAGCTGGTGTTCATGGAGGAGAAATATGTGCTATTGGTAAAGTAGATGACATTATAAAAGGAGAAAAAAGTTTAACAGGCCAGTATTTATCAGGTAAAAATAGTATTAAAATTCCAAGACGAAGAAGAATTAATTTTAAAAATTGTATACAAATAATAAATGCATATAAAAATAATTTAAAACACATAAATGTTAAGTTTCCATTAGGAGTTTTTGCATGTGTTACTGGTGTTAGTGGATCAGGTAAATCCACATTAGTTCTAGATACTCTATTTGCTGCGGTTTATAGTAAATTAAATCGGGGAACAATGAATGTAAGTAATTTAGATATAATAAGAGGTATTGACCTAATAGATAATGTTATAGATATAAATCAAGGACCAATAGGAAGGACTCCTAGATCTAATCCAATAACATATGTAGGGTGCTTTACTGATATTAGAAACTTGTATGCAGCCTCTCCAGAAGCTAAAATACGTGGATATAACTCTAGTAGATTCTCATTCAACATAAAAGGTGGCAGATGTGAAACATGTAAAGGAGACGGAGTTATTAAAATAGAAATGCATTTTTTACCTGATGTGTATATAACATGTGATCAATGTAATGGTAAAAGATTTAATAACGATACATTACAAGTCTTATATAAAGGTAAAAATATATCAGAAGTACTTGATATGACTATAGATGAAGCGACAGAATTCTTTAAAGGACAACCTTCTATTTATCCTAAAATTAGTTACTTGAAGAGGGTAGGATTGGGGTATTTAACACTTGGACACAAGGCTACAATATTGTCAGGTGGAGAAGCCCAAAGAATAAAACTAGCAAAGGAATTATCAAAGAAATCAACAGGAAATACTTTGTATATACTTGATGAACCTACTACTGGACTACATGCTGATGATGTGAAAAAACTACTAGAAATATTACAATTGTTAGTGGAAGCTGGAAACTCAGTAATAGTTATTGAACATAATATGGATGTAATAAAAACTGCTGATTGGGTTATAGACATAGGACCTGAAGGAGGCGTAAATGGAGGGTATGTTGTAGTAGAAGGCACTCCGGAAACAGTAGCACAATGCAATGAAAGTTACACTGGAAGGTATTTGAAAAAGTATTTGAACATGGAATAGTTTAGCAGTATATATGTAACATTTTTACATTATATTAATATGTTAAAACTAACACAACTATTGAATTCATTTGCTGTTTGCTATATTTATTACATTATATAAATGTGTTTCTTTGATTACCTCCTAATTACTTTCTTAAATCTGTGAATGTTAATATGTAATATTTATATTGTTTTACACGTTGTGATATAAATACAGGATACGATTTTGTATTTAGGCCAAGTAAAACTTTTATATGTGCTTTTTTAGTATTTGGAGATACGATGCATAGGATAATAACCTATAATTGAAAACAGGAAGGTACAATATGAAAATTAATAATTATATTGTTACTATCTTTTTTAAATGTTCATGTGCAATATAAATAAATAATTAAGGGAATATAATTGGAATAGTAACAATAAATAGAAATTAGATAAATTATAGCATATGAACGTAAGTTAATACTTACTACATAACGAACAAAATAACAAAGAAACAATATTAATATAATTAATAATGAAATAAAACCGAATAATTAGATATCAAATAACAATATAGACAATAATTACATGATTAACAATGAGATAAAAAATCAACAAAAAGATATTAATACCGACAATAAGAAAAACGATAATCTAATAAATACTAATAGTATTAACAGTAGTAATACAGTAGTAATAATATAACTGCGGTCAATAATTATAAACAGGAAATAAATACAAATAGGAATGATAACAATATCAATATCAATAACATAAATGACAAAGCCAGTAATAGTATTATAATTAACAATAATATCATGGATGATCATAAAAATTATGGATTTGACGATAAATATAAAGAAATTGCTGAAAACAATTAAAATATGAAATAAATATAGATAGTAAAATATATTACAATTATTGTATTAGCTATATGTACTAGTAATAAAATAACGTAAATTTGCAAGAAATATTTGTAATTTTAATTTGTAAAAAAATGGTTAAATTTTCTATGAGTTTATTTTTGATATATGATAAAATTATTGGAAGAATATAATTAGTTAGATGAGTAGGCTCATCATTATAAATATTGTATAATTTGTTATTTTTGATAAAAATGCACAAAAATATCATAATGTTCTACATGATACAATATTTATGTAGACTGTATGAATTATATTAACTTATTTTTAATATAAAACTATTATCCTAAAATAAAATAGTTATATATTAGGAACTAAATATGAACAGGATACTATTAGTTTCAACTTTAATAATTACACTTGGGTCTACTGTTGGATATAGTGAGCAAACAAATAATGTGCAGCAACCTAACTTAAGCTATAGTGCACAAATTTCTCAAATTAATGACAAAGTGCAAGAAGATCCCAAATTGAGTCAATCACAAATTGTGCAAGGTAATAATATAATGCCTACAGATCAAATCTTGCAAAATAATGAAAAGCAAGTAGATATAAATAACAACCAAGCAATAAATAATATTGCACAAAGTAATACTAATATTACAAACAGCCATAGCAATATACAAATCCAAGATACTAAAATACCAAGCAATAGTATGCAATTACCTCAACCTAACATACCATTTGAACAACCACAACAACCTAATCCAATGGCTCAGTCACAAACTATATCTACTATAACTAGTAACGGGGAACTAAATACTAGTAATATTAACAAAAATATAAATGTTATACAAAATGATAGAAATAATACAAATATTATTAAAACTGAATCAATTAATAATACTAATTTAAATACAGCTACAAACAGTCGATCAAATTTTGTAATTGATGGTGATTATCTACTTGAAGAATTGCAGGAACGTGATGCTAGACCAATGTTCAATAATGCATTTGATGTCCGTAAAATTTCTAATAATTCATTGCTTGTTTCATTTGAAATAACTAAAGAAATATGTGAATCAATAAGGAATAAAGATGTTGCAACACTAAAAAATATTATGTTAACAAATGATAAGAATTATGATGCGCAATCAAAGATGTTTGAATATAAGATATCAAATATGATAAATAATTTTAATGGACAGGAAGATTTGGATCATATAATAAAGTATTTAAATATTACAGGTAATAATGCAGAATATAAACCAGTATCATCAATGAAAAATTGGTTAATGTCATTACCAAAAGAAACATTTAAAGCAATAGAAGATGTGGCAAAACAATTTTTAGACGAAAAATCTGAAGATAAAATATTACAATCGTTTACATTATTAGCTAATTTTTATTTTAATACAGGTAATAATTCTGAAATAGATATTCCGAGTAAGCAAGAATTTGCACTAATAAATGAATTAAAGAAAAAAGAAATAGCTATAAATGAACAAGTAAATAGAATGAAAAAAGATGCTGAAGGGTGTAATACAACATTAGAGGCAATAAAACTATTAACAGAAATAGAAGATTTGAAGAAAAACACAAATCTTACAGAATTGGCCGAAGTAGAAAAAAATATTAAAGCAGTAAATGAGAAAATTAGTACTACTACAAAAGATAAAGAAAAAGCAATGGATGAATATAACAAAACATCAAAAGGTAAAAAAGAACAACTAGAAAATGAATTAAAAATATTGGAAGATCAAAATACTGAATCAGAAAACAAACTAAAAAAAATATCAAACATTCCAGCAAATACAAAACTGCGAACAACCATTGCAGATAATATAGATAAAGCAAAAAAAGACATACAAAATAAACAAGAAGAATTAAAGAAAATGGCAAATGCAGAAGAAATTACAAAAAAATATGATGATGAATTGAATGAGTTAAATACAGAAATATCAAAATTAAATGATACGAAAATTGAACTAGAAAAAAAATGTAATCCAATAAATAAATCAATAACAGACAAAGAAGAAGCATTAAAAAAACTTCCAATGCCAAATGATGAGAGACAATTACCATACATTCGAGGCCTAATAGCAACATGTAACAACAATGTATCCAAAATATTATCTGAGGCAAAGGAAATGTTTAATACGGATTGGGTAAATAAGGAGACAATTAACAAAATGAACCAATGAATGATATAAATATGTAAGTTAACCAATCTCAGGATCAGATTATTAGTATAGGTTGCTAATATATATAAATGGCAAACAGTTATAGTAAATAAATGAAGATAATTGCTTATGGTTATATAAATAATACATGGATATTAATTTATCCATGTTAACGAGTATTTGTATGTTATATTTACTAGTTCCATATTGACAGTACTTGTAAAAGATGGTAAAATACAATTGATAGGGTGGCGAGTGTAGCTCAGTTGGTTAGAGCGCTAGATTGTGGTCCTAGAGGTCGTCAGTTCGAAACTGATCACTCGCCCCATGCCGAT
>CACYBM010000009.1 GCA_902772645.1 uncultured Pseudomonadota bacterium | reverse complement strand
TTTTACTATAGCAACAACTGAGACTCGTCGTAATAAAACAACTGGCGAGCGAGAGGACAAGCCAGAATGGCACAGAATAGTAGTCTTTAACGAAAGACTAGTAGATTTAATAGAAAAGTACATACGTAAAGGTTCTAAATTATATATTGAAGGACAATTACAAACGAGATCTTGGATAGATAAGTCTGGAAATGAGAGGTATGTAACTGAAGTTGTCCTTGGTAAGTTTAAAGGAGACATAATCATGTTGGATTCCAAAAAGGAGGTATCTCCATTGGCTGTAAGTAGCACATCGAAGGATTCTGCTCCAATATCTGCTAACGATGATTATGATGAGGTTCCTTTCTAATAATGAAGATATCAGTATTAGGAGCAACAGGATCAATGGGTGGATTAATTATAAAATCTGCTCTGAGAGAAGGATGTAAGGTATCTAATAAGGTGTCCAGTAAGGATAAAATTTCTGATTTGTTTCTAAATACTGATGCTATTGTTGATTTTTCATGTCCAGTAGCTACTGAGTTAATGTTGAATCATGTTATTAAGAGCAAAGTATTAGTACCTATGGTAATAGGTACTACTGGACTATCTGGAAAGTGCATGAACTTAATGGAACACTGTTCTGATTTCGTTCAAGTATTCTATTCTCCAAATATGAGTTTCATGATATCCCTAGTAAATATGATGCTGTATGCTACATCAAAAATACTTGAGGGCTCATATGATGTTGAAATATTTGAAGCACATCATAGATTGAAAAAAGATGCGCCATCAGGAACTGCAATAATGTTTGGGAGAACTATAGCTCAAGCAAGAGGTGATAGATTTGAAGATGTTGCAAGATTTACTAGATATGGAGTGTGTCCTTTGAGACAAGATAAAGAGATAGGTTTTTCAGTACAAAGATGTGGTAGCGTTGCTGGCAAACATGAAATTAGCTTTGTCGGGAAATATGAAACACTTAAAATTAAACATACAGCACATTCCAAAGAAATATTTGCAAAGGGAGCAGTAAAAGCTGCAAAATGGCTAGTACAACAAAAACCAGGATTCTATACTATGAACGACTTTACGAGAGATAGCGTAATACCAATGGTTAGGTCGTTATACAAAGATTTGTTTAGTAAAGTTTAACTGTAATACGAATGATACAGTAATATATTATTACATAATAATAAGGAGTTGTGATAATTTTGAGATAACACAATAGTATTGTTATATATGTCATTGCAGATTTTACATTGTATGGTTATTAAGTTGTTATATAGATAATAATAGTGAGATTGTTGTTTTTAGCTTAAACTATGCAATACGAATACATTTGTAATTTTGTATATTAAATATGTATTTGATATAAATAAAATAATTAGTAGCGTTAATATAAATATACAAGTTTATACTTGACAGTATTTTGATGTAAATACATATCATTATCTTAATTTGTAAATTTATATGAGTATTATTAAAATACTGTGCAAAATACTTTCTGAAACATTATTAGCTATAAATAAAATAAATTTAAATCAAAATACATTATACAATAATGCAATAATGTAAACAATAATACTAATAATCAGATGATGGCCACTGTAAGTTATAATATAGATAATAATATAACATCAAGTATAAATACCGAAATGAATGACAGGATAGAAAATAACAATATAGCACATGATACACTTAATGAACATGTAAGTAATACACAAATAAAAAAAACTTAGCATAAAATAATTAGTTGGAAGATATCAATTAATATTACTAAATATGTTATTACCAGTATTGTGGTAAATACTATATATAATAAAGTGGTTGTATATGTATACATATGCCAGTAATAATTACATATAAAATACTATATAATTAATTGCTGTAATAATATAAATTGAACAAAGTATTATATATTAACCAATTATTAGTATTGTTAAGTAATATAATATATCTTTGATAATCAATATTTATTCAAACATAATGCTATATAATACAAATCCAATAATTCTCAACACATTATTGCTTTAAGACAGTGCCACAAAGTAATATTTTAAATTATTATAATATCATAAAAGCAAAATGGTCAGATGCAAAACTGACCTTACATTTTGTATGCTAATACTACTTATCCCCTATGCTCTTCTTGAATATATCCAGTACTACTTCTTTGGTTGTTTTCAAATTATTATTAGTTATTATATAATCATAAAATGGTTCATAGTATGCTAATTCCTCACTATTAAATCCTGATAATCTACGACTAATTGCTTCTTCATTTTCCGATCCTCTCTCTAATAATCGTTTTCTCAGTTCAATTATTGAAGGCGGCATTACTAGTATACTAGTACATTTTACTTCAGCATTATTTTTATAATACTTTAATATACTCATGGCTCCAGCGAACTCAACATCTAATATACATATGCCGTTATTTTTCAGAATATTATCAACTTCACTTTTTGGAGTACCGTAATAATTTCCAAAGCAGTAAACATACTCAAGGAGTTCTTCATTTTGGATCATCTCACGGAACTTGTTTTCCATTATGAAATAATATTCTTTACCATCATGTTCGTAGTATCTAGGAGACCTAGTAGTGCATGATATACTAAGCCTGGATTGAGGAATAGTGTTTAGTATATAATCTATTAATGTAGATTTCCCAACTCCTGATGGTCCTGATATGATAAACAAGTTGTTCATTATTTTACCTTTCATCTAATTTAAATTCTATACGTCTATTGCGTGCTAAATCTTCTTCAGCATTACCTTTAGCTATAGGCTGGAATTCACCGAAGCCCGCAGCTACTAGGTGGTTAGGACTTACACCTTCTTTAATTAAGTGTTTTACTACTGATATTGCCCTAGCAGCAGATAACTCCCAATTGGAAGCAAATTTACCACTACCCATTATTTTCCTAGAATCAGTATGACCATCAACTCTTAAAATCCACCTTATATTTGAAGGTATTTTATCTCCAATATCAAGAATTACTTTTGCTAACTCTGATACTTGTTCTTTACCTTCTTCATTTAGTATGTCAGAACCAGTATCAAAGAATAATTCTGATTGAAATATAAATCTGTCTCCAACTATTTTTATACCTTCTTTATCTTTCACTATATTGTTTAATTTCTCAAAAAACTCAGATCTATAAGCATTAAATTTGGCTAATTCATTTAATTTCATGTTTTCATTTTTGATTAAAGCCAATGCCTTAAGATTTTCTTCTGAAGCTGCATGTTCAGCTGCTAATGCTGCCAATACTTCTTTTAATTGAGCATTTAATTTATCTATTTTATCTTTTAATGATGAGTTTTCTTGGTTTGCCATTTGTGTTTCTTCATTAAACATATTATTTAATTTTTCTATTACTCTATTCAATTCAATTATTTGTCTTTTTAAATCACTATTAATATCATTTAGTTCTTTATTCTTGTGTTTTTCGGAATCAAACAAAGAACACACTTCGGATAATTGAGATTGCAGATTATCAACAGAGGACTTTTTATCCAGTATTATTTTAGATAAATAGATTTGTGAAGCCAAAAAACCAACTATAACAAAAGTAAATACTAGTACTACGGTGGACAAAGCATCAACAAAACCTGGCCATATATTTAAATCGTCACTGTTATTATTACGTCTAAAGTAGGCCATACAATTCTAAGTATAGTTATTATCTAGATACTACTAATTATATATCATCTAATACCATTTGGCAATATTATTAAAATTATATTAATTATGACTATATTTTATCATTAATGAACTTATATTTTTATTAAAAATTAATTAACCATTTTGTATTTGGACAATATTAGTAATCTTGTATGCATTATCGTGTTTTAAAACATTTATTAATACAAATATATCTACTATTAATAATATATATTAATAATTTTCATTGCAAATATATTATAAATGTAGTATAATAAAAGATATAAGCAATATATTGTAAATAATATGCCATTATATATATACAATTATGATAATACATGTGTTCCATCATTTGATCAAATGTGTAAATATAAAACTATTGTTCCAATAGATTGTAATAATACTAAAGTAAAAAACTGTTTAAATTGGCTTAAACAAAATCAAATGCCTTATAAATTATTATTAGAAGATTACTTAGATACTATTTATGATTTTGCAGGCAGTATATGTGATGGTGTATTTCTATTTGTTGGACATCATAAATTGAAAATTAATATTAATGAATTCTGGAAAAGAAATATAAATGATTATGATTTTTATAATATACACACAGATAAACATGAAAGACTTTTCAGTGACGACTGGACTAATAGAGAAAATATAATTTTTGAACAATTTAATGTAACGCTTAATTCTAATGAATTAAAGAGAAGTAATTTGGCAATAAGTATTATGTACGATCTGCAAAAGAAATTAAATCCCAATAAATATAAACAAAGTATTAATGATATTATTTCATCCAATAAAAGGATTAATATAATGAGTGTATTGTATTATATTTCTAATCAATTAGTACAATTATCACATGATGTAATATATGCTATTAATAGTAAGATTGATAAATATATAAATAATAATACCGAGACAATAAATATTGACGATATAATAAAACCATTATCTTGGACACTTGAACTTGTTGCTGAATCAATATGGGATGGTGGGATAACAACAATTGCATTACAGTCAGAATATAATAGTAATCTATCATATGATAATCGTAATAAGTTTAAATATAAGTGGCATCAACGTAGATATCATATGTATGATTCTGCATATGAGAAATTTAGTGTTTATTTTCAAAATATAGAACCAATATTAGCTTATTACAAATCAGAATACTTCGGTGTGTGGGATAATTTTAAATTACAAATACAAAGAATACAAGAAGCTTGTTCCAAGAAATCTGTAACTGCATCACATTGCCCTCCAGCATGGTGTGATCCCTATGGGAGACATAGAGATGTGTATGAGAAATTATCCGGTTGTTTAGATGGAAATATTGATTGGTATATAATAGAGGTTGGATATAAAATCGGTAAATTATTATTAGAAAACAATAACACGACAGAAGATATAATAAGTGTATGTAAAAAGTGTTTTGAAGAATGTGCTGAATGGCAAGATAGGCTGTGTCATGTAGAAGACAATGAAAAAATTGATAAAGATGAAATAGCATTCTATAATATGGTAAAAAATAAGATAGAACAACTACAATTAGATACAATTGAGAAAGTTAGGAATATAAATTGTCGTACAAGTTCCCATTAAATTCTCATATTAAAAGCAAGAATTAATTATTCATATTTGTAATATATAAGTGTAGTATTATTATTTTATTTGCGTTGCTATAGTAATAATTATATAATCATTCTAACTTACCAAATGTTTATCATAATGATATAAAATAACTTAGAAATAATACAAACACACACTTAATTCCAAACATTTGTGTTTAATATATATAATTACTGATCTGTATCATTACTATCATCAGATAATATTACTATATCTGATTGCTCATAAAATACTGATGGAATCTCTAGTCCCTGCATTGCTCTCAGTACAAAAGTAATACTAATTAGTAATACAAATGCCAACCAAATAGCTTTACCAATCATTTTTACAATCCATTATTATATCGGTTCTTGCATAATAGTATGTTATTAATATCATTTCTATATTTTTATTTTTTAAATAATGATTTTTATTATTAGTAATAATACGATTTATATAAGTATTATCATCTTTATTAAAAATTGTTTGTACATGTTTCACTTGAATAACAATTTATATTATATTGATTCAATTTATGTTATCATGAAAGTTCAATATTAAAGTATATGCATGAAAGATTTATTATCATGTGATTGTATTAGTATAAATCTAATATTTTGAAAATATAATCATTATTCCAATAATACATATATCATTATTTTGTAATAAATAAAATATTACATAAATAGAAGTAAATTAGTATAGGCAGTTTTTTGGTACTGATTGGCGTAGAATTTATTCTGCAAATATATATTATCTGCTATAATATTGATAAAATATTAACTAATATACAATTTGAATACAATATTTCAAGTAGTGAATTGTGAACATTTTAAGTCTTATTGCATATGTTATATTATTAGTAATTTCATTTGATCAAAGTAATGCAATAAATAATAATATTACTCAAATTAATAATTATCCAGTTAATAATAATACTAATATTGTAACCCATCACGTATAAACAAACTCAATCCAATTAAATGCAAATAATGTTCTATTATGAGAGTAGAATAAAAACTAGCTCAGCATATCCCGGGGATTAAAGCTTAGTTCAAGATCTTTCCATTCATCATATTTTTCTTTAGGTAATGGTAATGGATTACATCTCTGATCTAACACTGCTCTCTGAGCGTTTTCAGCTGCTATTTTAAATCCCGAATCTCTTTTCATTCTATTTTTATCTACTACTTCTGCTTTCTTTACATATCCACTCTTATCAAGTTCCATTTTTATGTCAACTACAAGTGTTTCAGCGTCCTTTAATCCAGCAGGGAAATGCCAACATTTACGTATAGTATTTCTTATCATATCAACTTGAGTAGCTGTCAATGTTTCTCCAATTGATTCTGCATTAGCTCCAGTATTTTCATTATCACCATCAGCTAATACATTATCTAAAAAACTATTAAGTGATTTTTTACTTGATATTGTATTTGATTGTACCCTTTTATTTTGCTTTTTTAAATTAACTAATGCTTTATTGTTATTTTTATTTGAGGGTTTATCATTATTTTTTTCTGTATGTTTATTTTGTTTTCTGTTATCAGATTTCTTTTTTGATTCATTTTTATTTATATGATTTTTTATTTGAGTCACATTTTGTTTGTTTATTTCATGTTTTTTATTGTCATTAGTTTTTGGCTTTTCTTGCTTTGTTTCTTTTTTATTATTAGGTAATTTTGTTATATTGTTATTTTGTGTATCACTATTATTTTCTTTTTTAGGTTTTATGTCTTTCTTCTTTTTTATTGTATTATCTTGTTTATCGAATTCATCTGTATTATTTGTTAACTTAGTTATATTTGTATTTGATTTATCTACATTATTTTCCTCTTTACTATTATTGTATGATTTAGTTTTACTAGCTTTCCCATTTTCGTTTGATAATATCGGAGAAGTACTTTTATTGCCAATAGATATAAAATCAAATACTGCATGTCCATTATCTTTGATTGTTTTTTTAAATAGTCCATCAAAATTAAATAATGATGCTATTGCTATTACAGCATGCAGTATTACTGATATGTATATAAAAATTTTCTTCATTATACTAGCTTTAACCCCAAGTTACCAACTATTATACTGCATTTGTCTTTAACAATTGTTGTTCTGAAATTAATGATACCTTGCAATCTCCTGAGCTAGATAATATACCCATTATTTCCATTATTTTACCATATGGCAATCCTTCATCTCCTCTGACATAAATAGTCTTGGCATTTCTAGTACGTTGAATTAATGTATCAATATCTACTTGCATATCATCAAGATACATTTGCCCCTGTTTATTTATGGATATTATTATTGGTTTAATGTTATCTTTTTCAGCATTATTTAATGATGCTGCCTGGGTCTTTGGTAAATTTACTTGAACTCCAACATTAAGAGTGGGAGCAGTAATCATCAATATAATCACAAGTACTAACATTACTTCAACTAGTGGAGCAACGTTAATATATACACTTGCTCTTGGTTTCCTTTTAATTTTCATCGTACTGCCTTGTAATTATTGAAATGAATTCTTCTGAAAATATTTCTAGCCTACTTATATACTTATTTATGGAATCCATATATTTATTATAAGCTACAGCTGCAGGAATAGCAGTTAATACTCCAAATGCTGTAGTAAATAATGCTTCTGATAGTACTGAGCCAACATTTGCTATTGACGCACTATGTTGCACTGCTATTATCTTAAATCCATTTGAAATACCAACTACTGTACCTAATAATCCTACTATGACTCCATTTGTTCCAACTGTAGATAAAAAAGATAAGCCATTTTCTAAATCGTTTACTTCCTTTTGTATTGCAATTCTCATAGCTCTTTCTATTCGTTTTGTATCACATTTACTATTGTTATCTTGACCATCATTTGATTGTTCGAATTCTGCCATTGCTGCACAGAATACATTAGATAAAGGATCAAACGATGCGTTTCTCATTTTTTTATACAATATATCCAATGGAGTACCAGACCAGAATGATTCCTCGAAATCATCTCCTTCTCTGTTTATTTTCCTTAATGTAAAGTATTTTGAAATAATAATTGCCCAAGAATAAATAGACGCTATTAATAAAGTTAATAATACTAGTTTTATCATAAAACTAGCATCCCAAAAATATGAGAATATAGAACTATCATCATTTATTTGTGGAATATTGGTATTAACGCTACTGCTAGGTATATTTGATGGAGATGGCAATATTACTGATGATGTATTTATTTCATTTTGCATATTATATCATTATATACTCCAACTATTAATTATAGTGTACCACAATACTATAGCAAAGATTTAACTTCATCTATTGTTAAACACATTTTTAAGAAGTTTTTAGCAGTTTTTTACTGCTGTCGCCGCACAATCTCAGAGTTAATTAAAGAATTTGAAGACATGTATTCAGAGGAAGTTAATCAAAATGGTAAGTATAATCCACATAGGAATAATTACGATGTTCTTTGAATAATAATGTGTCTTTATAATGTTTGGAAAAAATCGATGAAGAAAACTATATTGATGCTGAGAACAATTCATGACATAAGATTTCACATACAAAATTCTGGAAACTTTGGAATAGCAAAAACATGGAATATTGAACTAAGTAAAAATGTAGTATATGCTGGATTTAGCTATATACAGATATATACTATATTTAATATATTTTGAGTATATTATCAATGGTAACATTACTTGTATGTCATTGTATTTTATATTTATTAAAACCATATGACTGTTTTAATATAGAAATGTTTTATTAATTCTTAATTGATCGTATATATAACACGAAAGCATATGCAATACACTGATTTATTTACTCGTATTGCATATTTAATCATATTAATCTTTATTACTTAAAACTTGTTTATTAACTATTGTTGCTACACATGAGTCTGACCATACGTTAAGAGAAGTTTCTAGCATATCCAATACACTATAGAATGGCAGTGTTATTCCCAATAGTTCTATTGGTACATTCATTGATGACAATAAACTGGCGCTAAGAAAGAAACATCCCATTGGCACTCCTGCGTTTCCTATAGCTGCCAAAGTAGATATCAGGATCCAACTAATAACTGTAAGAAAATCTATAGACAATCCATTGTTTTGCATTACATATATTACAGTAGAAAATATAAAAGCAGCACATCCATTCATGTTAATTGTTGTACACAATGGTAGTACAAACTTGCTTACTCTTGGATTTATTTTCAAATTATTTTCTGCTGATTGTATTGTTACTGGTAATGTTCCAGATGAAGATTTAGAAAAGAATGCTACTGATAATGCAGGAGCCATACCTTTAAATGTATGTAATGGATTTATCCCCTTTGCTGCTAATAATGTTGGTAATACTATAATACCTTGTACTAAATTTGCTAATATAATGACCAGGAAATACTTACCCATTCCTTTGAAATCAAATCCATTATTTATTTCAGTAATACTTACACTTATAAAACCAAATAGTCCTATTGGTAGTATTCGTACTAAGAATTTAGTAATTGTAAAGAATATATTATGTAATCCTTTAAATAAATTGATAACAGTATTATTTACTTCTCTGTTATCTATTGCTCTTATGGCTAAGCCAAATATTGCACTTATTAATAAAACACTCAATACATTATGTTCCATAAAAGCTTTGCTTATACTGTCAGGTATTATTTCTAAGAAATACTTTAAATATCCTTCTGAGCTATTTGTTAGTACTGGATTAATAACATCATTATCAGAAATTGCAACACTTGGAGGGCTGATAATTGTATATAATATAGCTGCTACTGATGCTGCCAAGACTGTAGTCAAAGTAGTATAAAACAAGGTTTTTTTCCATATGTTACTAGTATTCTCTTCAGATCCATAGCATGACAAAGCTATTAATACAGAAAGTGATACTATAGGCATGCTTATACACTTAAATATTCTTATAAATATTTCTGAAACTGCTTTTGATAATGTATTAATAAATGGTATATTGAATAATCCTGCTATAACTCCCAATAATATCGCAATTCCATAGTATACATGAGATTTATTCATCTTATCACCCCACCAAATCCTTTAGAAACTTATCTATAGAAAAAATTTCGAAATCTTCTTTATTTTCTCCATTACCAACTCCTAGTATTGGTATGTGAAGTTTGTTCGCTATATTGACTATAGTACCTCCTTTAGCTCCTCCATCAATTTTAGCTAATATAATACCATCTATTTGATTAATACCATTAAATGCTTGTACTTGATTAATAGAATTCTGTCCGGTAGTAGCGTCTATTACTAAAATATTCATATGTGGTGCCTTACTATTAAACTTATTTAATACCCTGTATATCTTAGACAATTCATTCATCAAATTAGTATTAGTTGGTAATCTGCCAGCAGTATCTACAAGTAAGACATCACTATTAGTTGATGAAATTGCTGTGTACGCCACACTAGCAGGATCTTTATTAGTGCCTTTATATAACTTAGCATCTAATCTATTAGCCCATATTTCCAACTGATCATCTGCAGCAGCTCTAAACGTATCACAGGCCGCTATATCAACTGACAGCCCTTCATTATGGAACTTATGAACTAGTTTTGCTATTGTAGTAGTTTTTCCACATCCATTAATTCCACATAGTGTTATAACGAATGGTTTACAACATCTATCAATTACAATGTCATTTATTAACGGATTTAGTATATTACTTATTTCTTCTTTCAAAGACTCAGCAGTATTTGATGAATTCTTGATCTTATTAGATAAAGATTCTGCCAAAGTTACCCCGAAATCAGCTTCTATTAATAAATCTGTTATGTTATTTATTTCTTGGTTCTTCTTTCCAGATACTATATTAGATATTGCTTCTTTTAATTTTTTAAAAAACGACATTGTAATATACTATTTTAGTATTAACTAATGCTCATTATATCAATTTTTTAATACTTATGCATCTATAAAAGTTTATATTGAATCAAATATTTATTTTATTATTAATTATATGTGTTTTTGTATTACTTAAATATATATGTATTATAATATATAATATATTTACTTTTTATATTTTGTACTATTTGTTTTATAATCACAATACCATATCAATAATATATAACTGGTATTTTTTTGCATGTTAACAACACTGTTAAACCAAAGTATATTGACCTTTAAAAATATTACATGATATAATATTATTGTACTGGGGGTATAGCTCAGCTGGGAGAGCGCTTCGATGGCATCGAAGAGGTCAGGAGTTCGATCCTCCTTATCTCCACCATATTTCAGAAGATGAATTAGATGAGGCTTACAAAATTAAATCTGTAATGCGTAATAACAATTTGTTATTAAGACAATCCAATCGATATTATTATTAATAATAATAATTTTATATGGTTCATCATCACATTAGTACAAAAAAATTATATAATCATGTTGCATATGCTTCTGCTTTTTTGGTAAAAAGTGTTAATGAAATTTGTTTATCTTGTATTATATTGAAACTCTTATATACCTAATTGTTATTTTAACATCATATGAATTTTACATTTAATAACAATTTCAATTAACATTGATATTCCCATATAAGCATTCTCGTAACATCTTGTTAGCAGTTTCAACATTGGCATTATATTATCATCCATTCTTGTATACCACTATTTGATAGTTTTATCCAATTTAATTGTTTTATTCAAATAATTTCAGAATTCAAATTTCATAATTCACATTTCTCTAATTAATATATTTGTTCTTTCTTTTACTTCATTACAACTTGATAGTTTAGTCCACAAATATTGTGCTCTATTCATTTTATTATCAGTAATATTTATTCTATCATGTACATTCGTAAAGAATTGTGACCAATTCTGCATTATTGTTCTCACCTTATTCGCTAATTGTTTGTTTTTAAATCTATATTAACATCATTTTATCCATTAATTTTGTGTACTCATTAATACAAATATTATGTTTTAAACAAACAGAAAATTCATCGATTGGACACATTTGCTTATAAATTAAACTATAAGTAACTTTATTTCTTATTATAAAATACTAATTATATTTAGTTATTTGCTGGACATTTGGCCCATTACTATCTTACAGATTGACTTATTATTCATAATACAACTGAAATTCATGTCCAGTATTGTTTTAAGGCTGAAATTTGTATCCAGAAATTTAGAAATTTTTCCTTGCTTAGTATGTTATGTTATTGGTGGTGGTATCATTAAAGTGATCCAAACATATGAGAGAATACATGTACTATTGTTCTACTATCTAGATTTCAATTATATGTAAACTGAAGTTGCTGTGTAATATAATATATAAATATTACGCATGTTATCTACGATCTCCGCATTTACTATTGTGTCGGCATCTATTGCAGTTCGATTTCCAATCTGTTGGCTTTACTGTTAAAAACATTTTGCTAATGTTGGTACTCGCTTCCTTCATCTCATATCTCTTGATTCCAAAGTGCTGTATTTAGTATTTTTATATCTTCAATTACAGGATTACTATCCAATATTGCAGTCAATAATAATGTACAAGAAAATTACTTAGTAAGTAAAAATCATAAAGCTTAACGAATCCAGTGCGTACAATAAACTTCTTTTTAAATCTTTTTTCTAATAAATAGTCGATTGTATTACAATATGATTCATATAGTAGCTATTATCTTATATAATATGTTTATATAATTAATAATATCAATAAAATATCTTAACAAAAATTACTAGTACTGCTCCGTTTATTAATATATTATTAGTAATATATTACAAGTATTACGTTGTTTGTAACAAACATAATTTATAAAATAGTAAATATAGCAATATAAAATGTTTTTATCAAAAGTTTTAAAATATTGCAAAATTACAACACATTTATTGTTTCTATGGTAAATCCAAGAACATTTCTAAAATATTTTCTAACACTTAAATTAAAATCCTTTAAATAATTAGTATCTATTTCAAATGTTTGATTATATTCATCTCTAGTAATAAAATATATTTTATTCTTACCATTATCAAGTTTATCTAGTTCTGTTTTTAATTTATTAATATCTGTTGTCTTATTTATATGTATGAATATCTTTTGATTACTCATAAAAGTATCTATATTTTGTAATTTCAATGCTGTTATTCTTGTAGTTTCTCCATCAACTACTAGTTTTACTTGTATTAAATATGGTTTCCCAATAACTAAATATTCTCTTACTTGTAAATATAAACTTGATAAAACGCTTACTTCAAATGTATTACTAGTATCAGATATTGTAATGAAACAATATTTATTACCACTCTTTGATATATGCTCGTCTTTTCCCATTAATATCCCAGCAATATTTACATTTTCTATTGATTTATTAAAATCTTTACTATTTAATACATTATTATATCTCAATATATCTTTGTATAAATCCATTGGATGATTATTTAAGTAAAACTTAACTACTTGCCTTTCCCTATCAAGTTGTTCCAAAATACTCCACTGAGGAACGTCCAATAATTCTTGTTTTTTATTACCAAACAAGAGCATTTGTGTTACACCACTACGCTGTGCATCTTTATTTGCCTTGGAATTATCACTCATTAATATTTCTAATGATTCAAATATTTGACGCCTATTATCATGTATAGAATCAAAAGCACCTGATAATGTTAATATCTCAGCTTGTCTAGAGTTTAATCCTTGCATACCATTGACTCTATTAAAGAAATCAAATATATCCTTGTAATTACCATGTAATTTTCTTTCTTTTACTATACTTTGCATTAACATAGAACTACTTCCTTTTAGTGCTCCCAATGCATACCTAATACTATTGTTATCTTCCTCTATAAATATGTCTTCAGATTTATTTATATCCAGTGGTAATATTGCAATACCAGATTGCTTAGCATCCTGAATAAATATTGCTACTTTATCTGTTTTATCTATATCTAAATTTAATGATGCTATGTAAAATTCTAATCTAAAATTAGCTTTTAAATAAGCGGTTTGATACGATATAACACCATATGCTGCTGCATGAGATCTGTTAAATCCATAACTAGCAAACTTAGCCATTGTATCAAATACTTCCGATGCTATCTCACTATCTATACCTTGTTTTATAGCTCCCTCTTCAAATATAGACTTATTTTTTTCCATTTCTTCTTTTATTTTCTTTCCCATGGCTCTCCTTAACAAATCAGCTCCAGCCAATGAGTATCCTCCCATCTTTTGAGCTATTTGCATTACTTGTTCTTGGTATATCATTATTCCATAAGTTGGTTTAAGTATTGGCTCTAATAAGGGATGTAAATACTTTACTTTTTCTGCTCCATGTTTTCTAGCTAAATATACAGGTATATTATCCATTGGTCCAGGTCTGTACAATGATATTAGTGCTATTATGTCTTCTATGTTATTTGGTTGTAGTTTTTTTATAACTTCCTTTATTCCTGAACTTTCTAATTGGAATACACCAGTAACATCAACTGCACACAACAAATCGAAAGTCTTTTTATCTTCCATATCTATATTAGATATATCTATATCTATGTTTTTATACTTTTTAATACTTTTTATAGCATATTGTATTACTGTCAAAGTCTTAAGCCCAAGAAAGTCAAACTTCACTAGTCCAGCCATTTCTACATACTTCATATTGAATTGAGTAATGGCCATTGGTGTCTCACCATCTGAATATATAGGAACTAAATTATCTATACTTGTGTTTCCTATAACTATACCTGCAGCATGCATTGATGCATGTCTATATAATCCTTCAAGTTGTAGAGCAGTATCCATTAGAAATTTTACTTGAGTGTCATTTTCCATTAACTCATTTAATTTGGGTTCCATGGTTAATGCTTGTTTTAAATCTATCGGATGTACTGGATTCTGCGGTACTAGTTTAGTAATCTTATCTACTTGGTTATAGGACATCTGCAATACTCTCCCTACATCCCTTACTACATTTCTTGCTTGAAGTTTTCCCAATGCTATTATATGAGCTACTCTATCTTTACCATACTTTGATTGCACATATTCTATAGTTTCATCTCTTCTATACTGACAGAAGTCTATATCAAAGTCTGGCATCGATATACGTTC
>CACYBM010000008.1 GCA_902772645.1 uncultured Pseudomonadota bacterium | reverse complement strand
TTTTTTAAAGTTATTCATATTTATAACTGTTATAAAATAACACCTCTTAATTTTATTGTATAAGTTAAATGTTAAGAAACAGTTAATAATTAAAAGATTTTATACAATAATTGTTATTGAATCAAGTAATATTCTACTTATTTCGTTGGTAATATAATAGTTACGTATTTTTTATTAAAAACTTATGCTATCCTCTAGTGTAAAACATTTACATATGATTCCCATAAAACATCCCCATTTTATCTATTTTGCCTACTTTCATTTTACGATTTCATTTATTTTATTCCAAATGATAAAAATTTATATCCAATAATTTAACATCAATAATATATTACAGCAATGCATTTCGTGCTGTACTAATAAACTATACTCCAGAAAAATGTTTATTTATTATTTGTAATATATTTTATTACTTATTATCCTTGATAGCTCTCTTACTGTTTTTATTGGATGAATCTTAATATCCATATTATTAAATGAAATGTTTTCAGTTTTATTTGAACAATATGCTTTTTTAAATCCCAATTTATTAGCTTCTTTTAATCTTGTAAATGCCATGTTTGATGGTCTTATGTCTCCAGATAAACTAACTTCCCCAAAGAATACTGTATTGTTTGGTAGTGGACATTTCATCGTAGAAGACAAGATTGCTGCTGCCACTGCTAGATCAGCTGCTGTCTCAGATATTTTCATTCCTCCTGCAATATTTATGAATATATCCTTATTGGCAAAACTAACCCTACATTTATTTGTTAATACTGCTATTATTAATGCTAATCTATTGAAATCGAAACCAACTGATGATCTTTTAGGTACAGGTAATCCACTAAATGAAACTAAAGCTTGTACTTCTACTAATATTGGTCTTGTTCCTTCTATACCTGAGAATACTGAGATTCCACTTGTTTGTTCAGAGTGACAAGATAGAAATAGTGATGATGGACTACTAACTTCCTTTAATCCAGTATTATCTATAGTAAATAATCCTATTTCATCGACAGCTCCGAATCTATTTTTTTCTCCTCTTAGTATTCTATAACCACTAGTTTTATCACCTTCAAAACTCAGAACAACATCAACCATATGCTCTAGTGTCTTTGGTCCTGCAATAAGCCCATCCTTAGTAACATGTCCTACTATTATCAATATAATTCCATGTGATTTGGCAAAGTTTACAAGCTCAGAAGTACAATATTTTACTTGAGCAATACTACCAGGAGGTGAAGATATAGTATCTGAATATACAGTTTGTATTGAATCCAATATTACTATGCTGTCAGATGTAGTATTTTTTAGTGCCTCTAATATTTGTTCTATACATGATGCAGAGGCAACTTTTAAGTTATTGTTATTTATCAATAATCTTTGGGCTCTTAACAACACTTGTCCAATAGATTCCTCGGCTGAAACATATATAAAATGATTAATACCTTCTATATTTGACAGTATTTGTAATAATAATGTTGATTTACCAACTCCAGGAGCTCCACCAAGCAATATTACAGAACTATCTACTAATCCACCACCAAGTACTCTATTAACCTCCTCCAAACTAGTTTTGTGTCTATTTGATATAAACTCTTTAGTATTGCTATTCACATGTACGAAAAAATCATTTGGGATTTCTATTTGTTTTTTATTTAGATTGCCGTAACTTTCTTCTATTAATTGCTCTGTTATACTATTCCATGACTTACATAATTCACATTGCCCCATCCATCTTGGAGATATATTACCACATGAAGTGCATATGAATTGCTTTTTATTAATTTTTTCTTTCATTATTATGGTAACTATATTAACATATAGCAAATACAATTAATTACTACCATAATCAATATATTAGTGCAATAGAACTTTTTTATGTTACACATTATATTTTTAATATTAAACAAACATAATTCCTAAAAATTACCAGTATGCACGTATTACTGCTCATTATTAAAACTCAATATACAATACTGGTAACGTTTTACATAAAACTAATCTATTTCTTCCAAGAAACTATTAGGTTTTTGTTCATCTATTTGGTATTTTTCTGTTATTTCATTATTATTTGAATTGGAGTAATTATTAATGCTTACCTGATCTTTATTACCATTAGTGATATTGTTAATACTATTTTCTATATTATTATTACTGGTATTGGTATTTATTATGTTATAGTTATTAATTTCATTAATGTTATCTTTTTTTTCAGTGTGATTAAGAGTATTGATATTTGATTGTTCTTCTTTATTAATTATATTAATATTTTGATCATTATTATCAGCAATATATTTGAAAACTGTATGTTTAATGCAATACTCCAAGACTTCATTATATAATATTTCTTTCAAGCTTATGTCATTTATACATTTCCTGCTTAAAGTTGTTTTAAATACTCGCTGTGCGTTGGTTTTTTTAGTAGGTGTTGTACTTTCTTGATACTGATCATATAATTTTTTCAATTTTGAGTGTTTTTGATATTTTACGTACTTTTGAGGAAACTCCTTCACGTTGTCAATTATATCAGGTACTATTTTCTTTTGCCAAACAATTGTTTCTAACTGAATAAAGAAATCTTCTGGTATTTCTGCATACAATTCATTTGATATATCTGTTAAAAAACTATTAAGAGAATTTTTCATGTTATCTAAATTCTGTTTTGCTATTAATGTTTTTAATGTCTCGTAAAATATCTCATTCATATTTAGTATATCAGCTATTACTGCATATGTACATAATCTAATATCATTTAATTTCTTTGTACCAATTAAATTCTCAACCATTGAATATTTTTCTTTATTACTTACTGGTATTTCAATACTTTGCAAATCCAAATAATTTTTCAAATTACAAGTGCTTAGTTCTGATAACTTACTCATACTAAATAACTGCAATACAATGTAGTTTTTTCTATCTGAAAAATCCTTTTTTATTATTTGCTTTGTCGTTTCATTAATATTTGGATGATATTTAAAAAATAATCTTTGCATATATTCTATTATTAATGAAGCAACTGTATCTAATGCATTTTCATTATAGTTAAACTTGTCAATAGAAGACAATAACTTACCAGCAATTAATTTTAGCCCCTTACTATTTAGAATTTTTTGTATTGCATTAGTTATACTATAGTATTTTGAAAAATAAATTTCATTATTAATCCTAAGATACAATATGTATTTTAATAGACTTTGATATTCTTTTACAAAATTTAAATCTTGGTCACATTTCTTTTCCATTATATCCAAGACTTTATGTACTGGTTTAGTAAGACACCAAAAAAAATCCATTTGTAATAAATCTTTATATTTTTCATTATTTATTTTTAAATTATCTATATCAACACTATGATCTAAATCATTTGAAGTTAACTGACTAATAATTCCAATTAATTGTGATAGTTGATATTGTGTCTGTTCTGTAAGACAACCAGCCTCACAAATATCTGATATCACATTCTCCAGGCTACGTATATTGCTTAAATCGGTCACTTTTATTTCGTCACAACCATCAAAATTCTTAATATTTCTGTTATTAATTGAATTATCTTCCATACAATAACTATCACTTACTAGGGCAGTTACCCCCAATATTATTGATGAGGTTAATAAAATTTTAATATAATTTTTCATTATATTTCCTTTAAAAAAACTATTGTTCATGTTTATACTATCATGTAACTATTAATAAATAGTAAAAAATAATTTATTTTTTTTGTGCGTAGTAAAACAACACTCGTATGTCTCAACATAATTTTTATTAAATTCTTAATAAAAATATGAATTTATTACTTCGTAGCACTATATCTAATCTACTAGCCTTATTGTTTTTACTTTCTATTTGTGTTTGGTACTTGCTTACTTCAGCTCGCATCTCTTGGTTCTCAAGTGCAGTATTAAGAATGGTCAAATATCTCATAACAGGATTAATACTAAGAATGACATTTATAATGTAACCGTAACTAAAGGTAACAAAGCCGAATGAAGTTATCTATCAAAATAGACTACTTTTTCTATCTCCACAACTAAAAAACTTTTGCGTGAGTAACAACCAAACTTTGTCCGAAAAACATAATATCATGTTAGTCTAAGCGTTAACTTACCAGTATCCATAAATAACATAATACTTCTTTCACTATATTATCTTGACTTTTTATATTAAACACAAATATTCAAAAGCCAATTATAAAAAAGATAATATTGAAATATTAGTTACTTATGTGTTTATACTTCATTTGTATTATATAAAAGCAATACCAATAAATAATTCAATGGATAATTATGCACATCTGTTACAATATATTTATTAACTTATTTATTGTAATAAATAGTATTTATTTAAAAATTACATTATTACATAAGCAAATACTAGCTATGCATAAATAATAATAAATGGTACTAAGTTGTTATTTGTATTATACAGTATATACTAATAATATGTAAATTATATTTACTAATTTATTTATGATCAATTCGCATTATTCTCTTATTCTAATAATCTTGATAAGTACTAATATGCGATTGAACAATCTATTGCATTAGTGTTAATGTATTTTAATATGTTTTCTCTAATAATAATAAACACTCCTCATGACTTATATCTATATTTAATGAATACAATTTCAATGTAGTAGATTAGTAATACTTTCATATTTACATAATAACCATTTCTTGATTTATATATATTTCACACTATTTTTAATCATAATATATTATTATTTTGTTATTTAAAAAAATTATCAATGTAACTTATACAATCATAATAATCACCCCCTTATTTATATAAGCTATATTTTATTAATATTGCAATATAAGATATCAGTGTTACTTTTTCCATATAATTCCGTAATATCTTTTTATTATTTCAGAATTTCTCAATATAATTTAGACAATTATAACACAATAATTACTCACTTGTTTACAATTAATTACTATTTCTTTATTTTTGATAATATAGATGCTACAGTTATATCTTTTTCTTTACTACCACGTGAAGACCCAAACTCGAAACTATAAGCATCCTTTAAACATGATCCAAAGATACCGGCCATTGTAGATATTATACCTACTATTTCTCCAGGTATGTTCTTACAATATACTATTACTACCAAGCAAAATATCAAAGATAAAGCAGCGGATACTACCATAATGTCTGCTCTCCTATTGTGTCCATTGCTTTTTAAGTACTCTATATCTCGTAGTCTTGCATTTTGCCTGTCAGTTATAATTGATAATTCTATTTCATATTCATTTTTTATTATTGATTCTTGTAATTTGTTTTGTAATTCTGTGTTATTACTTAATTTATTCATACTACCATTAATAGTACTAGAACCAGTTATTGATTTTGCTAATGATACTATCGTTTTAGAAGCAGTTTCTACTGAGTATGATTTGGTCCATTTTTCAAATATGTTGGATATACCAGGTACTATTGAAACAATAGACAATGCGGCCTTTACAATATCTACTATCATATTATTAACCCCATTAACTTAATATTATTGTAATATTAATGCTTTGATTGCATTAAAATCTATTACATCTCCACCAACTCTTTTTGTTGCATAGAATTCAACGAATGGCTTAGCATTGTATGGATCTTTTAGTAACTTGATTTCAGGTTTCTCTGCTATCTGATACCCTTCGTAGAAATTACCAAATAGTATTGGGCAATAACTTTTAGTATCCTTATGTAAATTAGGCATGTCTTCACATATTACAACTGGGTAACCAAGTAATGTATCAGGTACATTTGGTAATATTGCATTTTGCCACACAAATTTGCCACTTGATTGATCTTTTATTGTTCTGATATATGAAGCTACATTCCGAGACATTAACCAAGATGCGTTATACAAATACTTGGTGTTCAGTTTATTCATTACTTCAATTAATTGTTTATAATCTATATTACTGTTATTACTGCCAATGACTCCTTCTATTGTTTTGGAATCTATTTTATAATCCTTTGTAGTTATGTTATATTTTAAAATACCTTTAGGCTGTGTTATACCATCTCCGTACAAAAATGCCTTATTCTCAGCGGATGCCATTTGTAATGTTATTTTATCTTGTATTACCTCTTCAACTTTAGCTGATTCGTCTTCCAATAGTGAAAATGTCACTCTTGGTTTAGAATAAAGCTGGTGTAGATGGATTGACACTTTAGATAAACATGAATTATCCTTAGTAGTTATTAGTGAATCTGTCACCCAGCCTGATGACTCATTACCATTATCATCTATTACTACGTCTAGTTTATCATGAGAGGTAGCGGTAACCTTAGCTATACTTCGTATAGGACTAAGTAACTGTAGTTTTTTAGCAATGTTATCTGTAAACATAGGTGGAATGGTAATAGAATTACCTATTGTATCTTCACCTCTTAAATAACTAATAAATTTTTGTATATCCTCACTGAATGATTCCTGTGATAATATAGGACGATCCATAGTCATAATAATTCTCCTTTCTTATATTTAAATTACATTCCTTTTATTTAATTATTTTGTTTGATTAATATATTAACAACATATTTATTATAAATAATATTTTTTGTATCATATTATTTGTGATATATTAAAAGAGCAAATACGTACAATTATAATATTTAACAGCTATATTATATTTTAATTAATATTTATTTAATATCAATTTAGATACACCATACAGTATAAAATTTAGGTAAATATATTTATATCTATTAAAATTTATCGTTTAAGTAAATATACTTATGGTACTTTACTATATTTCTTTTTATTAAATTATTAGATGTATTAAAATATATATCGTAAGTAAATTATACTGTGTAATTATTAATACTTATTTGTTTAGTATCTATTATATATGTCTTAAATAAATATGTTCATATTATTCAATTGCACATCTTCTGTTTATTACTTTCCTGATATACTATATTCTTATAATATTTGTATTATTTTTTGCCTTTATTAACCTCTAATTAATATCATATTTATACATTAATATATATAGACAAATTAAATATGCTCATATTACTCACCTCCTTTTTTATATTTTTATTAATTTCTTGCTAGTATTTTGTATTACTTTTATCTAATCTCAAGTTGATATAAAATTACATATATTACATGATATATCAATTATGTTTATTTCACTTATATTGATCTAATAGCTTTTTTGTATTGCAATATAAACTTTAAGTAAATACACTTATAATACCCATTTCTTTCTTCCATTTATGTACGTAATATTTTGAGTTATAAAATATATAACTCTAGTAAATATTCTATTTTGTTTTTGTTTACAATATTAATTATTTAGTACCATTACGCTAATATATCTTATAATGTGCTGTAATAAATAAAATCAATATAAAACACATTTGTATATATTATGGAAATAAATAATGTTGCTTCCTAAAATGATATTTGTTAGAATCAAGAGTATAGACATATGGTCGAGTAGCTCAGTTGGTAGAGCACTACGTTCACATCGTATAGGTCGTTGGTTCGAGTCCAATCTCGACCACCATGTTTCTTAGTACACTTGTTCTAATTACATGATACCAAGTTGTTTTTACATCACCAAACTGAAAAAAAGCCCATAAAAAATTTTTATGAATGCGTTATAAGAATGCAAATAACTAGATTATATTAATAATACTATTTATAAAACGGTATTTGATAGTATATATAATATAAAATACGAAGCACTATATACATTATATAGTGTATAATATTGATTAATTACTATACAATACTACATTTACTCAGCATTATTAAATAAATATAATTTACTGTATTACTATATTTTGTTATATCACATTATTATATTAATAACTCGATTGTTTATTATACTTATTTTAACATTATTATTTTTATGTAATAATTATCTTTTACTACATTATAGTTTTTTTATTGTTTATAATAATATAATTTAATAATTAATAAATTTACATATCAAAAACTACTTACCAATTTATTACAAATACCACTATTAAGTAATGCTACTAATGTAGTAGAATTCTTAAGTTTCAATATAGCATTAATAGAAGAAATTAAAACCTCATGATATTTTGTTTTTCAACACACTGTGTGTGTCGTGTTTCTAGAAATTTTAAACATTATACCATTAGTTGGTAATATTATATTATTGTCATGTGCTATACATTTTTAACTCTTATATTTCTTACTACTTCAATATATCATCTTAATTATTTATATTAAAAATAAAGGGTTAAAATACAATGATAAAGTTTATAAAAAATCTCTATGAATCATTTTTTTATTCTTCATACCTTTATACCATCATGTCATCTCATATCTCTTATTTAAAAACACGCTCCAATGAGTCTTTCTTTAAATTTGATTTCATAATACATGTTATCTGTTGCTTTAATACTATTTATAGTATTATCATTTTATTATAATATTTAGCACTATTGACTTGTTTGTTTTTTTTGATAGACCTATATTAGGTACTATAGTAGTATCTATTTTTAAAAAGAGGTAAATATGATTAATAATATATTAAAAGTTGCATTATGTTTAGGAATGTTTTGCATACAATATGGAAACAGTATGGAAAACAAATATTTCATTAACAATTATGGGAATAATAATAGCAATAAAAAATTATCAGATAATATTAACAATAACAATAAGCACAAAATACAACGAAAACACATAAATCTTGATCTTAAAAAAAATGTGAAAGGTGCTGAAATAAATATTGATAATATTATACAACCAGGTAATAAAGAAAAAAATGAAATAATGCAGCCTAACAATTTGCTAAATGTTCCTCCTGTTACTGCACAGATTATCCGTGCGCTTTACTTAGAATATAACCAACTTCATAATGATGTTGATACAATTATTAGAGCATTAGACGCATCTGAGCAATTAGTGCATAATGCTGATGATGCTTATTCACTAATACAAAACGCAACAAATGTTCTTGACAAACTTCTCTGTTCAGTAGTATTCCAATATTCTATACTAGTTCCTCGGTTGGATCAATTACAGAATTATAAAAAAAAGATAACGGATAGTCTTTTCGATCAAGTGGATCTTTGGCCTACTCTTCAAACCATACAAGCAGTTAAAGATGCTAGTATGGACTTACCAATTCATGTCCACAACTATATTAGTAATGTAAAAGATTTACTCGCCATAAAAAAAATGATTGCCCCATTCGAAGAAGATTTAAACAATCTGAATAATATAATTTGGCAAAAACTGCAGCAGTTTGTAAAACAATTTTCTGACAAACAGCCCAATTACTTCGCAAAACAATACCGTAAATTAGTGGAAGACAACGATTTAATTTACCATAATGTGATACAAGCTCATCCTTTATTTTGGGATTTTGATAAATAGGGAAAATGTTATTATTATAAATAAGGCAGTAGTATTTATTATTACTGTCTTATATAAAAATGTATATAGTGCTT
>CACYBM010000007.1 GCA_902772645.1 uncultured Pseudomonadota bacterium | reverse complement strand
TTTTTTAAAGTTATTCATATTTATAACTGTTATAAAATAACACCTCTTAATTTTATTGTATAAGTTAAATGTTAAGAAACAGTTAATTAAACAAATATTTTACATAAATTATTCTTATTGTATTTATATTTTCTTATGTTACTACTATATCTTTCATATTGTAAATATGAAAACTTAATACAATAAAGATTTGATTCCTTTTCGTATGTTAGAAACATAATTTATATTATGTATATGTTTTATTAATCTTAATATTACTATATATTTATTATTAAATAATAATATTTTATTATACAATGTCATTGATTAATAAATAATAACCCGTTCAAAATCATTATCAGTATGTGTATACATTATAAATATAATATCGCATATATTTTATCACTATTAATCTACTCAGTATTATTTTCAGTATTTTGTGCATTGTATTATTATTATATATAATATCGTGTAGTATTAGTTGCCTATGGAATAGCCAAATCATTAATATCTCTTGGCAATAATCTTTGTCCATTTGTTATTGGTTGTTCATTTCTAGTTTGGTAAATTTGACATTTCTATTTAATTTATCAAATTCATGAATGTTTGTTTACAAACTTGTTATATTGATAATCAATAATCGTATCTACTTTTAACTCATCTATTATGTTATCTCTATGCTTGATGCATCATCTCTTACATAAAACAAATATTTTAGATTTTTTGGGAGTAACTTTACTTCGTCACGAAAGAGAAGACTCCAATTTGGCAAATTTTATCATAAATTTTATCAGTTATACTTTCTCTAATTTGTTAGGTTATAATGAACTCTTTTGTGATTTCATTATTGATTTACGCTGTTATATTATGGAAACCAAGCCACAACTAGATGTCTCACTCGCACACTATTATTAACAAATTTTTCATGATCATAATCAAATTCACCTTATATTAATACAGCTATTCTCTCATAATACTTCAGTCATATTTAATTCTTGGAATTATTTTAGTACTGGAATAGATTTTTTTGTTGCTTATCATTATTTTTATTCGTACTATTCCCAAATGATAATACATGAGTAATTACTATACAGAATATTATTACTAATATAAACAACGTAGCAAAGGCGTTTATTACTGGAGTTATTCCAACTCTTATATTTGAGAATATTAAGATTGGTAGTGTTGTTGCGCCAGGTCCCGTTAAGAAACTAGCAATTACCAAATCATCTAGTGACATTATAAATGCTAATATCCAGCTTGATAATATTGCATTACTTAACATGGGTAGTTTTATTTTCCAAAACACTACATATGGACTAGCTCCTAAATTCAGTGCAGCTTCCTCAATTGATTTGTCTAGCATTAGTATTTTGGCTCTAATATTCATATGAGCATATGACATGGTTGCCATTGTATGGCCAATACAAACAGTTGTTATCCCGCGCGGAAAGGAAATACCGAAATATTTTTCACTGAATAAAAATAACATTAATAAAGAAAATCCAACTATAATTTCAGGTGTTACTGTAGGTATTATTATTGCATTACTTAAAAATTTTGATCCAAAAGATTTATTGTTCCTTTTTGTAGTAACATTTGTTGCAAGTAATCCTAATATTATGGAACTTGTGGCTGATATGATAGCTATTTTTAAACTAGTAATAGCAGATTGAAGTAATTCATGATCCTGTATAGCTTCGTAAAACCATTTTGTAGTTAAATGTTGCCAAACACCAGGTACATCAGTATCTCCAAAAGCATTTATAACTAAAATTATAATAGGAGTAAATAAAAAAGTATATCCTAATATTAAAATAAAATATAAGAACTTCGAAGTTTTATGCATATAATATATTAATTTTACAGAGCTAATTTAATTATAACTTCTGTTTATAAAATTTTATATATGAGATATTTTAATTAAAAGTACACTATAAAGTACACTATTATGAATTATTAATATAGTAGTTTTAATACAACACAAGTAATACAGCTTATAAAAATATCATTGCAAGTGAAATCACAATTAACATAAAAAAAATATTTCTTGAGATATAATGTTAATGAATGGTATAGTAATACGTAATTTATTATGAATAATAGTTTGAGTTTAAAATTACTTGGTTTGATATTTGGCGCAGTATTATTAACTGGATGTGATGATTTTTCAGGAGATCAATATACTGCCAATCAAGTAAAATCAGTAAGCCGTGTTGAATATGGAAGGATCGTTAGTATAAGAGATGTAAAAGCTAGAAATAACAAAGGTGGTGTAGGAGCTACAGCTGGTGTTCTTGGAGGAGGAGTCCTGGGTGGTGTAATAGGTAATGCAATTGGTAATGGTAGAGGAGCTGTACTTGGAGCCGGTATAGGAGCACTAGCTGGCGGAGGAGCAGGATATGCTATGGGAAATCGCAATGTTAAAGTAAAAGAGTATATGGTAGAATTAGAAGCAGATAGACGAGTGGTAGCAATTACTCAAAAAGAACCTCCTGCATTATCAGTAAATCAAAGAGTAGCAGTTCAGTACGATGGATCAGGCGCAGGTAGAATAGTACCAGCATAGTAATATTATGTGTAAATTGCAATCATATGTAGTATTTATTACTACATGTGTTTTATTATCTGGTTGTGATACATTAGAAAAGCATGTTTATATTAGAAATGTTGCATTCGAAGTAGATCATGATGCTAATAGAGGTAGTGCTTTTGTTTGTAATATAACTATTCCATATTCTGAGGATCTAAATCAAAGATTAAAGAATATGGATGCTCAATCTTATTTTACTCAATTGGAAGAGTTAAAAAGAACTTACAAAGATAGTATTGAAATATTTACATATGATATAATACCAGGCAAGAATAAAACAAGTAAAAAAATAGAACCCAGATCACGATTTAAAGCCAAAGGAGCTTATATATTTGCTAAATACTCATCTCCAGGACGATATTCTGAAACAATAGGATTATATCCAAAATTACTAGTACACATGAGACAAGACAGAATGGAATTGGATTATGATTTTAAACTCAGTGATTGGAAAAAGTAGCATATATTAAATATTTAAAAAATAATGTATTATAAAATATATTTGTAATATTTATTTAAAATAAACAATATTGTTTTATGTATATAATTTTTGATATCATTTATATTATTTAATAAAATTGTTTCTATTTTATTTTTAATTTGTTAGTTATTGTCCATATAAATGTAAGATGTTATAAAAATATTTTAGTAATATCTTTGCATTACATACTGCAACACAACATATTAATTACACACTATTAATTAGATATTATATATATTACGATTAAATATTATCAAACTATTAGTTTCATCATAATCAACGATATAAATAATGTATTAACTTTTATTTAACACATAATCAGTAATATGTAATATGTACAATGGTGTACAAAATTATTAAGAGGTAAATAATAAAAATGAACAAGTTGACAACCTTAGTAATATTTGGTTTTATAGTAACAAATGGTTATTGTATTGAAAATTATGACTATAGTATAAATGATAATTTTAGTTTTTCAAGTATTGATTCACCCTCTAATAAATCAAAAGGAGACAATAAACATAATAAGACTAAAAGAAGTAAACATGGTACTAAATATTACAAATATAAACAAGACAATAAAAATAAATTACGTAATAATATAAGTATGTATAATGCTGATAAATATGAAGATAATGATTATGAATCTGAGGATTTTATTTCTTCTAGTAATGATAATTCTGACAATGTTGATTTTTCAAGCAATGATTTATTATATGATATAAATTCAAGAAACAATAAAACAAGAAGTACACATGGGACCAAATATTATAAGTTTGTGGAAGATACCAAGAAAACATATAATAGTATGACATATAACAATACAAACTATCAGTCTCCAGACGATGATGATATTGATGGTATGCAGAATCCAATTTTTAAAATAATGAGAGAACAAGAAAAGAATAATAGTAATATTATTAATAATAATGCACGACACAATCGTTCTAATAGTAAGGAATACAACATAAAAACGAATATATACAATAATAATGGGATAAATGAACAAAATTTAAGTAAAGAAGAAAGAGATATGAGAAATCCTATGACGCGTAATAATGTACAAGAAGATATTACTATGAAGGATCGTTCTTATAGTATGCCACATTCAAGCAACTTATTTAAGACTCATGATAATTATACATTGAATAATGAAGCTATATTAGATACTAATAACTCATTTGATTTTTCTGGTTCTGCAAATGTAGATGATGAAACATCATCAATCAGTGAATTTGATTAGGATTACAACAGAATACTATAAAACTATAATATAAGTTAGGAATTATTATTATTTCTAACTTATTTTTTATAAGATATTATTGGTTTATATTAATTAAATAATGAGATCTATGTTAACGAAAATTATATTTAATTGTGATAAAATTTTACTATGGAGTTATAATATTTAATTTTAATGATATTAGATAAAATAAGTGAAACAATTAATTGGAGTGGAAAATCATTAACGATAGAGACTGGTGAAATAGCGAGGCAAGCAGATGGAGCAGTATTAGTATCTTTCGGTAATACTACAGTATTATGTACATGTGTATATAGTAAAGAGGAAAATGAAGAAACTGGATTCTTTCCATTAACAGTTAATTACATGGAAAGATTTTATGCATCTGGAAGACTTCCTGGTGGTTTTGTAAAAAGAGAGGGTAAACCCTCAGAACATGAAACTTTGATTGCTAGACTGATTGATAGGCCTATTAGACCACTATTTCCTGATGGATTTTGTAGTGAAGTACAGGTAGTATGCATATTATTAAGCTATGATCCTCAATGTAGTCCAGAAATAGCTGCAATGATAGGAGCATCAGCGGCCATCTCGATATCAGGAGTACCATTTGAAGGTCCAATAGCTGGATGTAGAGTAGGTTATAGTAATGGTAAATATATATTAAATCCAACTGAAAATACAGATATTAACTTGGTAGTAGCTGGTAGTACAGATGGTATATTAATGGTTGAATCCGAAATAAATGATCTACCAGAAGACATAGTATTAAATGCCGTGATGTTTGGATTTGAAAAAATACAACCTGTAATAAATTTAATAAATAAATTAAGAAGTAAAATAAAGAAAAAACAAATAAAAGTAACACCTTTGAAAAAACAATATCCAGATTTATTTAATAAAATACAAGAATTAACATTAAATAAAATAAAAAAAGCACTGAATGTAATCCCAAAACTGAAAAGACAAGAGGCAATTAAATTAATAAAAGAATCCTTAATAGAAGAACTTGGAGAAGAACAAAAGTCAATCATAGAATTTTTATTTGAAGAACTACTATCCAGTACAATGAGGCAAAAGGTAATAAAAACAAAGAAAAGAATAGATGGAAGATCATTAAATCAAATAAGAGATATTAACTGCAAAATAGATGTATTACCACAAGTACACGGTAGTGCATTATTTACTAGGGGAGAAACTCAAGCATTAGTAGTTACAACTTTAGGAACTTCATATGATGTACAAGTAGTTGATACAGTAGCCGGTGAAAGTAAAGAATCATTTTTACTACATTATAATTTCCCACCATTCGCAGTATGTGAAGTTGGGAGAATAGCAGCTCCTGGAAGACGTGAAATAGGACATGGAAAACTGGCTTGGAGGGCATTGTCAGCAGTATTACCAAGCAGCGATAAGTTTCCATATACTGTACGTGCAGTATCAGAAATAACAGAATCTAATGGATCTTCATCCATGGCTACAGTGTGTGGAACATCATTGTCATTAATGGCTGCTGGAGTTCCACTCAAATCACCAGTTGCTGGAATTGCAATGGGATTAATAAAAACTAAAACATCTCATATAATACTGTCTGATATAATGGGAGATGAAGATCATTTGGGAGACATGGATTTTAAAGTCGCTGGTACTAGTAAAGGTATAACAGCACTGCAAATGGATATAAAAATAAATAGTATTACTAGAGATATTATTAAAGATGCTTTAGAACAAGCAAAGGAGGGAAGGTTACATATACTTAATATTATGAACAATACTATAAGTAAGTCTAGACAAGATATAAGTCCAAATGCTCCTAGGATTAAATCAATTCAAATTGATAAAGATAAAATAAGAGATTTAATTGGTCCTGGAGGCAAGGTAATAAAAGACTTATGTGATAGATTAAAGGTAAAAATAGAAATTGAAGACGATGGTAATATTACTATATGTTCAGTAGATAAAGAACTAATGGAAATGGCTATAAATGAAGTAAAAATGATATGTTGTAATCCGGAGGTTGGACAAATCTTCAATGGAGTTGTATCGCGAATTACTGATTTTGGTGCATTTGTATCAATAGGAGTCAAAGAAGGATTATTAAGTTGGAATAAATTTCCAAAGAATATGGACAAACCAAAAGTAGGACAGAAAATCAAAGTAAAAATACTTGACATAGATAGTAGGAATAGAATAAATATTATCATTGCCTGATTTAATTAGTTGTATTATAATAGTTTAACTTTAAATGAACTATTATAAAATTTTATTGTTTATATTAATACATTACTTCCTGCATTTAATGTTTCTGTAAATAATCTCAATATAATATTTTATGTTTCGTTATTGTTTAACTATATTTTGCATTGCTAATATAGCATTACTCTTTATATTTTGTTATTTTTAAGTAGCATTAATTTGAATATTGCTTTACAAAATTATTCTTGTTTTATATTACTAAAGTACTACTACTGTTTGCATATATTTCGTATTTGCATATATTGAATATAATGATATGTAAAATATTGAGACAACTATCACGGAAATCTAACATTAAATATACCTTGTGTTGGATACTAGAGGAATTACTTGATCCATTTCAAGGATTACCACTTGATGATGAAAATAGCGATATAAGAATGTTCGATAACATGACATCTGTATTTACTACTGTACGAGACAATAACCAAGCTGATTTTGAAAAAGCTGAACAACAATTAATAAAAATTGTTAAGGCACTTGTAAAATATAATGGTAATGATTTGTTAGTTGCACAAATTAAGAGTCAGAGATTAAATATGGACTTAACATATTAAAAATTTTATTCAAATATGATATAGTGTAATTACTTTTTATAAAAAACTATAAACAGAGTTATACTATATATTTATATGTATTTGTTCAAATAAATGTAAAGCATATAAAGATTTATTTTTACAACATTGCTCAATCATAAATAGTTCATAAGTGTCATTTTATATAAATACATTCAATATTATGTATAAACTATTTATGATTATTTGATACCAGTCCTTAAACAATTATATTATAACTACTTATCAATTTGATTGGTTTATTTAATATATGTGATTATATAAATTATTGATTATTACTTTATAAAATATTCTACAAGATTTATATCTATACTTGTTATCTAATAAATTGTAAATACTTATTAATTAACTTGTGTTATTTTATATTACTATTAAGATTTTTTAAGTTATTTAATATTGTTTCATACAACTTGTTACAATATTGATTAGATAGCCCATAATTATTATTTAGTATATTGTCATTACTTGTTAACTTACTATCCTTAATAATCTCATAAATACTTGTAGAGGTATCAATTGGAGCATTGTATACATTAATACCAATACCGATTATTGCAAATGGATATACAACTTCTATTAGTACTCCTGCTAGTTTTTTATTATTATAATATATATCATTGGGTAATTTTATTTTTACTATATTACTTTCTATTATATTGTTTAAAAATTCAAATAAACTATGCATTACTACTGTATTAAGTATTGAGATACTATTTATGCTAATTTCGAGATTTTCAAGATTTATTATAAATGATCCGTGAAAATTACCATAATCAGATATCCATTTTCTTTGTTTTAATCTACCTCTTCCTTCAGTTTGCACACTAGAACTAATAAGCATATCTTCATTAATATCACTATTATTAATAAGAGTTAATGCATAATCTTGGGTACTAGTAATTTTATCAAAATGTATTATTTGCATATCTGAATGAATTTTTTTGTTACATTACTACATATAATACTGCATTAATTATATATCATGTATTATGTGGTAAAAAATAAAATGCAATATTAATAACAAACGTTCATTGGCTAAATAGCGAAATAATTTTAGTTACTGTTATAAAATTTGTATTATTGTTACGACCTATAAAACACCGTATTCTACTTGTATATATAAAAATATTACATATACATATTATACTTAATATTTACTAACATACAATAATTCTATCAATACCAATTACTAATTTAATTTTACATTATTTTTTAACTATTTCATCTTTATCTTCTCATATTATTTTTTTTATTACATTTATTTTTATTCATTTACATTATTACCAGTTATTATTATTTTCTTCTGCTTACGTTACTCCCAACTTTTTCTACTTTTACATGCCTATATTATTTTTAATTATTGTTATTTTTTTTGTATTTATATTCTTTTTAATTACTATTTCTTATTGGTTTCCAATTTAATAAACTCAGTTTTAAATTTTGTAAATGCTTTATTTAACTCTAATCTATTTGATAAGTCAGATTTTAGTGTAGTAATGTTTTCATTATCTGATTTTATTTTATTTATTAATTCATAAGATTCCTCTATTTTATCATTATTAATACAGCTCTGAGCATTTTCGAATAATCCTTTATCATTTAAATTATTACCTAATGTTTGGATTTTACCATCACTAGATTCTACTCTTATAGCATTACTAATCTTCTCCTTAAATATTCTAAATTGCTTCTGCCAAAATGATTCCTTTCCTTGATTACCGAATACAGATGATCCAATTGCTGTAAAGTCTTTCTTTAAAGATTCTACTGATTTCACATTTTTCTCTTTAAATTCTAATAATTCTTTCATACTTTTATATTTTGTAGTATCGATTTTTTCTATGAAATCGCTAAATGGAACACCATCTTTTATTAAATTCTCAAATGACTCAATAAATTCTCGTTTATCTGATGGTAAATTATTCAAATCCTCTTCTTTTGTATCTGGTTGAGAATTAGTACTAATATTCAAAGCATTTTTTATTATTTGTATATCTTTTAGCAAATTAGCTAATCTTACTAAACTATTCGATGATGATTCTTTGTTGTTTTTAATATCATTTTTAATATTTTCTAAATCATTTGTAACAGTATCAAGTGTAGTACTTATAGATTGAACTTTACATTTATATTCGTCTAATTGACTCTTCATATCTACTATTGTTTCATCTCTATAAGAAAAACTAACTTTCATGAGAGAAAACATAGTGAATACTGATAATAATGATGATAATATTAAACATATAAATAATTTACTTCCTAAATAGTCACTATTATTACATAATTTTCCATAGTATTTTTTTACTAATCCTCTCTTAACTACTTGCTTATCTTTTACATTCGTTTTAATATTACCATTTGTTGTATCAATCTGTTTCATATCACTATCTGTTATATTATTTTTTGCATTCATTTATAAAAACACGTGAATAATACCTCTATATTATATTCTACTATATTTAGATTTTATTTAAAAGCTTACATTACTGTATACATGTTGTACATCATCATTATCTTCTAATAAATCTATCATTTTTATTATAGAATTTTTTGTATCCTCCGAACATTCTATTAAATTCTGTGGTACCCAAATTAATCCGGATTCCTGAGGATCTCCAAATTGCTTTGTAAAATTCTCTCTAAGATTAGCGAAATTTTCAACTGATGATAATATTTCAATGTAATCTTCAATTTCTTCTACATTATCTGCATTTAATTCAATTGCAATTTCAAATATTTTGTCAAAGTTTCCAATTGTTTTATTGTATATTAAATGGCCCTTTTTATCAAAAGCAAAAGATACACTTCCTACCTCTCCTAAATTGCCACCAAATCTAGAGAATACTGAACGTACATCTGATGCTGTTCTATTCCTATTATCAGTTAGTGATTCTACTATTATAGCAACTCCACCTGGTCCATATCCTTCATACCTTACATCATCATAATTAGCATCTCCATCTGGACCGGATGCTTTAGCCATTGCCCTTTCTA
>CACYBM010000006.1 GCA_902772645.1 uncultured Pseudomonadota bacterium | reverse complement strand
TAAACTAAATTTGAACAATAAAAGTTTATTAAAGTTAATTAGCAGTAATATTAATATTAAACAATCATCTACTATTCTACCATCTATCAATATTAGTAATGATAAATATAGGCAAACTGCATATATACGTTATGCGAACGTTGAAAACATAACTTCAAGCAAGAATACAATTGAAGCTAGGTATAATCTTGATGTGCAAAAATGTGTGTATTATTATCCAAAACAAATATCATGTTCATGTGGTAAATCAATACAATTAAGAACTATAAATCCAACATATCAAATACTATCAAATGACATGATAGTTAATAATTTTTTAGAATCAAGTACCTGTAACGATTGTGAAAATCTGATTACTAAGGGATAATATTAATCTAAACTTATTAGCATATTTGGAGCCGAAAGGTAGTGCAACAGTGCAATTTACAAGTGCAACTTACGGGAAGTATACAGTTTATCTATTTTGTCCAATATGTGGTGAGGATACTGGTTATTATATTCAAGGACAATATCAAACATTCATGAATCCATTTTTCAGAGTAGATAGTTTTAATGGGTATAATAGTCATGATTTAAATAAATGTTAATTAACCAGCAATGATACTAACCATCTAAAACAGGAGTATACTTATTTTACGACCCAATTAAACAAAAGAAATGAACTAGGATTAATAACTATAACAAATTCATGAAGTTAAGAAACAGTTACTCTTGCTCATAATTACCAAATATTATGGGCTTTTTTATTATTAGCAAAAAATATGTTAAGCCTGGTATAATTATATTGTAAGGTACAGTAAAGAATATGATTTGACTATGAATGATCAAAATAACATTAGGGTAGTTGCTATAGAAGAGGAAATGCAATCTGCTTACTTAGATTATGCTATGAGTGTAATAGTAGCTAGAGCATTGCCAGATGTTAGAGATGGTTTAAAACCAGTTCATAGGCGTATTATATTCGCGATGAACGAAGCAGGAAACCAGTATTCTAAACCATTTAGGAAATCAGCAAGAGTAGTTGGAGAGGTAATGGGTAAGTATCATCCTCATGGTGATGCTGCCATATATGAGACAATGGTCAGATTGGCTCAATGGTTTAGTATGAGAATACCATTAGTAGAAGGTCAAGGGAACTTTGGTTCTATGGATGGTGATATGGCCGCTGCTGCTCGTTATACTGAAGCTAGATTATCTAAAATATCAGAATCACTAGTAATTGATATAGATTATGACACTGTTAATTTTGTTCCTAACTATGATAATTCCCTAAAGGAACCATCTGTATTACCTGCTAGATTCCCAAATCTATTAGTGAATGGTAGTAATGGTATAGCAGTTGGTATGGCAACATACATACCAACACATAATTTAGGTGAAGTAATAGATGCTTGCTGTGCAGTATTAGATAATCCTGAGATAACATTGGATGATCTTATAAATAAATATATACATGGTCCAGATTTTCCTACTGGTGGTATTATACTTGGTATTGATGGTATTAAAAAGGCATTTAAAACTGGTGCTGGCGCAGTATTAGTAAGATCTCAAACTCAAATAGTAAATAATGGACGACATGACTCAATAATAGTAACAGAAATACCATATCAAGTAAATAAATCTAGATTAGTAGAAAGAATAGCTGAGTTAGTAAAAGATAAAACAATAGAGGATATAAGTGATATAAGAGACGAATCTAATAAAGATGGAGTAAGACTAGTAATAGAATTGAAAAAGGGAGCAATTGGAGAAGTAGTATTAAATCAATTGTTTAAGTATACCCAGTTACAAGTAAATATATCATATAATATGTTGGCATTAGTAAAAAATAAACCCTTACGATTATCTTTACGTGAAATAATTGATAATTTCTTGGAATTCAGAAAAGATGTCATAACCAGGAGATGTAAGTATTTGTTAAATCAAAATAAAAATAAAGCTCATGTATTAATAGGATTCTGCATTGCTTTGAATAATATTGATAAAGTAATAAGTATTGTAAAAGCAGCTTCTGATAAGAATGAAGCTAAGTTTAATTTAATGACTGAATCCTTAGATGTTGGTGATCTTAATTCAATGTTGCAATTAACAGAAGATGAACAGTCTAATAATAGTTTATATAAGTTTACTGATAATCAGTCTGCAGCAATATTAGAATTAAAATTGAATAAATTAACTAATTTAGAAAAAGGTAAAATACAAGAGGAATTGCAAAATGTAGCTGACGATATAAAATACTTATTATCAATATTAAGTTCTAAAGACAAAATAAAAGAAATAATAAAACAAGAGATGTTAGAAGTAAAAGAGAAGTTTAATACTCCAAGATTAACAAAAATAGAATATAACTATGAAGATATAGATGATGAGGACCTAATACAACAGGAAGACATGGTTATTACATATACTACTGATGGATATATTAAACGAGTACCACTTGGTAATTATAGAATGCAGAAGAGAGGTGGTAGAGGCAAGAATTGCATGAATACAAAGGATAATGATTTAGTAAAGGATGTGATAATTGCAAATACTCATGATGAAATATTATGTTTTTCCACTATAGGAAAAGTATACAAGATGAATGTATATAAATTACCATTGTGCAATTCTGAATCAAGTGGAAGGGCTTTAGTTAATGTATTACCTTTAGATAAAAATGAAAAATTATCAAACATATTGGTTCTACAGAATAATAATGATTTAGCAAATAAAACTTTAGTTTTTATTACATCATTCGGTAATGTAAGACGCAATAAATTTTCGGATTTCTTTAATATACAATCAAATGGTAAGAGAGCTATAAAACTAGAAGGAAATGAAACCTTAGTAAATATATTATTAGCAAATGAAGATGATGATTTATTTATAGCTACAAAAAATGGATTATGTAATAGATTTCCAGTTAGTTCAATACGAGTATTTGCTAGTAGGGATTCGAATGGCATTAGAGGAATTAAATTAAAAGAAAATGATAAGGTAATATCAGCATCTTTATTATACAAATCAGATATTGAATCAATCGAAGAAAGAGAAGAATATTTTAAAATAGCTAGTGAGTTGAGGAGTAATATTAACAAATTAAATCCAAATACTAGAATGTCCAAACTAGCTATGGCAGAGAGATTTATATTAACAGTTACTAGCAAAGGCTTTGGGCAATTATCATCATTCTATGACTATAGACAAATATCTAGAGGTACTCAAGGATGTCAGAATATGACACTTAGTAGTAAGAACGGAACAGTAGTAGCTTCATTTCCAGTAAATAAAGATGATCAAATAATGTTATTAACAAATACTGGCAGAATACTGAGATGTAGCGTATCAGAAATAAGAATTACTAGGAGGGGGGCAAAAGGGGTCATATTGTTTAGATTGAACGACGATATATCAAACAATGAGACTGAAGAATTAGTAACCTCAGTATCTAGAATAGATGCCAGTATATCTGAAGAAGAACAGATTAATAACGTAGAAAATTCAATAACTGCTAGTAATGATGAAGATGTACAAAACAATAATAAGCAAAACACAGTGAATATGAGTAATATTGAAGAAGACAAAAATAATAATTTCAAAAAATTAACAAATACCAGTAATATAAAAGAAGAACCTTTAGTATCTGAAGTTGAAGATGATAATAGTTTAGATGATATATTTGGGAACAATACATGATCTATAATTGTGAGAAAATTTGCAATAAATACGCATCCTGTTGTTGTTACTATGTAGTTGATCTTCATTATGAACTATTTTATCATGATACTGTGGTTTTTTGTTAAATTGGAATTATTTTATGATTAATAATAAGTAGTTAAGTTATCTGACATTGTTTGTTATAGTAAATATTTGCCAGAATATTACTACTGCTAGTGATAATATTAGTAATAAAAGTACCAGCAGCAATAATAGTACAAGTCCTATTTCGGAACATAAAATGCAGAGTAGTATTATATTTGTTAATGATAATATGACATGTGATAATGATATGACAAATAATGAGATTAATGATGGGAATCATAAAGTTATCTATGATGAAGATATAATGTGGTTTGATTACCAAGCTTTGTTTGATAAAACAATGAGTCGTATTTTGAATGGAACAAATAATAATAAAGTGCAATGTACTGACTTTGATAATAACGAATTAGCTCGAAACGTAATGTTGCTTGATGGCAAATGTGATACAAGTTTAATTGATAATGTTCTTAGTGGCAATGTTGAGTCACAATATAAAATAATGCAAAATTGTGCTAATTATTTGTTTGGAGAATATAGAATACGTAATGGTATTAATATTGATGAAGAACAAGAGCATATAATTGCTTTGAATTACAGATACCTGGTTGGAATATTGACATTACTTGCTGGAGATAAATTCAATGATATTAAAAGGGAATATATACATCTTGCTGGTGGGAGTAACCCAGATTTTCTGAATAATGCTAATATAAAAAATGTGAATTTATATGATGCGATGTATTTAATAGATATTAATGGTTTTGAATGAATGAATGATTTTAAATGAACACATGAATAGAATATTAAAATCACAAGTTTTATACATTATTCAAATTTGTGCTTTGTGCTGTAACATTTGTACTTCAAGCACATCTTTGAATACTAATAATAATAGTAGTTGTATTAAGGATTGTATTCAAGAACATGCGAGTTCTAATAGTATATCTTCACTGAAAGGCATTTATGTAGACTATTTTAATAAAAATATAGATCAATATTGTACTTTTGCTACAACAAATTGTACATCAACATTATCTCGTGCTGAATTATTTGTATACAATTTATACAAATATATTGTTATGGCTAATCATATCGAAAAAATGAATAGATATAATACAAATTGTGCATGTGCAGTTATTACTCTTAACAATAACGATAATGGTATTATGAGATCATCCTTAATAATAGAGAATAAATTGTATAGCAAACACATTGAAACAATCAATAAAAAGATTGATGAAATTAGATATGTTCTTGCTTTGCAGAAAATAAAGGAAATAAAAATAGATAAGAAAATGATTGTAAAATATGATAAATATAAAACTGGATTTGAAATAAATGAGATCCTCAAAAACAACAGTAAAATTGACACTTTCCAAAAACTATACAATATTTTTAGCATGTATAATAATTTGGAACAAAGATCTCAGGTATTAGATGATGAATTCCAAATCTTGTGCAAATTATTTATCAATGCTGATAAAATAACAGGTGGATTAAACGATAAACAAATAAATAATATTAATGTAAAGATATTTACTTTTATGGATATGTGTCCTGCATGTTTTACTGCATGGCACATGTTATACAATGATTTAAAAAGTTTCTATTCTATTAAACTTAACAATAACAATATAACTTTTAATGTGGATGTGTATTCGATAAGACCATATTGCAATAATAGTCATAGCTTTTTCACGAAAACAATAAACAATAATATTAATGAATTAACCGATATTAATAATTGGAAAATAATAAATTCAAACTATACTAGAAGAAAATTTTCAATATCACCAAATGATATTAATAATAGCAAACAAAATAAGATTAATACAAACATCAATAATGACACAAATATGCTAAGTAATATAGTAGTATACAGAATGATAATATCAAAATAAAAATAATGCAACATATAGATTGTGATTTAGTACAAAAATTAATTGCATTATTTGAAGTTTTGAATAAAATAATGAGCAACACTAATAATAGTATTAATAACATCAATAAAAGTACTAAGATTATTGACAGTAGTATTGTTAATATTTTAACTAAAAGAGAAAATTTGAAAATAGAAAATTTGCAGGAGTACTATAATAGTAATAGTACAATAAGTTTTTCATAAGATATATATTGTGGTAATATTTGCCATAATGCAATAAATAAATTGTGTTATTGCAGTTGTGTAATTTTTTTATAAGCAAATAATTTATACACAAAACTTATATGATTTTAAATAAATAGTTTTTAGTAATTAACTGTTAATTTTATCTAAATATTTTTAATAATAGTTAATGTATGTGTTTTTATGACAGGAAGGTGTGTTGTTTTGAAAATAACTGTATTAAGAATAAATGTATTTCATTAGCAACTAAATAATTGTTATAATAATGATCGGTGTTTACACATACATAATTTTTCACAACTGTTATGCAAATAATAAAAATTTACTAAAAATTAATTATTTTGCTATTATCCTATTAATATGTAGTGTGTTATTAGTGGTAAATAACTTTGACTACTTCTGCTAGTTGTGCATCTGTAATTTCAGATAATATTCACACAATGCCTAGTACAGTTAAAGAGAAAGTTGCGATATTGGTAAAAGATAAGGATGATACTAATGATAAACTAAACGCTTTACAGGCTGGAATATTATTACATGATAAAGAATACGTTGTGTTTGACATACCAAGTAAAAGCAAAGAAATAGATAATTTAATTGAAACATTAATAGAACAAGAAATAATGTATGTAACGATATGTAATAATGAATTAAATAGCATTAGAAATCCATTAATTAAATTGTTAATGAAACCAGTAAATAAATTTTTAAGTAAATACAATAATAATGATTTACAAACTAGTCTAGTAGACGCAGGAATGCTTATTATTCACCCCAATAATATAACTGGCACTGACATAGCAAAGTGTGGTTTATTAACAACTGCTAAACCTTTACCACCAAGTATTCAAGATATAGCTAGTGGGATATTTGTATTAAATAGCTTATGCAGGACTAATACAGGACAATCAGCTATATCTCAACAGGGTAAAGTAATCGGTATAGAAACAGAAATAGAAAATACTGAACATCTAATTCAACGATGTATAACTTCTAAAATGTTAGTAAAAACAGGAGGAGTATTAGTGAAGCTTACTAAACAAAATCAGAAGGAACATTTAATGTTTCCAACTATTGATAACAATACAATAATAAAAGCCAAGGAAGCTAAATTAGAAGGAATAGTTATTAATGCAAATTACTGTAGAATTATTGATATGAACAAAACTATAGCACTTGCAAATAAATATAATATTTTTATATTAAGTATTTAAAAAAAATAAAAGTAAATAACCCTTAAACATTCAATAATTTAAGGGTATTAAAAATCAGCTAACTTTTAATTTATCTATGAATTGTACTTTAGATGAATCTTCTAATGAAGCTGGAGCTTGATCTATTTCCTGAGTGGACCCTATGTCTCTTATTATGTAACCTCGTCCCCAAACTGTTTCTATCAAGTTCATACCACCTGCTAATTCGGCTATTTTCTTACGTAATTTACAAATAAATACATCAACAATTTTTAATTCAGGTTCATCCATACCACCATATATGTGGTTTAAAAATGTCTCTTTAGCTAATACTGAGCCCCTCTTCATAGCTAATAATTCCAGTATTGCATATTCTTTACTTGTTAGTACTAATTCTGTCCCACAAACTAATACTTTATGCTGTTTTATATTTATCTCTAATGGACCTATTTTTATAATTGAAGAAGAATGACCAGATGCCCTACGTATAATAGCGTATATCCTAGCTAATAGCTCAGATTTACTAAATGGTTTTGTAATATAATCATCAGCTCCCATTGTAAGACTTTTTACTTTATCTTCAGTTGCAGATAATCCTGATAGCATTAATATGGGTGTATTATTATTAATTGCTCTTAATCTTGAAATAATATCAAAACCACAAATATCTGGCAGCAATATATCTAATACAATTGCAGCATAATCATATATCTGTGTCATCTCCAATGCTTCTGCTCCAGTTTCAGCCACATGACAATTCAGGCCGTCTGATGCACAAGCAGCTTCTATTCTTTGTGATACTTCTGCATCATCCTCGACTACTAGTAATCTCATAAAAATATTTTACAAACACATCCTTATACTTAAATACTAACAAATTTAAGTGGCAAATGATATGTTTATGACAATTTTCATGAAAACTAATTTATTAATCGTCAAAATTTTAGTAAAATTTGAAAAGTAATTATTAATAAGTTGTCGCATTAATAAATTCTTTAGTTATCTGTGATATAATACAGGAATTGTTTTATGTGATATATTACTTTATATAGTATAATATAGAAATGTTTATTTCATTATTAAATACAATCTGTATAGGATTATTAGGAGGATTTACTTCAGGACTACTGGGGATAGGTTGTGGTATTATTATCACACCTTTACTAGTTGATATTGGATTATCACCACTTGTTGCTATTCCAACACAGTTATGCCATTCCATTGGAACAAATTTTGCCAATTTTCTATCATATGCTCATAAGAGAGATGTTGACTTCCAATTAGCTATTTATATATTACTTGGAGGAATCTTAGGAGCTGCTAGTGAAGGAATATTTTTGAAATTAGTTAATGATAAACAAGTTATAATAGATAAATTCTTATATATATACATATTTGTCTTAGTAATATTTGGATTTGTAATGTTAAAACAAAGCTTCCAAGAATACAAAAAATCAAAGAGTAAAAAAATAATATATAGCATTTCAATGAGAAAATGGATGTTATACTTACCATTTCACAAGATATTCTCACGTTCTAGAACCGAAATGAGTATAATAATACCAATATTCCTAGGTTTTATTACTGGATTACTAGTGGCAGCTCTTGGTGGAGGTAATAATTTATTTATGGCTCCTATTATTACTTATTTAATAGGCAGAATAACCCCAGTAGTATATGGAACTACTGCACTAGCTGGATTTATTATTACATCAATGGTAACAATTGTATATGCTGCAAATAATTATTACTGTGATATATCATTGGTCTTAATGCTATTTGTTGGTGCTGCCTTAGGATCATGGTTGGGAGTAAAATTATCTTATAAAATACCAAGATATTTATTAAGTATAACAGCTAGTATAATTACTTTTTTTATGGCTAGTAAACAAATATACAAATTATTACATCCTACAATTAATACATCTATTAACAATATTAGCGATACAGCTATTGAACACTCTGGAAGTTATACTATACTATGTATTATTATAATAATGTTATTATCTTACTTATATAAAATAGTACTAGATTTTCTAGCAAAGCAAATATCTTTTAAGAAAGACAATGCTAGCAAGAAGAGAGGGAATAAATGCAAATAAAAAATGTATTATTATCTGTTTTTATATCATTTTTTATTCTAATTTTATTTTTAAATCAATACAATCCAACAAATAATGTAGTGAATGTCTATGGATGGTATGGTTTATTACCTAAATCAATATTAGAACAATTTGAGAAGGAATATGGTATCAAAGTAAGATTCGATGCTTATGATAATAATGATGTATTAGAAGCCAAGTTGTTATCAGGTAGTCATGGATATGATGTAGTATTTCCATCATTTATACCATATGCTTCTAGACAAATAACAATAGGAGCTTTTGAAAAAATTAACTATAAATTGATACCAAATATAAAAAATACTTATGGTGCAATTACTGAGAATTTTAAGAAATATAAAGGAAATACAGACTATGTTATACCAATACTATGGGGTACTATAGGAATAGTATACAATAAAGATACTATTAATAAAATATTTCCAAATTTAAAGACTTTAACTTATAGAGAATTAATGTCAGAAGCATACATGAAAGAATTCTCAAAGTATGGAGTATCATTTCCTGAAGAATATATAGATATATTACCTCAAATACAAACTTTAATAGATGATTATTCAGATTTTAATCCAATTATTAATATTTTAGCACCAATAAGAAAATATGTTACTAAATTTAATTCAGCAACAGTAATATATGATATATTATCTGAAGAATCATGTATTGCTATATGTTCATCCGATTATGCATTTAAAATAATATCAACTGCGTCTAAATTAAACAAAAATATTGAATTTTCTATACCAAAAGGTAGTACTGTATTGTGGATAGATTGTATGGCAGTACCAAAAACAGCTCCACATAAGGAAAATGCTCATAAGTTTATTAATTTTATTTTACAACCTGAAATAGCAGCTGAAATAACCAATTATTCTGGAATACTAGTAAATGTTTCAGATGCAAGAAAATATGTTGATGATGCTATAAAAGAGAACACAAATATATTTCCTAATGATAATGAATTAATCAGAACTTTTATACTTGGTAGGGCAATAAGAAGTGAAAATGATGTAAAATATGATAGAGAAGCAAATAAGGTGTGGGCAAAGATAAAACTAAATAAGAATTTACACAGTATAACATAATAATGTTTATTATAAATAATGGTATTATTGTGTAATTTATTTAATAAAAACAATAATCAAAGAAAATAAACAAAAGATGTGTATTATTATTAATAACTGTTCATTACTTAATTTTTAAATTAGTTTACAATATTTTTTTCCAACCCAAGTACTTTCATTATTAAATATAATATAAAATATAGTATTGTGTAATTATATATCAATCAGTATTACAATAATATAAAAATGTTACATAATGAAATATTTATCAATATGACTGTGATAAAATTACTTAGCATTGATAAAAAATATTTTTAACAAGCCAATTCTGATGCCATAATTAATTTTTGCAGTATTTTTTAATTCTACAGTAAAACTTACACGTAAAAAATACTATTAATGTAATTCATTTCATTCAATTTGAAATAATACAGATGAACATGTTATTTGATGTACATTAGTAATAATATTACAAACAAATATCAACTGTGAAATGACGCTAATAAACTCATAATTAATTAACTTGTAAAAAATATAATAAAAACTATATATCGTCCTACTACTACTTGTTAATTAATGAACAACCCATTAATCTTTATCATAGGTAACATTTACTATAATCCTATACCTCTTTTTATATGTTGTCTCTCCATTAGACCAGCTTTCACTATCTGCTGCTGTATTACTACCATCTAATATATTAAATTTCCCAGTGTACAAATTACGTAATTTTTTAAGATTGCAATTTGATACTTTGGCAATATGATTTGCTCGGTCCATAGCATCTCTTGTAGCATCTTCTATTAGCTTCAATTTCAAATCATCGAATTTACTGTATGAATATTTAATATTTGTTGTAACAAATATATTATTCTCTAGTAAATTAGTAATTTTATTTTGTATTTCTCTTGCTATATTAACTTTATTAGTATCTATCACTATTGTTTTAGTTATTTTATATCTTATATCAGGTATTTTTCCTTTATTTTCACCATAATAATATTCATAATAATTATCTTGTATTGCTACATTTTCTTCCTGTATATCTTTATCCTCTATTCCATTTCCACTTAGGAACGAATATATTGCTTTTTTATTTTTATTTAACTTACTATTTATTTCGTTAATATCGTTCCCATTTTCAGAAAAACTAAGAGTCATTATTGCTTTATCTGAAGTCACTATTTTATCTGCTAGTCCATATACTGTTATAGTAGCTTTATTTTGTTTTATTACTTGTATACATTCGAATCCCAAGATTGTGAAACAAGCAATTCCAAATAGTCCTGTAATTTTACTTATAATATTCATAATATTAATAATCATATCAATCCTTTTATTTATTCTAACATATTTTTCGTAATAATTGTGTTACAATAATAATACTGTGTATATAAAACACCAAAAATTTTGTAATGAATATAAAAGCCTTCAACGATGATCGTATCGTAACACGATCAAACAATACTGTTGTAAAACAGTATAAAAATTCTGTTAAACAGCATAAGAGGATATTAATAAAAATTTCTGGAGAAATATTTTTATCAAGTTATTTTATAGAACAAGTTGATAATAATAAAAATAAACAATTTGATGATACTAATTTAAATAAATTATGTAATAATATAATAAATATTCTTAATACTGGAGTTAATATATCATTAGTAATAGGTGGTGGAAATATAATTAGGGGAAAAGATTTTCAAGGCAATAATCTAATTAAAAGAGAAACAGCTGATAGTGTAGGTATGTTAGCTACTGTTATAAATGGAATAATAGTAAGAGATGTATTAAAACAACACAATATAGATGCTGAAATAGTGTCTCCATTAGATTTACCGTTTGATATAAAGAAATTAAATACATTTACTTTGAATAAACTAGTATCAAAAAGTAAACTAATAATATTTGTAGGAGGATTAGGAGTACCTTATTTCTCCACAGATACAATCTCAGTAGTAGGAGCATCATTATCCCACTGTGATGTGATATTAAAAGCTACAAAAACCGATGGGGTATATGATAAGGATCCAAAGATATACCCAGAGGCTAATCATTTAGATAATATAACTTATGATTATGCTATACAAAATAATCTACAAATAATGGATGATACGGCCTTTTCATTAGCTAAACAGTTAAACATACCAATATATATTTTTTCAATATTTGAAGACAATTGTTTTGTAAAAGCACTGAATAGGAGTATCAGTATGTCAATAGTAAATTAATAACACTATATAAAATGTAAACTGAGATATATACCCCGTATATATATGTGCTAAAAATACGGGATATTTCTACTTATATTCAATTGATAATATTGTATAACTTTTTATACCACTTGGAGTATTGACATCCACTGAATCATCTACTTTTTTACCTATTAAAGCTTTTGCTAGTGGTGATGTAATTGGTAATAATCCAGATTTAATATCAGCCTCATCACTTCCTACTATTTGAAATTTTGAAGTAACATCTGTGTCATCATCTACTATTTCGACTGATGCTCCAAATTTTATAATATCTGATTTTATATTACTAACATCTATTATTGTAGCTTGATTTAATTTATTCTCTATTGTACTAATTCGAGATTCTATTATAGATTGTTTTTCTTTCGCTGAATGATATTCTGCATTTTCAGACAAATCACCAAGTTCTCTAGCATGTGCTATAGCATTAATTACTGAAGGTCTTTCGATATTCCTTAATACTTTCAATTCCTCCTGTAACTTGTTGTATCCATTTAAAGTCATAGGAATATTTTTTTCACTCATAGTTGGTAATTGTAAAATCAAAACTATACAATCACAATTGTCCTACATTTCTAGTGAGTCGTCAAGTAGAGTATTAGGATTATTTAAACTTAATTAGTTTAGGAAATTATTACTGCTATTATACAAAGCAATAATTATGCAATACTGAATATTAAGTATAAAGCTCCAGTATAGTTTGCATTAATACCAGAGAAAGTAATAGATGTAGGTACTTTACTATCTTCTGTCCAATTTTGTAAAGATAAATTATTATTTTCAGATATACTAGCTAATACTACACCCCCCCCCAACGAATTCTGTATTGGTAAAGTCTTTGTGTTTATATATGTAGTATAAATACTAT
>CACYBM010000005.1 GCA_902772645.1 uncultured Pseudomonadota bacterium | reverse complement strand
GTTCTCTACTACTATTGTCTAGTATACTTCCAATTACATTTACTGCATTATTCTCCAGACTGTCTGCTACTGCCTCAACTAATGGTTGATTTTCTTCTGGGACATCATTTAGTATACCAGTCAGTTTAGTTTTAGCTGCTTGACAGAGTATTTCGAATTTCTTACGAGTTACATCTTTTTCTTCATTTTGAGTATGTTTAATTTGTGGAACATTAATATAATTACCAGATTTCATTTTATCTTTCAGTTCATCATATAAATCTTTATGTTCTTCTGCTACTGGTTGTATTTCTTTTCCAATTGCTGCATCAGCTACTTTACACATTATTTTAAATAAATCAAATTTACTTACATTACTATGTTCATCAGAAAGCGTTATTTTATTCATTTTTGTTTTGTTACTTGTAGTATCTTCATTACTTCTCAATATAGTCTTAGATTTAAGATTTGGAGATGTATTTTCTTTATCTGCTTCGGGACGATTCCTTATATTATTCCTATTATTATCTGATGCTGGTCTATTTACAACCAAAGGTCTTATACCATTGTGAATATTCATTTGAGTACTATCAGCAATATTAATAATACATGGTATTTCGATTAGAATAATTACAGTCAATAATTTTTTTAGATAGTTATATGACATTTTTATATTACCAAAATGCATTACACATAACTAAATATTACTCAGTAATTGGTAAATATTTTGTAAATAATAGTTAAAATATAGTTAAGTTTTATAAATATTTTTGCAGATTTAATAAATTTAAATAAATATTACATCAAAATCTAATAATATTTCCAAATTACTTTTTAGAACTATAATACGTTTTTGTAAAAATTGCTTGTTATTATCAGTGATTATAAATGTATTAGTAGTTATTATTTTTAAATAAATAATAAGTATATTTAATTATAATAGTCAGCTCTAGTACTTGCTATTGTTAGACAATTTACTGATATTGCTCCTGCTTGCAATAACGATCTAGTACACTCATTTAAAGTTGTTCCAGTGGAAAAAACATCATCAACTAATAGCACATTTTTATTGTTAAGTGTAGCATTATTGCATATGAAAGCATTACTTAAATTCTTTAGCCTTTCTTTTTTGTTTTTCTTATGCTGATATTCAGTATATCTTATTCTTCTTAAAGATCTATTTACTGGTATTCCACTAACTATTGATAGTTCCCTTGCTATTATGTCAGCAGGATTGAATCCTCTGTACAGAGTTCTAGTCCAATGGGACGGTACTGGGACTATAAAATCTGTATTATCAAATAATTCCTTGTATCTATTGAATAATAATAAACAACACGCGTGAGCTACATTAGAATTAGCAGTAGTTTTTATATCAAGTACTATCTTTTGTGCTAATTTATCGTATAACAATAATGATCTCGCGTATGTAAATAACCTACCATTCTTTTCACATTCATTACATAAAGAATCAATCGGCATACCTACAGTGAATAGTTTTCCACACCTCTTGCATATTGGTTCTTGTATTATTGTTATTTTTGCAAAACAATCAGTACAAAATATACCATTAATAAAAATATCAGTATTATTACATAATATACACTTTGTTGGTAATAGCCAGTTGTAAAATGATTCTAATATTTGTTTGATCATAATACAAATATGTTATATAGTAATTGTTTCATTATGTAATCATCCAATTTATAAAAGTGTTAAAAAATAGGATTTTTATCATATCATCCTCAATCGTAATTTATTATCAGTAATTACCATATTATAAAATGACATCAGCAAATATCTGTTACCGTTTATTATGAAATTTGCCAATCTAAATATTTACATAATAATTACTTTACTATAATATAAAAACGCTGTGCTTATCAGTTTTGACTAAACATAAACTGATTGCATAATGATCATATCATTATATTATCGACAAAATTAATAATATTAACTTATTATATTTTATGAAATGATAATAAAAAATTAACTATAATCATATCGCCATGCTATATTCATTATTTCACAATGAAACTCCTGAATCTTCTGAACTGCTAAAGCATTCTTACCAAATGCAGTAGGCTCTGTAATTACTATTTTTAAAACTGTACTACAAAGCACAATAGTTATTCATATCAAATTATACGATACATAAAATGATTATAACGTTAATTAAAAACAATTATAATGCACTGCGATTTACAATGCATCATTTCGTTTGTACATTTTTATATATATTTATACTACTTATATATCAATTTTTGTATACCGCTTAGTTCTTCACCAGGTTTCTCATTTGCATTACCATTTTCATTATTAATCTCATTATTATCAGGTTCATTGTTAATATCATCATTATCACGTTCGTTGTTAATATCATCATTATCATGTTCATTGTTAATATTATTATTTTCTTTATCCTCAATTATGATTTCATTTTCATCTATGTGTGGTAAGTTAGCTATAAGAGACATAAATTCTCTAGAATTGCTTAAGATGTTCTTAAAATTATTATATTTACTTTCTAGTGAGTAATTTGGATTAATTAAACTATTATCAGTATGTAAACTAATCTTTATTGTGTGTAATGGTTTAGATATTCCATCGACTGTTAATTCTTTGCACTCTATATTCACACCATTTGCATCACTTATTATTGTTTTATTATTATCAACATTTGACTCTAATATCAGTAATAAACGATCAATATCTTCTTCATGTAAATGTTTCTGTCGTATGAAATCAATATTATCTTGATCGGTTATTTTTGATAATCCATCTTGTTTTATATGTTCTTCAACTTTTTCTACACCATATTGTATTTTTTGATTCGCATCATCACTACTAATAATTTTATTCGCAAATTTTTTTATCAATAACAATACTGGATCCGCAAATAATTTTACATTGTTCTTAATCGATTTTGTATTTTGGGCATTATTGGCACTTGTTACTTGATCTATTATTTTAGAATCAGAATTTACATCTTTTATTACTAGATTTGGTATATTAAGTTTTTCATTACTATTTAACTGCAATGATTCTTCAATTATACTATTCAGAGTCGCTGCAGGCATTCTCTTATAAAGAGAATCTACCATTGATTCCTCATTATAATTTACACAACATCCAAATAATTGCAACCAAATCAATTTGAATATATTACAACTACATTTACATTTTTCTTTTCTATTACTTGCTGTATCATCACCATTTATTACTGTTTTCACATCTTGGGATAATTTATTGCCAATTTTCATAAGGTTCTCATTTGGGTTCTTATCTTTTTGTAAATCCATTGCTAATGATAATCCTGCAACAGAAGCACTAGAAGCACAATATATATAGGGACTTGGTCCAAAGTTATTAATTTTGTATAAATCGTTAAATGCCATTAGCTGTGCTACACTATCCAATACTTGTAATCCATCTGCTTGTATTATAATTACTGGTAATATATCATTGTGTTTATTTAAATATTCTTCTAACTTTTGCTGTTTAGTATTATTATTTATTGTTATTGGATTAGAGTAATAAGATGCACTAAGTCCTAATGATAATCTCTCGACTTGCGGTGTATTAGCGGTATTAAACAGCTTTGATCCACTATTATCAAGTTGTAATTGATTGTTTGGTTTTTTAGACTTGAATTTTATTGTTGGTTCATTATTATCTGTTTCATTATATGATAAATTATCAAGATTATAGTTTACATACTTACTTTTTGTATTATTCATCATTTTTCTAGCATATGCTGATGAATCATTGTTTTCAATATCTTTTAGTTTTATATCATTATTGATAAAATTATCACTTAGATTTTGTTTTATTGTTAGCATATTATCTTCATAATGTTCCATGTAATTACTAGCATATATAAAATTCATGCTATTTATTAAAAGTAAGCCCATTACAAGATGCTTTACTTTTAGTTTATCTAAGAAAAACATAATATTCACCAAATGTTTTTGATTATTCTAAAATATATATTAATACATTGTTAGTAAAGAAACAGTTAATACAAGAAATAATTATGTAGAATATTTTTTCGGATATTATTTAATTTGAAAAAATGCAACAATAAACAAATGGTATTACGAGGTAATAAAAAAATAATATTGTAATAAAAAACATTACAGCTTGTTTATATTATATTAATCTATCCAGCAGATATCTCCTCCTTTATATTCATTGTATCATTGCGTATTATACGGCACCTAACAAAATTTTGGGTCATAATAATATTGTTGGAACCAGTCCGAATAGTATTATTGGTAATAAAATGATGGCTATTATTACTATATACAATATATTTAGTTCGTCAATCCCATCAATTAATCTATTTTTGAATATATAAAAGTTAATATACGTCAAATAACTTGTGTAAAATAACAACGATAATCCTACAATGCCAGTAATTATAATGTCATATTGCACCAATGACAATATGGATACAGTTTCTACAATGAATCCCCAAGTAAATGGAAAACCAATAGTTACTAATGTACTAATAGTTAGTAATATCATTTCATATTTGTTTTTTATTTTTATTGTAGTGAAATTTAGGCTTTTATAATTGTTTTTTAATATATCCAATATTAAAAATGACAATGCCATTGAGAATGTATGATATAAAACACTATATGTAAAGTATTTAACGTTATTACAAAATGTCAGTATAAATGTATATATTCCCATATGTATTACTGATGCATATGCTACTATTGTTTTTAAATCTTTAGTATATAGTGACTGAATAGTAGAAACTAATAATCCAATTGATACTAAGTATCCAATATATTTGTAACTATAAATCTTGAACAATGGAGAAATCATTTTTACTAATATTAATGAACTGAACTTTAATACTATAGAAGATAGTAATACTGAACATACTCCCGGTGATTTACCATGAACATATGGTACCCAATAATAAAATGGAAATATGGGTAATTTTATAGCAGCTCCTATACATAATATATACATTGCAAATTTATTATTTATGCTCTTTTTACATATGTCGTGTATCATTACTGACCCAGTATCGTTATATATACCAATCAATCCTATCAAAATAAAAAATGCACTAATTAATGTATAGAATAAATACTTGTATATAATTTTTAAGTCATATTCTTTATAATATGATAATAACATTACAATCATTGGTATGAAAGACATCTCCATCCATGCATAAATAATAAATATGTTGTTCTGAATAAATGTTTCAATAGCTAAGAAACAAAACAATACTAAGCTAATGCAAAATGCTGTTACTCTGTATATATTACTATTTATAATCCAAAGTGCACAAATGCAACATATAAATGGAATTACCATGGAGAATGACTTTGTAAAGCCATCGTATATTGTTATAAAATAATCATATTTTGTAATTAGAAAATAATTAAGTGTGAGTAATAATAAACAACATAAAGCAGTATATAATTTTATATAAGTATCCTTTGTTATAAATAAAAATGGAGTTATTAAGTAAAGTAGGAACAGTATACTACAAATAATGTCATTATTAATTTCGGCGATTAGTAGCAATGACAATAAACTAAACGCTCCATAAAATCTTTCATATGTTAAAGAAATACTTTTATTAAACAAACAAATTGTAATAATACTGAATATTAAAATAATAAAATGATACATACTATTAGTAATCCTATCAATAGGTGCCTTACTTGATTTTTATACTGACTATTATTAATGTATACTAAATTGTTTGCTAGTTTGTATTGATAATTATAAAATATATTATTATAAAATTGTTCTATCTTTTTATTCAAAACATCTATTTGTTTATATATAAAACTATAATCTATTTGTTTAAATACTTTTATTTGTAGTTTATTAAATGGAATATCACTAATCTTACGAGCTATTATGTACGATAATAGTATTACTAAAACATTTTCTATTATGCTTATACATGCATGTTTCACATTATAATCAAACAATGTAATTAAGATAAAGCCATATATTATTGACGCAATTATAAGAACATAAACAGGTTTGATATTAAATTTTACATCAATACTATCTTTGTTATTTTTAAAATATTGTAAATATAATTTAAATATAACTATATTCATTAAACAATTGGATATTTCTATAGCAATATTTATTAAAAATGAATAATCATATAAAGTACTACCAATAAGTAATTTAGATACAGATCCTATGAATGGTGGAATTCCTATAGATGACAATACAGATATTAATCCAACTTTATTAAGTTGTTTTAGATTCTTAAAATTCCTAATATCTTTCGTTTTAAAGTATTCCATGTAATAAGCAAATATTAAAAATAGTAATGATTTAAAAAATGCATGACATAAGAAATAATTAAGACTAATAGAATATTGTTTTAGTGCACATAATGATAACATAATACCTGTAGAAGATATTGTTAAACATGCAATTATTTTTTTTATATTTGTTTTATATAATGCCAGTATCGAGTATATTATTGAAGTGAATAATGATATTATTAATATAATTTTCAGTATATATTGGTATTCATCGAAAAATACATGAAACTTACTTATAAATATTACTCCAATACCAATAATAGTTGCACAGTGTATAAGTATAGATGCTAATGTATTGGCATGAGTAGCTTTTAATAACCAATTAGAAAACGGTATTTGAGCACTTTTACATAAACATGCTATTGTAAGACATATTATTGATACTGCATTGTATTTTGGATTATTTAATAAATATAATATAGTACCAAATAGGAATACAGTACTTGCAAACTTATTATATGTATATACTGTTGTAGCTGATTTAGTTATATTATCATTATGATTTTCAATCCCTACAAATACTGATGATATAATTCCTAATAATTCAATACTAATGTAGAATTGCCATATATTATTAGAACATATTGCTAGGCACATTGAGAAAGTAAACAAATTTAATAATTTTATTTTATTATTTATGTATTTATCATTACTATAGAGTATATTAGCACTATAATGTAATATGGATAGTAGTAAACATACAATAGAACAAATTAGAGTTTCAGTCTTACCAAAGTATATATTGAAATCAAATAATATATTATTGATACTAAACCAGTTATATGCAACATGTATATCATCAGTAAATAATGATATAGTATATAATATGAAAGATAAGATATTACCAAATTTATAATATTTAAAACTCGATACTAACAATATAAAGAGAGCTACAATCCTCAACATTTACATACTATACACTATTTAGCTTATGATTTATATTAAACAGTATAGCGAAGTTAAGTTCACTAATTGTAATTATTATCAGTACTAGTAATACATTATTATTACTATTTTTATATGACAGTAACATTAAAAGACTTGATAATGTAATTATTTCAATAGAAACTATATTTTTCAATAAAGTATTACTTTTCACTAGTCCTATACAACCAATGATTATCATACTAAAACTAGTAAGTAACACTTCATTTATGTAGTTTGTCATTACAATAGACATTAATCTTCTTCTGGTTAACTTATTTTTTCAATTTATTAATTTGTTCTTGGGATTGTTTTGATTTTGGGTTATTTTTAACGAATGCTGGATCACTAGAAAATTTCTCTATTATTTCTTGTTGATTCTTTGATAAGTCGACTGGTGTTTCAACTATAATATTTACAAGTATATCTCCATATCTTCTATTATTTCTATTGTACAGGCCACAAGATGATATAACAAATTGTGTATTCGATTGAGTACCATGAGGAATCTTTATAGAATGGTCTTTTTCAGCCAAATCTTTTACAATTATTTCACCACCTAATATTGCAGTAGTAATTGGTATGTATATAGTACAATACAAATCAACTCCCTTTACTGTAAAGAAATCATGAGGTAAAAGATTAATAAATATTATTAAGTCTCCATTAGGACCACCTTGGTATCCTGCTTCTCCCTCCTGTCTTATCAACATCTCATTGGAGGATCCTATACCTGCAGGAATTGTTATTTCTAGATTACGTTCTCCTATTACTCTTCCTGAACCATGGCACTCCTTGCAAGGATTGGAAATTACACTACCATTACCACCACAATGTTGACATACTGTATCAATAGTAATAAATCCATGTTGCTGTCTTACACTACCACGACCTCCACATTGAGGACATACAGATGGTCCCTTACTATTTTCACATCCATTACCATTACATTTAGAACATTTATTGTATGTCTTATATCTTATTTTTTTCTTAGTACCAGTTAATAATTCTTCTAATGTTACTGTAACGTCATATCTTATATTTGCTCCTGGAGGAGAACTTCTTTTTTGATTACCTCTACTTCCTGAAGATGCTCCTCCAAATATATCACCAAACATGTTAGAAAATATATCAGAAAACTCTGAGAAATCACTAAATCCTTGACTAGAAAAACCAGAAGCATCACCGTTTTGAAAAGCACTAGAACCATAACGGTCATATGCTGCTCTTTTTTGTTCATCCTTTAGTATATCGTATGCTTCATTTATTTCTTTAAATTTTTCTTCTGCACTCTTGTCGCCAGGATTTCTGTCTGGATGGTATTTTAGCGCTAATTTTCTATATGCTTTTTTTATTTCTTCTTGAGATGCACCTTTATTTACACCTAATATCGCATAATAATCTTTTCCTGTAGACATATCTTTTTATTTTATATAGGGTCTAACAATTTAATTTTAACATACTGTAAACCAATATAAAAGGTTGTTTGTAAGTCACAAAAAAACAATTATCTATAATTATCTAAGGCTTTACGCTATAAGTTTACATTGATTTAAATTGTTTTAGTAATATAATTTAAATGAGGATGTTTATAATTTTAGTTATGGTCATACCATGAATGCAAAGATTTTATTAGGACTAGCGATTGTGCCACTTATCTTGGGCGGATGTACTAACAAGTGTGGAGTATCAACAGATGCTGCAAAAGGTGATGTTTCAGCATCAAGCACTTCAGTATTAGAAAATAGTGGACAAAATAATGTATATTTCCATTTTGCAAAGTCAAATTTAACAAAGGACGCAAAAGAGAGAGTTAAGTATCAAGCTTCGCAAATAAATTCAAACGATCATGTTACATTAGAAGGACGTACTGACGAAAGAGGTACATCTGAGTTTAATATGGCATTAGGCGCAAAAAGAGCTGAAGCAGTAAAGAAAGAATTAGAAAAGAACGGTGTTAACAGAGATAATATAACAACAATATCTTATGGTAAAGACAGTCCAGTGGGAAGTAAGAGTGATTACAAAGATATTGAAGAATATCATGCTCGCAACCGTGTTGTTACAACTGTTGTTGAAACAAGATAAACTTTTAAATAGGGGGAGTATATTTTCCCCCATACGTACTGTAAATTCCTTAAATGTCTTTAATAACGAGGATTTCTGGTTGTTTAGATGATATTAGATCAATTTATAAATTATTGTTGTTTATTGCAGTTTTATTTTATTTTATATACCAAGCACTAACTGGAGCGAACGGATATAAGTCATATTTAATAATAAAACAACAAGTAAACACTAAACAAAAAGAATTAGGTCAATTGAAATGTCAATTAAATGAACTAAAACAGAAAGTAGATTTGTTAAGTGATAATGCTTTGGATTTAGATATTCTAGAAGAAAGATGTAGAGCTATATTAAATTATAGTTATAGTAGTGATATTATTATTAGGTCTAAATCAGTTTTTTAATTATTTACTATTTTTTAATTATTGAATATGTCGTATAATAGTATCATACACAGTAGTAGTTGTTATTAAATGATTAAAATTCTTTATTTTATATTATTAATATTGTGTATATTTAATGATAATTTGTATTCTAATAAGATTGCTACTGTTAGTAAACCTAATATTACTAGAAATGCATTACCAGAAAAAGCATCATTAGTAATTGATTGTTCCAATCTTAGGAGAAAACCAATAATATTGTATCAACAATCTGCAAATGAAATAAGACATCCTGCATCGTTAACTAAGATTATGACTATATATTTATTATTAGAAGCAATACAGAATGGAAAAGTAAAATTAAATACTAAGTTTACAGTATCTAAATTTGCGTCAAAACAAATGCCATCTAAATTAAATTTAAAAGTAGGAGAGAAAATAAGTGTATTAGATTGTATTAAGGCATTATTGGTAAAGTCTGCAAATGATGTAGCAGTAGTGGTTGCAGAAGGATTGTGTGGTAGTGTTTCTGAATTTTGCAAAGTTATGAATAAAAAGGCTAAATTTTTAGGAATGAGAAATACTCACTATGAAAATCCATCCGGAGTCCCAAATAAAAAACAAGTAACATGTGCTAATGACGTGGCAATACTTGGAGTATCTTTAATGAAGAAATTTCCTCAGTACTGGCATTTGTTTTCACTAAAAAAATTTAATTATAAAGAGAAAGAATATGATACTCACTGCAAAATACTGAGATGGTACAATGCAGCAGATGGTGCAAAAACTGGTTATATTTGTGCTTCTGGTTTTAATCTATGGGTTACAGCGACCAAATACAATAAAGCAGGAAAAGCAAGGAGATTATGTGCAGTAATATTTGGAGAAAGATCAGGAAGAGAAAGAGATTTTAAAGCCGCTAGATTGCTGGATAATTATTTTCAAGATTACACAATAATTACTCAACGTAAGGATAATAATATTCTAAATAAACAAGAAAAGACCTTAGATAATAAAAAAATAAATAATAGTAAAGCAAGTACTGATAACAAATCCACAAATAAAAAGAATCAAAAACGAGATTTAAGTAATATTCATAAGATTGATAATATCAGTTTAAAAAATGATAATACCAAAGCTAAAAAAAATATTAATATAGGTCATGTTAAGAATCAAGAAGATCAAAATATAAAAATAAAAGATACTAGTAAAATGAGTAATACAAAGTTAAAAAGTAATAATGACAGTATTGCTAATGATACGAAGAAAAAACAAACTAGTAATATAACCAAAACTAACACATCTAATAAACATGACAATACAAATTTACAAAATCGCAAAAAACACAATAAGTTAATAGCTAATATAGATAAATGTATTGATGATGTGTTGCAAGATAGTGATAAAATACAAAATAATACTTATGAAGAAGACGTAGTATATGAGATTGAATCATTCCCAATGGATGATATTATACAATCATCTGGGAAGAGTAAGGAATACTTCGATGATTTATATAAAGATGATATACCATTACAAATAGAATCATCTACTCCAATAGACTTTTCTAGTAATAATAAAAAACAAACTACTGAGTCATCAAAGAAATCTAATAAAGATAAAAACAAGAAAAATAATGGTAATAAAAAGCAAAAAACAACTAATAGAAATATAAAAAACAGTAAAGAGAATAAACATCAGAACAGTGATATTAATAATAAACAAAAAGCAATTAATAATAATATTAAGTCAAATAAAACTACTAAAAATCAAACACGTAAATTATTGCCCAATAATAAAAATAAGAACAATAAACTATCTATAGAAAATAATAATAAGATATATACAAATGCTGATAAAACTAACAATAACAAATATAAACTAAATTTACACAGGAATAAATCTGAGAGTACAAAAAATAAGCTACCTGCAAACAGTAATAATATTAAAGATAAAAAAATAAAGTATATGTAAATAATAATAGTATTAAGAAATAACGACAAAATATTTAAAAATAGTAATAAAAACAACAAATAATGATATGAATGGCACGTTAGAATTGAAAATTAGTTATATGCAAAATTTCTATGTAGTATTATAAATTGTATATTATTACAAATAATAATACTACCCTATTTCGTAATTGTTACTTTAATGTACAATTATTATATTTTACTGTAAATTACTAACTAAATTTATACCAATGGGTTGTTGCACCATTATAATACTATCTTTAGTTACATTAAAGTCTTTTGTTTTTATAATTAATTTACTGGTACCTTGTTTTATTAATTTCAAAGTACTTTTACTTGTACTATTATTAAATAATTGTTCTAACTTTAATGTTTCATTATTTGCAAATATCAAAGTAATATTTCCTTTTGTTATTATTTTCATACCATCATTTGCTTTTATTATATACTCGTATGTTTCTTCACTATTATTATTGAAATTCAAGGTTTGTATACTTGTATCAAATGATATAATACCAGGATATTTATTGAATGCTTGCCCAATATCTAATGCGGTACTACCAGATTTTGGTAATAACTTTAAATCTTTATTTCCAGTATAATCATTATTTATAACAAATTGTATATTGTTTGGTATGCTATTTGTTAGTTTATCATAATCTATTGTATTATTAATGACAGTAAATGAAAATAAATCTAATGTATATTCTTTTGCATCATCATACTCCTCAATATAATCAGCAGGTTTATTTAGCAAATTATATATAGATATTTCATTTTGCTGAATAATAAGTGGTGAATTATCGCCAAATGATGATATATCGCTTTCATTATAAAATAATTTTAAAATGTTCTCTGTATTATTAATTTTAACTAATGATATTATATCTTTTTCTATATTATAATTATTTTTATTTGATTCATTTGTAATTAATTGTATTGCACTTGGAATTACTAATATACTATGTCTCGTTTCAGTTGTATTGCCAGTATCATCTTTAATATCTGAGAAAAATTTCATATTCTTAAATATCGGCTCAGTTAAATTGAAATCTGCAGAATTAAAATATGGTATAGTATCTATATTTATATTTAAATTAACATTATAAAATGATGAATTGATATTTAGGTGAGGATTACCTTCCTTAGTAGTAATAATACCATTTGACAGATCAAGGAAATCACTTATATTAATATTAACAATACCACCTTGTATTATTGGATACTTGTTTTGATCATGTTCTATATTGTTTATACTACTTCCTGCATGGAATGTTATTGTCCCATTAGTATTATCTAGTGCTACATCACTTAGATTTGATATTGTTTGATTCCATTGTGATGAATCAGTTGTAGAATTTAATGATACTGATGGCAGGCTTATTGCAGTGTTATCCTGAAGTTCTATCTTACCATTATTTATTAATTGACCAAAATTAGTTACATTTAAAGAAATAGGTTTCCCCCCCCCCCAACGGAATTTTGTAATGTTAAAGTATAATTTGGATTAATGATCCATTTTACTTTGTTTAATTCTATTTTTTCATTGTCTGAACCTTCTTTTATTTTATAATCACCATTCTCATCAGTAAGATACCATTTTGAAGTACTCTCATCATACTTAGTTACTGGGACTGGATTACTGTACAATATTTGTGTATTATCATCTGATAACTTATATTTATACTCATCTCCTACCTTAATACAAATTAGTTTTGCACCAGATAGTTTATGTTCAAATTTTAAGCAATCACCATCAGTACCATTCCAAAAATCAACACCGAAAGCACCATAATTCAATGCCTCCCATTGCTTAGTAACGGTATTGTATACATTTAATTTTATTCCGGAGAATTTAAAATGCACATTATCAATGGGATATATATCATATGTCTTACCATCGTAATCTAACTTGCCATAGTGATATACAGCACTGCCCCAAGTATTTGTGCGACTATTATCTAATGCACAATATTTTGTATATTGAGTTTTTTTATAAATAATATTTTCTTTATTTGTCCAAGCACTTGAAATTATGTATTTATCATTATCACATTTACCGATTACTACATCATTATTAAATGTTGCATCTACTGTTATTTCATTTCTAGCATTTGCTTGATTATTCTCAAAATTAATTACATAATTAACTTGTCCTTCAATAGCTGAATAGGCAAATTCGTAGTTAATACTACTTAGTAATATTCCATATAGGAATAATCTACTTAAAATCTTTGTCATAAAGACCGAAAAAATAAATTTGATTATAGATTATAGCGTGTATTGGTTAATTAATAGTTAAAGTAATATAAATATTTTAAAGGACATAATGATATAAAAAAAGTTATATCCAGACCAAATAATTAGTATTTAGATATAGAAAAGAATAAAAAGATGTTATATACTTTCTATAGCATTTTATTATAGTAATTTGTTACATATGCAATATGATAATAATTTAAATAGTTTAAGAGACCAATTTTGTAAATTAGGTATAGATGCAATATTTGTTGGAATGCACAATGCATTCGGTAATTATTCAGACAGTATATCTGATATACAATATTTCTCTGGTTTTTCAGGATCTAATGGCAGGTGTTTTGTATCAAAAGATAAAGCAATAATATCAGTTGATGGTAGATATGTAAAACAAGCAAATGCACAAGTAAATAATAATTTATGGAAAGTTAAAACATATCCTGATACTAATATAGCTGATATTATCAAAGAAATAATGCAACAGGACGCAACGTTAGGTATATGTAAGTATTCAATGAAATATAATAGTTATTTAAAAATACTAGAACTTGCAAACCAACTACATTTTAATATAAAAATACTGGATGAATTTCCTGTTATAAAAAGAGAAATATCAAAAACAGAATTAATATTATTAAATAGTAATAATACTGGAGACTATATTAAAGATAGACTTAATGCAGTAATTGATAAATTAAATAATGAAGTATTATTAATAACAAATCCATCAATGGTAGGATGGATTACTGGCTTAAGACTATCTATTCCAACAAGTAATCATTCAATAATACCAAATGCAGTTGTAGTACTATCTCATCCCTATAGCCTTCCTCAAGTATTTTGTGACTTAGTACTAGATGATAGTATGTCTTATCCAGAACACAGAACGGTTCATGAAAATATATGTATTAATAATTTTACAATTCAAAGTTTAGATAAATTTGAAGAATATATAAAATTATTAGGTATTTCAAATATAAAATGTGATTTCTCTACTACTCCTTTGTATTTCATACATACTTTAGAACAACTTGGTTATAATGTAATTAATGACCATTCTATTAATCATATATGTAGTATTAAGACAAAACAGGAAATATATAATCAAAGAGAAGGAGCATTATTAACATCATTGGCAATGATAAAGGTATTAGCAATGGCTGAAACTAATAATATACATTCAGAATTAGAAGCTATAAATATGTTTTTTAATGAACTAAAGAAGGCTGGTGAAAATAACTTTGTTGATTTTAGTTTTGATCCAATTAGTGCATTCGGAGAAAATACATCGATAATACACTATAATCCTAATTCATTTAGTGATAATACAAATATTAATGGAGATGGACTATTCTTATTTGATGGTGGGGCTCATTTTAAATACTCAACAACTGATATGACTAGAACAATATACATTGGTAATAATCCACCGGACGAAATAAAAAAACAATATACCTTAGTATTAAAATCAATTATCGAATTCGCAATGATGAAATTTCCCAAACATACCAAAGCATGTACTATTGATGCAATAGCTAGAGCTCCATTATGGCAACATGGATATAATTATGCATTTGGTACTGGTCATGGAGTATCAGCCTTCGGTAACGTACATGAATATCCAGGCATCTCTACTAATTCAAATAATGAAATATTAGAAAACATGATAATAACAATAGAACCAGGAATATATACAAGTAATACTGGTATACGCATGGAAAATATGTTATTGGTAACACAATCCGAATATGAAAATTATAATAAATTCTATACTATCAATTATATTCCATTTTCATCAAAACTAACAATAAAAGAAATGTTATCTAATGATGAAATACAATGGCTTAATAATTATAACTCAGAAATCAGAGATTTTACTAAACAAATAGAATATTCAGATAATAATAAACTAATACACAACTGGATATTATCTAATACCGATCCATTATGATATTGCGATGAACTGTATTACTTCCTTGTTGTACGTGGTTGTGTTCTAGCTATCTCCTGGAAATACAGTTCACTCCAACTTCTACCATATGGATCTTTTCTTTTTTTACAATTCTTCCTTATGTAATTCGATAATCTCAAGCTTTCTCTTGGTAGTGACTGAACACGTACCTTAGATGGGCCAAATCTTGCAATTCCCAATGCACTTGCTGCCCCATATGATAAGTCTATTATTCTCCCTTTGTATATATAGGGTCCTCTATCATCTACCACTAATACAACAGATTTATTAGTCATTAAACTAGTTACTTTTACAACAGTCGGTAATGGCAAAGTCCTGTGAGCAGCTGTCATACCAAATCTATCAAATAATTCTCCTGTAGCCTTTTTCTTACCATGAAAATCAGCACCATACCATGATGCTAAACCTGTTTCATCATAATCATAATAGTTCTGTGGATAGTGCCATCTACCCCTACAAAAATATGGTTTAGATGATACATTTGTACCACCTGTACGAGTTTGATAGGAACATCCACTTACTAATAACGATATTAATAGTACTAAACATAATCTTCTAATCACATTTATACCTCATAAATATTAAACATACTTTTTTAAATCACACTTATATCCAGTAAAAATTAGATTTACTATCTTTGCAAATAATTGTTAATATGTACTTTTTATATCATTTACGATATTCTGATACACTCCTTGCATATTTTCTATATTCAAATACATCATATTATTTATATAATTTTATGTAATGTATTAATCATATCCACATCTCATAAATAGTATAAATATACTCTCTTAATCACATTTACATATTCAATTTTAAATACATTCGTCTAATAAACTATATGCATCATAGCAAATCTAAATATATTTGCTTAAATATATTTATATTTCATAAAAATTAGTATTACTGTGTTTACCAAGAACTGTTAATGTATAATGAGTATTATTTACAATATTTTTAGCTACATCTTGTATATCATCTACATTTAAACACATTATGTTGTCTATAGTTTCACCTATTTCTGTTAGTTTGCATTCTAATAAATATTGTGAAGCTATTCTTTCCATTCTATTGGAATTGTTCTCTAGTCCCATTAGTATTGATGATTTTAGTTGCATTTTTGCTTTATTTAATTCTTCTGTACTTAAATTACTCTGGATTTTTGTTAACTCTCTTTTTACTATACTTATTACTTCCTCAGTTTTTTCTGGTTCACAAGCAGCATATACTCCAAAGGTTCCAGTATCTCTAAATGAATCTGTTGTGGAATATACTGTATATACTAATCCTCTCTTTTCTCTCACTTCATTGAATAATCTAGAAGAACATCCTGAACCCAATATTGCAGATAATAATTTTACCTTATATTTATTTTTATCAGTGTATGAATACCCTTCATATCCCATCATTACATGATTTTGTTCTAAGTCTTTTTCTTTAAAAACATACCCTCCAGTATATTTTTGCTTTTCTACCGGATTAGTCTGAAACTGTTTTAGTTTGACTATAAAATTACTTGCCAATTCTACCAGATTATCATGATTTATATTTCCACTTGCAACCAATACCATTTTATCAATTGAATAATTACTATCCATGTAATTCCGAATATCATCGGGAGTGTATGATAGTATACCGTCTTCAAATCCAAGTATTGGAGATCCTAGTCTCTCATTGGTAAAACAAGTAGATTGAAATAAACCAGATATATAATCATCAGGAGAATCAATACACATTTTTATTTCTTGTATTACTACTTTTCGTTCTCTATCGAATTCTACTTGATCAAAAGTTGGATTTTGTAACATATCACTAATTATGTCAATGGCTAATGGTAAATATTCTTTTAGAATTTTTACATGATATCCAGTCATTTCCTGCCCTGTAAAAGCATTCATAATACCACCAACAGACTCAATTTCATTAGATATCTGAAGTGCACTCCTGGTAGTGGTACCTTTAAAAACCATGTGTTCTAGGAAGTGTGATAATCCCTTTTGATTATCTGTTTCATTAACAGATCCTACATTAACGAATATTCCTAGAGATATAGTTTCTATATTATCTATACTATCTGATATTACTGTCATTCCATTATTCAACTTAGTTAATTTTGTCATTTTTATCTCCATTATTTATTGTATTTAACAATGTCATTTCAAAACAGCCATTAATTGTTAGTGACTTTGTCTGTCCTATAACATTGTTATTAATTGTAGGTAAATTTGTAATTTTTATGTAGTTATCAATTGCATGTAACTTTATTATTTCTACGACTTTATTGAATTTAGTTAAATTCATCATTTTCACAAAAAGTAAATATTTCTTTAATTTCAGTGTAACATACATGAGTTATATGTCCATCACTATAAAAAGCCCATAAAAATTTTATTATGATGATGTGTATGCACATGCACTTTAGGATATCTAAATGTAGTAGAAATTTATATTATGTGAAATAATATATAATACAAGTTGGACAAGTGGACATAAAAAGATATCAAGAAAAATATGATTTATTTAATAATGTATTACGTATAATAATATTTATACTATATGTATATTTAAATATTAAGATAAAATAAAAATAGAAAAAGGAAATTTTGTTAATAAGATAAAAACTGAAACTAATTTTTTTAATGAAGTCACTCTTTATAAATTGAAATATAAAAAAGTAAGAATCAGAAATAATTGGCATGTAAAATTTATAAATAGTGATAATGTAATTTCAAATAAATGTTTGTTATAATATTAATCACTAATTTGTAGATGAACATTACTATAAAAAGATTATTACTAATATTATATTCACAATTTTAATTACTATATGACAATTTATTGTTCAGCATTATAAACTATACAGTCTTAGTGATTTTTCAAAACTGTATAGTTATTTTGTCATTAACCATTAATTACATTATAACCATTGAATACATATTTTAATGGATCTCTCTTTGCTTTTATTGTTTTTACATAAGAGTTCTCTC
>CACYBM010000004.1 GCA_902772645.1 uncultured Pseudomonadota bacterium | reverse complement strand
TGTTAATATTATTCATTAACAATGAAAACGTTTTTATAGGACAACACTTGTGTTATTAAGAATATTAAAATTAAGCAATTAGGATACGCTTTAGTAATGACAACTTTTAATATATGTTAAGCAATGGATAAGAAGCAGTATAAAGCCATAAATTATTGATATAGTGCGCTTGATCGTATGGAATATTTACGTGAAGCAATTAAAGAATTACAAAACTTAAAAATATTAGAAACTAAAATGAATAATATTTCCGACACAATTGAGTATGACGGTATTAAAAGACGCAGTATCTAATATAAAACTAATTCTTGATCGTACTATTAGAAATGGCAAAATGGTAACCAATTTTGTAATACATTCTATCACTTTGTTATTGATCAATTAATTATTGGATTATCTGTATCAACAATAGGAGAAAAGGAAGTAAATCTTCATTCAAAAGCAATAGAAATTAATGAGTAAATCATTGAAAATATGTTCTTTCATAAAATTAAAATTTGACCAATACATGAACTGTAAGAATTAATATTTTTACATTTGTTAAATAATATTTGCATATATATTGTTTATATGCTATATAAAGTATATATGAAAGAATAACCAATATTATAACAATAAAACGTATATTAGTAATTGAAAACTAGTATACATATTGTTGATTTAATATTAAGTGCAATAATGGTAAAACAATAGCAATTTTCTTATTTAATACAAATTTGTGATAAACAACAATAAATTACCTAACTTTTGTGAGTTGTATATTTTGATATGGTGGTAAAATAAAACTTAAGTGCAATAATATTGTACAAAGATGATAGATATACGGAAAACACTTTGGCTTGTACTATTAATTTCTACAATAATAATATCTTATTACATGACAACTAATATATATAGTAACAAACATAATGAAAATAATAGTAATAAAATAGCAGTATTAAATGGCATTAAATTGAAAGAAAAAGCTAAATGCTTTAAATTACACGAAACAAATTCAGAAAAACTAAATAACATATTACGTATAATAAATGAACATGAATTACAAATAAGAAAAGATTATAATATAATACAGAACAATAGCAAATTATCATCGAAACAAAAACAAAATAAAATAACTAAACTAGAAAATAATTGGAAAAAAATATATATACATTATAATAAAGAAGTACAAAACATAAAAGAAATAGATAAAAAATTAACTAATTATATATACGAAAAATTAAATAAAATAATAAAAAATACAGCAAAAGAAATGAACATTAATGTAATTTTAAATAAAGAAAGTACTGATACTATATTTATATTTTATAATAATGATAATTTAGATATTACAGATACAATAATATTAAGATTAGATGAAGAATTAAAAAATTTTGATATTAAGGATTTGAACAATAAATGACATGTAGTAATAATACTATAATTTAGTTTTTATATGTATCAGTAATTTTTCCATATATATGCATTGCTAAAAATTTTGGATTTACTATATTGTATGTTTACTTATATTGGCTGGTGATTTTATACTGTTTGTATAAATATGTCTTTTAGTTTTATTATATTACATTTAATGAACCATGTTATAAGAAACCTCCGGTTTTTGTATTATGGACTACAAAAAAATAGTGATTTAAATACGATTTATACAGAAGTATTGAGTTATTTTTAGATTTAATTCAAAATAAGCAATACGGTAGTTCTTCTTATTAAGAATATATCTTCTTTTTGTATTTATGAAACTAATAATTCTCAGTGGCTGATTTATTAATGACTATAAATACAACAAGTAACATATAAGTTGTATATTAAAATAATGTTGTTTTATATAATAATGTAATTTGCTACATAACGGTATTATTTTGCTTCATTTTTTTAATGCTGTAAATTTATTTCCTTAAGAGGCATATTACCACTCTGCACAATAAAAAACATGATATAATAATAAACGATACAACGACATAGTAACAAATAATATTTTGTAATATAGTAGGCTTAATAACTAAATACAATATTTACAATACGCATAATGTTATAAAAATACAGTCTACACACTATATTGTAGGCTGTACTTTTAATTGATGAATTAAACTAATTTAGATAATAAACTATGTTTATTTATTATTTCATATTTTTTGTCAGTATTATTTTGATTACTTATAAATATAGCTGGCAGTGAGGATATTTTAAGTTTCTCCAGTAATTCTTTATTCTTATTTAAATTTGATTTAGCTATATCTTCATATTTATTTAATTCATGTTTATTAACTTTTATTATGTCTAATACTTTATCAATTGTGGCACCATCTTTTACTATTTCTTGTATAAAATCTCCTAATTTATTAGATTGTTTTCCTGATTTTTTAGACTTGTCCATATCAAATGCTTGTAATTGATAATATACTTTAGCTAATTTTTCAGACTTATCTCCTAGTACTGAGACAGGTAATAAGTAAAAGCACATTTTCTTGTTGTTTTGTTTCACAATATCGACTATGGTCCTTTGAGCTTCCATACATGGTGTGCCTGCTGGATCAAAGAAGCATATAGTTACAAACTTAGCAGTTGCATCTCCAATCCTTATTGCTGATTTAATAATTTCATTTTTATTATTTTCTACATTGACAGCAGATTGTTCCATTATTTTATCACGTTTATTTACTAATCCATTACTAATGGCATCTAATATTAATTGTGGATTCTTAGTTATAGCATCTTTTACTTCGATTTGAATCTTTTCTGCTATATTGTTATTATTATTTACTACTGTGCATACTTTATTAACTTTATTTAAAGCCAATACTGATACAATACATGCAGCTAATGCTAATATAATTGAACATTTCTTAGAACAACAGCTTTTGTTTTGTACATCGCAAATATTACTATTACAACACTTGTTACTATCACAGCACTTATTACAATCCCCGCAATTGCATCCGTCATTACAGCACTTGCAAGTTTCTTCTTTTTTTTGATTGGTATCTATTTCATTATTAACTAAATTATTCTCTTTTGCAATAGTATTTTCTTCAGTTTTACTTGTATCAGTTCCTTTATTTTCTATTGTTGTATTTTTACCTTCATCATTACTATTTTCTAATACTTTATTTTCATTATTATTTTCTAATAACTTATCTCCATCGTTGTTTAGATCCTTTGCCATACAATTCTCACATTAAATTTATATATCTATATTTATTCTACTACAATTTTACATTTTATTCTACTATAAATCTACAATTTTTTCTACCACTAATTACTTTACAATACCATAAAAGACTAAGTTATTTATTTAAGACAGATGGGCTTAAATTTAATTATGTTTAAATAAATTATTCATGTTAATAATCAATATAAGGGGATATATTGAGAGTTACTCAAATTATGCAAGATATTGTTTGTATTTTAAATAATTTAAAATTTAATTTAAGTAATATGATTAATATCGAATTAGAAGTAGATGATAATAATTTATTAAAATCAAGTATCTTAATACATAAAATATTATATGATAAGATAAATAATAATAATTTTATTAACTGTACATTATTAATAAATAATGAAATATATTTTAATGGAGATATTAACTCTATACAAATAGAAAATGATTTATATAAACTACAATTCATAACTCAAAATAATATACAAAATAATAATTATGAAGAAAATGGTTTAATTGAAAAGTTTAAGTTAAATAATCCATCATTATTCCAAAGAAGAAATAGTTATGATAACAGTAAAATAATCGATAATATAGAACAAAACATTTTAAAAGATAGCATAAAAATAACAATAGATAAATCATTACCAATTAGTGAATTAGATTTATTGATATCTGCTTCATGGAACAAGTTATGTAGTGGATACTGTGACTTGACTAATAAAATAAATAATAAATTAAAAAATGGACTAATAAGTACACTAACTCCAAATAAACTAATTAAATCTTGGCCTAAATTATTTGATAGACTAATAACTAGTTCCGTTATAAATAATAGTGCAAATAAAATAGGACAAGAAGTATGTAATAATATAGGAATATTAAAAACAAAGTATTTCATTACTCATTCTAAATTAGAAAAATATAATAGTAATATAATAAAACTAAATAATAATAAACAAATAGACTTAGAAGAAGTTTTCTTTAAATGTAAACTATCAGTAGGATGGGAATATTCACAATTCGTTACTGAAAACTTACATTGTAAAATAATAAATAATATAGTAAAAAACAATAATAAACAGGTATTGAATATTAATTTACACAACGTACAGGAATATATAGAAGATATATATGCTTCTTCATTCGTTACGTCGAATAAAAAGATTTCACAAAGTTCTATGCCTGCCCATATAACTAATCAAAGTATCAACATTCCAAAGAATACTAATTCTAGTTATAGAGTAAACAGTAATATCAATACAAACACCAATATTTCAGAATGTTATACCGCTGATTATGTAGAAAACAGTAAAACTACTATTGGCAATAAATTATTTAATATTATACTTTGTGAAGTAAAACAATTTATTATAAACTCAATGCAGAACGTTGTAATTACTTTTAAAATACCATTCTCGAACGATTTAAAAATAAATAAGTTGGTAAAAATAAGTAATTATATATTATATATCAAAAAAATAGAATTGTCATTTATCCAAAATAATAATATAGCAACTATTACATGTGTAGGATCTGAATACAATAATGCATTTACTAATTCAGTATTACAAAACATAGTAATAGATAATACAAAAGATAATAACGATGTCATAGATGTATTAGAAAACATAGATATAGTAAATACATCTGATGTACAACTTCGTAAAATTAGTAAAATTGATGATTGTAAAAAAATAAATGATATATTAAACGAAAATCCTACAAAATTAATCATTACACTAAAACCAATAAAAACAGAACATAACAAAATAGAAAAAATAGATATTGGAAGTATTAATCTCTGGAATAATACAGCTTAAAACATATGATATATAAACAAACAGTTATATGCTGAGAAACAATTTGTTATATATTAGTATAAGACTGAAATTCATGCATTGTTATTTTATAGTTATTTAAAATTTTTTTGTATTATTAGCAATAATAATTATAAAAGTAAATGTATATATATTTTTTTTAAAAAGTTAGCAATTTATAGATATTTTCAACCTATTATTGTTTCATAGCTTTATATCATTTAACAAAATCCTTTATTTGACGGTTCACATATATTGAGTTTAAAGTAAATCTAGGCTACCATATAATTATATACATATATTGATAAACTAAAAATAATGATTTTAAGATTTTTCTCCAATAGTTCCAAGAGTATATTTGCTAAGATATTATTTACTGCTATTATATTGAGTTTTGGTCTATGGGGAGTTGGTGATATAATTCGTCATGTTTCTGAGACTAAGACTGCCATATCAGTTGGTAAATATAAAATATCCGCCGAACAGTTGGATAGAGATTACTATCAGATGAAGCAGAATATGAAAACTATGGGAATGAGACCACTTACTGAAGAAGAATTTAATAAAATGAATGGTAAAGAAACAATACTAAACAATATTATAGATCAGGCTGTTGAAAATGAAACAATAAGACAATTTGGTATAATAGTTCCCAGAAAAAGCTTAGCTAATATTATATATTCATTACCAGAATTCCAGACTAATGGCGTATTTAATGAAAAATTGTACTTATCGTTATTGAGACAATCTGGTATCTCTGAAACTGGGTTATTATTACAAATAAAAAACAGTATAGCTAGGAATCAGTTATTTCATCCTATAATATCTGGATATAAGGTACCTGATTTTATAAAAAATAAGTTAGGATCTGTATATGAATCTAATAAAACAATATATGTTACTATTTTTAATGTAAATAATGTTAAAGATCCAAATGATATAAGTGATGATATATTAAAGGACTATTATGAAGTAAACAAAATGAAGTATAAACAACCTGAAACTAGAAATATTGCTTTATTGAAAGTTGACTATACTAAATTTATAGATGAAATAAAAATAACAGATCAAGAAATAGATGATTATTATAAAAACAATAAAGATTCTTTTAAAGGAGTAGAAACAAGAGATTTTGAGAGGTTTGAGTTTTCAACTAAGGAGGAAGCGAATAATGCCCATACTAAATTGTATAACGATGGATCTGATAAATTAAAAGAAAAATTAAACACAAATTGTCAATTATTAAAAGAAATGAAAAAAGAAGAATTTCCAAGTGATGTATCTAAAGATATATTTAGTATAAAAGAAGGAGGAGTCTCAAATGTATATGCAATAGGAGGAAAATATTATGTGTATGTATTGAAAAAGATTAACTCCCCAGTAGAAAAAGATATATCTGAAATCAAGAAAGAAATAAAAACAATAATCCAGAATGAGAAAGTAAATACTCCTGAGTTCTATTCAAGTATAAAAGAAACAAAAAACAAAATAGATGATAGTTTCGCTGCTGGTAAAGATGTGGATAAGGTAGCTAAGGAAACTAAAGCTGAAGTAATAAACATAGATGATATAGTAAAAAACGATGATGATTTTATAAAACAATACGTTCCAGATGAAGAAACTAGAAAAGAAATACAGGAAACTATATTTTTAACAAATGAAAAACAAGCTAGTCCTATAATAGAATCGAAAGAAATAGATACTGTATCATATGTAGTATGGGTTAGAAAAATAAGCAAAGAGAAAATACCAGAATTTGACAAAATAAAAGAAAAAGTAAAAGCTGATTATATATTTGAAAAGAAGGATAAAGAAACGGTGGAAGTTATAAATAAAATAATAAACGATAATAAACATACATTAGAATACATAAAAGGTATAGATAATACTAAAAAATTTGTAGTATCTAAAAAAGATTTGATAACACAATCTGATAATAAAGACGTAAATGAAATACTTGATAAAATAAGAAGTCGTGAAATACTTTATGAAGCATTATCAATACTGCACAAGAACGACAGTAAATACTATAAAATTTCCAATGACAAATATGTATTAATACACGTATACGATATACAACAACCCGAACAAGCTTCTAATACTATATTGTATATATTAAACAAGCACTTGACCAATAGCATATCAAACGACATAGTAGTTTTGGCAAAAAAAGACTTCAGAGATAGACAACCAATAAAAAAGAATAACAAAGTAATAGATGAAAGAACAAAAAGAAGTGAAGGATAATAAATTGATGCTTATGTAATTATTTTCATGTATTGAAGTACTAGAAAAACACAATAATGATAGTCGTAGAAATTGAAATATAAAATAGAAAAATAGTAAAAAAAATGATTAGGAAATGGATAAAAAAAATAGTAAAGAAGAAGTGTTGGCTAAAGAAAAACATAATGCTAAGATTGTGTTCTGCTATGGTATGCACAAACAACTGCTAAAAAGAGTTATTAATGTGGCTAGATATTGAGCTTATATCACAACGTACTAGCTTAAAAATAGAGAACTAAAAAACATGAATATAACACAAGTATATTAGTCTTAACAAATGGGTTGGAGTGCTATGCTCCTATTTTTTTTCAAGCATTTTATTAAATTTATGAAATTAGGATTTTTATTTTATAATGTTTCAATGTGCTTGGTAAAATGCAACTAAGAAGTAGTGGTATACTATAACTCATATCAATAAATATATACTATATAGTTGTAATTGTCTTGAGATAATAATGTATTGGTTTATTCTAAAAATATATTAGTATAATAATTGTATTTTTTAGTAAACTAAGTGCGATACATCAGTTTATAACTAGAAAGTTAAGAGAATTCAATAATATTATATTAGTTTTTATTTTACTTACATTACCTGTGAATTGTATGAAATCAAAAAAATGAATTTGGATTAGAGATACTAGATTGGTAAAAAAAATGCACGAATGGTAATATATATATTAATTATTATTAATATGTTCTGTGCAATATGTATTATTCACTATTACATAAAAAATAATTAACCTGATAGAAACATTTTATGTAATAATACACTGTATGGATATGCTCTATAAATAATCCCAAAATAATGAATGCTCAAGAATATGCTAAGAATAATAAAAAATTTAGTTACTGGAGAACTAGAACATTTTATTCAATAATGATAGGGTATTCTGCATTTTATTTGGTTAGACAGAATTTTTCTGTAGCTATACCATCGATTTGTCAAGAATTAAATATTAATAAGATAGATATAGGCATTGTAATGTCTATTGGTGGTTTAGTATATGGTCTTGGGAAGTTCATGTTCGGTATGGTAGGAGATAAATACAGTGCTAGATACGTAATGGCAATAGGATTGGCATTATCAGGTATTATGAATTTATTACTTGGTATTAGTTCTATATTAACTCTTATTATTATCTATTATTCTTTGAATCAGTGTTTTCAATCAATGGGAAATCCACCTTGTATGAAGATGCTAGCGAATTGGTTTGGTAAGACAGAATTTGCATCAAGAAGTGCAATATGGAATATATCAGTACACGTAGGAAATTCATTAGCACTAAGTCTATCTCCGGTAATATTAAACCATTATGGCTGGAGATACATATTCTATATACCTGGAATATTTTGTATATTATTATCTATATTTATACTCAATAGACTGAGAGACACACCATCATCACTAGGATTTCCATCAGTTGATGAAATAGAAGGAACAAATAAAGAAAATAAAATAAAAGTAAAGTTATCCTTCAAAGAACTAACTAAGCTAGTATTATTAAATAAATACATATGGTGCATAGCATTAGCTAATCTTTTTATATACATTAATAGAATGACTTTTCTAAACTGGGGACCAACTTTATTACAAGAATCAAGAGGAATATCAATATTAGGTAATAAATTTAAAATAATAATGGTATTATTCGATATATCAGGAATGATTGGATCACTTGTAGCTGGATATTTATCTGATAAAATATTTAATGGTAGAAGAATTCCAGTGGCTGTAATCTATACATCAGTAACGGCAATAACAATGTACATATTTAAAATAATTCCAATTACCTCTACTATATTAAATGCTATCATTATAATACTTATAGGATTTTTATTAACTGCACCGATAGTATTAATTAATACTGCTGCTGCCGATTTTTCATCAAAGGAATCTGTTGGATCTGCTACTGGTTTCACTGGTACATTTGGATATATAGGCACAGCAATTGCAGGGGTTGGGAATGGTTACATTGTAGAACATTACGGCTGGAATTCAGTATTAATATTTGCATTGATATCATCTGTATTCAGTACTATATTATTTTCACTATTGTGGAATAAAAAATAATATTCTATTATCGTATAATAAGTTCTATTATCATAGAATTAGTTCTTACTGCAGTAGCATATATTTTACTAGCATAGATAATGAACATGTTGTGTTATCACATCATATGTACTATTAACAAGAAATTTAGTGAAATAAGATCTATTGCTTTATTATCATGGAATAATTTTTAATATCATAGAATAAATTTTACTACAATGAAACAAACAAGTAATGAATTATTACGCATTTTTATTGACAGAGAAAAACTATATTATATTTTTTTTATTAATTATTATTGCAATATCCATATGGCTTTGATATTATATGTTATTTCCTAATTAAATATAATACATTTAATTTGTTTAATATGTTGTCTCTTATATTAAATATAGTACATTTAATTTGCTTAATATGTTATCTTTTTATAGTTTTAAATTTATATGTATGTTAGCATGTGACATTACTAATACATATTTTATACTGCTACAATATTGTAGCATTTATATTGATAATATATTATCATCACAACAACGTTACTTATAACATACTATAAAATATTATGTAATAATATTACATATATATATTTATCTAGTGAGTTGCACACTGTACCCAAGTATTTATATTTATAGATCAAGAGTATTTATATGTATACACCAAATCAAATACTAGAGCAAAATGGTCACCATGAATAATGACCATTTATATCAATTATCATTAACTACTTAGTACTGCACGATTTTCCAGCATAAGGTCCACAGCTTCTTCCTTAGTTAATGATGTATTAGAACGTGTATTGTTATCTGTTGTTCTTATTTTGACTTGTTTTTGAGTTATAGGATTGAATCTTGGTTTAGATTCTGTTATATTATTATTTGCTCCATTATTATTCTTTTTGGTCTCTTTCTTTAATTTAAATAAGTTTTTTAGAATATTCTTATATTTTTTTAATTTATCCTTTATTGAATTCTTTTCTACTCCAGGTAATTCTAATTTTTCTACTGCTTCCCTTAGTTCTTGTATTTCTTTGCTACTTGGTAGTGTAAGCTCTGGCGAGTCATTATTATCGTTTTCACTTAGTATATTAATCAATGCTTCATTTAATGCATTATTTTCACTAAATATTGTCTGTAAATATTGTATTTCTTCACTTTGCCCTTGATTAGTAATTCCATAATTATTTCTCTGTATAATTTCATTAATTTCTTTTTCTAGATCTTGGAATGTTTCACGATTAGCAATTTCCTGTGCATCATTTTCTCTATCTTTTTGAACTTCTTCTTTCTTCAATTGTGATTTTTCATCAACCATACTATTATACTGTTCCAAAGCCATATCAGGTGTTATGCAATCCTTGTAAGCATCAGACTCATTATTAGGTCTATCCTTGTAATCATTAGGCCCATAACTGTTACAACCAGTGGCAATGAATTTTAATAATCCTAAACTAAAATTCTTCAAGTTTTCTTGTTTTAATTGACTATCTTCAAGTTTTTTAATTTCTCCCTTTATATCATCTATAGATTGTCCAGCTATTTCAGTGATATGATTGTTTTCAGTTTTTTCTACCAATCTATTATACAATTGATCAACAATCATACTATTGTTAATCCCTTCTATGTCAGATTTTTGACTAACTGGAACACTATTAGTTATATTAGTTTTTACTTTATTAAACATATTTTGTTGTTGCAATGATGTTTTAACATTATCATCATGTTTTGTGCTTAGTGTATCAGCCTTTTTAGCAAATACACTGGTGACTGCACAACATACGATTACTGATGTTATGAATAATTTACAATTAATTCTCATACTATTACTTCTGTATAAACATTCTATATTAGAGACTACTATATAATAGTTAATTATTAGTAAAAATGTCCAGTAAAATGATTTTATTATATCTGTATATAATATATCTCTACTGCTTGTATATTGTATAATGTATGATAATTAAAATATGAAATAATTATATTCTCCAATATTTGTTGGTACTATCTTAAAAAACTCTGTATCTTAAGATTTCCTTATATCGGATACATTAAGTGGCATCACTATGTGAAGCAAGTCTCTTAATAACAAACATACTGACGTATTAACTATACTGACGTATTAACTATACTGACGTATTGGACTATACTAGCGTATTAGACTATAAAATACACGTGATACTCATAAAACGTTGTACTGCTACGTAGTGTGATATTAATATATTGCTTAATATTATATTTTGGTAAATAATATTAATATGGAATATATGCTATAGCATTTAATGTCCTCAGTAACACAAAGAATAGAAGAATATTTGATACCTGCTATGAAGTCCATGGGTTACTTAATAGTTAGGGTTGCTCTGTTTGGACAAGGAAAAAATAGAACACTGCAAATAATGCTAGAAAAAAATGATGGCACTTCAGTAAATATTGATGATTGTGAAATAGCCAGTAAGGAAATATCAGTATTGTTGGATGTTTTAGATCCAATTAAAGGACACTATAACTTAGAAGTATCGTCAACTGGCCTGGATAGGCCATTGGTAAAAAAACAAGATTACATTAGGTTTTGTGGTAATAAAGTATTAGTAAAGACCTATACATCTAAATATAATCAAAAAGTATTTAAAGGAATATTAGAATGTGCTAATGATACAACAATAAAATTAGTATCCCAATGTCCCTTTTTAAATGGAGAATGTTCTGTGGAGTTGGAGTATAATGATATTAGTAGTGCACATCTAGACAATCCGATTGAATTCTAAACAGTAATAAATTACTAAGGAGATAATTATATAATGAAATTAAATATTGAAGAAAAGAAACGCCCAGTATTAAAAAGTGAATTATTACAAGTAGCAGAAATAGTTGCTAAAGACAAGGAAATAAGTCAAGAAGAAATATTACAAGCAATGGAAGAAGCAATATTACCTAGTGCTAAGTTAAGATATGGTAATAATAAGACTTTAGTAATAAATATAGATAGATTTAATGGAGCTATTAATATAAACTGGGTAAGAACAGTAGTTGATGAAGTAAAAGATGAAGATAATGAAATATTACTAAGGGAAGCTAAGAAATTTGATGTACATGCTAAAGTCGGTGATGAAATAAAAAATAAATTACCACAAATTGAATTTAGTAGATCAATGGCATCCACTGCACGTAAAATAATAATGCAAAAAATAAAAATAGCTGAAAGAAATAATCAAGCTAACGAATTCTCAAATAGAATTGGAGAAATTATTAGTGGAGTAGTAAATAGAGTAGAGTATTCAGAAATAATAATAGATATTGGAAAGACAAGTGGAGTTATCAGAAAATCTGAAATAATTCCAAATGAAACGTTCAAAATGGGAGATAGAATAAAAGCATTACTCTGTGGATTAAATAAAGATCCAGATATGCCTTTATTACAACTATCTAGAACTCATCCTGATTTTCTTAAAAAACTATTTGCTCAAGAAGTACCTGAAGTTTACGATGATATAATTAAAATAGTATCTGTTGCTAGAGATCCTGGTAGTAAATCTAAGGTTGCAGTAACAACGAACGATCCTAACATAGACTGTATAGGAGCATGTGTAGGTCCTAAGGGAGTAAGAGTACAATCTGTAAGTGGAGAACTAAAGGGAGAAAAGATAGATATTGTAAAGTGGTCAGATGATATAGCAATGTTTGTCGTAAATAGTTTAGCTCCAGCGAAGGTTACAAAAGTAGTAATAGATGAGGCTGAACAGAAAGTGGATGCTGTTGTGCCTAATGATCAACTAAGTGCTGCAATTGGTAGAAGAGGGCAAAACATAAGGTTAGCATCAAAACTTACTGGATGGGCTATAAATGCAATAAATGAGGAAGCAGATATAGAAAATAGAAATAAAGAAACATCAGCTATAGTAAAGAATTTCACAGATAATTTAGATGTAGATGAAATAGTAGCTCATGTATTGCTGAATGAAGGATATGTATCAATATCAGAAATAGCAAATTCTAGTATAGAAGAATTGGCTAGTATTGATGGCTTTGATAATGATATAGCTGAAGAGATACAAAATAGAGCATTATCATATTTAGAAAGTAAGAGAAAAGATTTACTAGAACTATGTAAAGAAAAGAAAGTAAGTAATGACCTACTAAATTATGAATTAATAAGTCCAGAGTTACTGGAGGTCCTTGTGAATGCTGGAATTCTGAAATTAGATGACTTGGGAAATTTATCTATTGATGAGTTATTAGAAATATCAGATGGATTGCTTACAAAGAAAGAAGCTAGTACACTCATATTAAAAGTAAGAGAAGCGTGGTTTCAGTAAACTAAATACAATAATATAACTAATTTATGAGTATGTATAATTGAATAAATTTTATTTAGAAAGATAAGATAATGATTAATTTAAATATTATAAATAATAAACCAAATAATATATAAGGTTTTGAAATAATATGTAAAGGAGATATTTAATGACCAATAAATCTGATCAGAAACGTAAGACTTTATCATTGAAGATAGATGCTGATTCTAAGCATTCTTTAAAACATTCAAGTAATGGCAATAATAACTTTGATATTGCAATAAAAAAGAGAAGAAGACGAGGTTTAGCAATTGATCTAGATAAACCTGAAAAGAAGCAAAGTAGTAATATTTCATCTAAACTAACTGATACTGAATTTAAAGTAAGAGTAAAAGTATTACAAGATGCATTTAATAAAGAACAACAAGAAAAACATAATACAATGAATAGTGAACATTATATTAATGATGTAAACAATGATATTAACATTAATAATAATTTAATTAAAAATATAAACGAAGAAAATCAGCAAATAAGTGATAAGGATGAAAGTACAAAGCATCTACATAATAAATCGGATATTAAGTATAATAATGGTAATGACTATTTAAATAGTAATAAATCTTCATATATTAATGCCAGTGAAGATAATAAACATAATCAAGAAGAAATACAATTACAAAATAATATTAAAAAAGAAAACACAAGTACAAACGAACAACAGAATAAATATACTAATCAGTATAGTAATATAAATAAATCTAATATAGATGAAGATATTGAAAAAATGCAACCTGTAGTATTTAGAGCTACTGAATTTAAAAAATTTAACAAACAAACAAAATCTACCTCTGATAAACCTAATAGGGATAGGAGTAATAGATTCAATAGATCAAGTAATACAGTTGATAAATCAAATAATAACTGTGATAGATCTAGTAGATTTAATGATAACAAACCAATATCTTCATTTAATAATAGACAAGATAGATTGAACAAGGAACAGAAACCAAAGAGATGGAGTGAACAAAATAATGAAAGAGATAAAAATAGATACAATAATAAACAATCATTTAATAATAAAGAAGAGTCAAATACAACGATTAAACAAAGATCATATAATACTGATAATATTGATCCAAGTAATATTCCAGTAAACAAAAATGTAAATAAAAATAATAATACGAAAACTGCAGCGAAATTTAAAGCAAAATTTAATAATGATTTTGAAAATAAGAAGAAAAATACTTTAGAAAAACATAGTACTGTTTCAAAGAAGATAACTAGGGTAGCATTAGATAGGGCTCTGAATGATGAATCTGAAGAGAGAATAAGATCATTAGCCTCTATTAAAAGAGCTATATTGAAATCAAAGAATACAGATAAAAACAACAAACCAGAGCATGTAAAAGTAAGAAGAGAAGTATTAATACCAGATAATATAACCGTTGGAGAATTGGCAAGCAGAATGGCTGTCAAGGCATCTGAAGTAGTTAAGTATCTAATGTCAGTTGGTACTATGGCAACTATTAATCAATTAATAGATGGAGAAACAGCAGAAATAGTATGTACATCATTTGGGCATACACCAAAACGAGTATCAGATAATATTGTAGACTTTGAATTAGATTTTGCAAATATAGATGATAATGCTGAACTAATACAAAGAGCTCCAATAGTAGCTGTTATGGGACACGTAGATCATGGTAAGACAACATTATTAGATACTTTAAGGCAAGCTTCAGTAGCACAGAAGGAGGCTGGTGGTATTACTCAACATGTCGCATCCTATCAAGTAGAAGTTAAGGGTGGTAAAAAGATAACGTTCATAGACACTCCAGGACATGCAGCATTTACAAGCATAAGAGCAAGAGGTGCTAAATTAACAGACATTATCGTACTAGTAGTAGCTGCTGATGATGGTATAAAAGAACAAACAATAGAAGTAATAAAACAGGCTCAGTCTCAGAATGTTCCACTGGTAGTTGCTATAAACAAGATTGATAAACCTGATATTAATATTACTAAAGTTAAAACCGATTTAATGAATTATGACATTATTCTTGAAGAATTCGGCGGTGAAACATTGTGTTGTGAAATATCTGCCAAGAATAATATAAATTTAGAGAAGTTATTAGAAACTATATTACTGCAGGCTGATATATGTGATTTAAAAGCAAATCCTAATAGGAATGCAAATGGTACAGTATTAGAGGCTAGAGTAGATAAGGGTAGAGGAATAGTATCATCAGTAATAATACAAGGTGGAACAATTAAAAATGGTGATATATTTGTGGCTGGGTCTACATACGGCAAGGTAAGAGCAATGTATAATAATGCAGGAGAAAAGTTAAACAATATTGGCCCATCTACTCCGATTGAATTAATAGGATTTGATAGTACTCCCGAACCTGGTGATACTATAGTAATAGTTGAAAATGAACAAAAAGCTAGAGAGATAGCTGAAAAGAGAAAAGAAAGTAAAAAAAATGCAAATGCTAATAAAATATCCATAAAATCAATAAATCAAGTGATGGCACAAGAATCAGTGAAAATACTTAATGTATTTGCTAAGGCTGATGTTTATGGATCACTAGAAGCAATTACAACATCGTTAGAAGCAATAAAACATCCTGAAATAATTGTTAAAGTAATAGGAAAAGATATAGGAATAATCAGTGAAAGTGATATAGCTTTTTCAATACCATCAAGTGCCATTGTAGTTGGATTTAATGTTAATTCTACTGCTGCTGCTAAGGAATTAGCCAAGTTAAACAATATAAAAATACTAAATCACAATGTAATATATCATTTAATTGAAGAAATTAAAAGTATAATGAGTTCAATGTTAGATCCAATTATTGAGGAACAATATATAGGTACTGCTGATGTCAAGAAACTATTTGTAATAAGTAGAGTGGGAACAATCGCAGGATGTTATGTATCAGATGGTATAATAAAACGTAATAATTCTAAAATAAAAGTGATTAGAAATGGTAAATGCATATTCGAAGGTAAAATAAAATCAATGAAACATGAGAAAGATGAAATAAAGGAATCCAAACAGAATCACGAGTGCGGTATATTAGCTGAAGGGTACAACGACTTCCAAGAAGGAGATAGAATAGAATGTTATGAAATAACACAGAAAGCAAGGACAATAGAGTAGTAAATAAATACTACTCTAGTTTTGTTATTGTTTGTAAATAAGTTTTATAGTATTGTATTACATGCTTGATGTATTGGTATTTTGTTATCTTATGTACAGTAAAATAATGTATGTTAAAGTAACATAATTATGATTAATAACTAATAATTATAGAATGAAAAATAAACAACTTGTAATTTGTTATTAAGTAATAATGAATATTAATAATCTAGATAAATAATTATAGTATAGTCATTAGAAAATAGCAATTATTAATTGCTAGTACCCAAATTATTTGTTAATTATATTTTCCTATGAGTGAAATATGAAATACAAATTTGCTTAACAAGCAAGTAAATAGAAAAAATGAATTTTCAAACATCACTAATTTACTTGCAAGATAATTGTATTGCGTATCATTTTAAATCTTAATATTTACATCTATACTTGTGCTTTTTCCGTCCTTTTGTTTATTTGATTTATATTTATTAGATTTCGTTTTGTATTTTTTTCAATTGTGTAATTTTATTTATTAATTTTTGGAAATGTTCGTAATAATCCTTCATAACAATTGACTCATGTGCAATAGTTTGTACTGATTCAACATCTTTTTCAACATCTTTTAATAATTCATTGTGAGTTTTTAATAATTCATTGTTCTTGGAAATAAGATCATCCAAAGCATTCTTTGTACCGGCAGTATTTCTTAATTTATCACTAGCGCTAATTTTCCAATTTGCTATTAAATCTAACATATGTTTTGCAATAGAGACAGCTCTACCATATACTACATCAATATATTCCTGAGTCGTCTCATTTGGATAGTTTTTGAGAACCTCATCAATCTCTTGACACCATCCATTACATACATCAAAATCCGTCTTTAAATATTCTGCTGTTGTATTATATATATTTTCAGAAATGGTATATTTGGCGCCATTATCATCCGTAGTGGTATATTTATCGTCCATATTATTTTCTATAATGTTTTGGTTGTATTGAATTTCCATGCAATGAACTGACTGTAATCCAGTTGCTCCATAAATCACGCCTAAGCATAATGCCACTTTTAATAAATTATTAATCATATTTACCTCGTTTTAAAAATAGGTACTACTATAGTACCTAATATAATTCTATCAAAAAAAAAAAAAAAACAAAAAAAAAACAAGTCACGTGAAATATTTAAAACAGATACCGAAGTTATACAAACTAATTTTTTTATCAAATATAGTAATAATATTATAAAAAATGTGGTAATTGAGCAACAGATAACAAGTATTATGAGACAAAATTTAAAGGAAGAATCATTGGAGCATGTTTTGAAATAAGAAAGATGATAGGATAGGGTATAAATGTATGAAGAAGATGTGAGATAATTTGTAGAGATTTTTTAAACTTTATCATTGTATTTTAACCATTTATGTTTAATATAAATAATTAAGATGATATAATGAAAGAAATAATATGTTATATTATGAATAGTAATGATGAATGATACAGATGAATTAAATCTTAAACCAATAGAAGATTATGCTCCAGTTTACTGGGAAAACAGCATTTAGTGATAAATTACATGTAATATTGGTACAATTAGCAAAGATAAAAAATAATGACAAGATAAAAGCAAGTATAAGTAAAGAATTGAGAGATTGGGCAGCACTACGAAGTAGAACGTAGGTAATTTTTCAGTGACCCGAATGCAATAGAAAGCCCAGATGAAGGAATGAAAGATGCACAAAAGTTATGGAATAGAATATCAGCAAATGTACTACAATTAAAATTTCTCCCATGGAAC
>CACYBM010000003.1 GCA_902772645.1 uncultured Pseudomonadota bacterium | reverse complement strand
GTTTTTTTTTTTTTTTGATAGAATTATAGTAAGTACTATTATAGTACTAATTTTTAAAAAGGATAGAATTATGGTAATTAAAAATAATTTAAAATTGTTAAAGACCTTGAATGTATTAAAGGGAGCTCTGTGTTTAGGAGTTGTTGGTATAATTTCTTCTCAAAATATTATGAGTATGGAATCAAAGGGATTATTTAATATTAATATCAATGTAGATGATAATATTAATACGAATTCTGTTAATATAGGTTCGTTATTAGATCAATTTCAACAAACTATTAATAAACTGCACCTAATTCCGCAAGATGCAGTATCTGATATTAGAACTTTATTAAAGCAAGCAAGTGAATATCAACATAATATTTATGATGCTTTGCGAAGTAAATTGGAATTAATCAGTAGTACGCAATCTGATTTACATGATATAGTTAGTAAATTGAATACCACACATAACAAAATTGAAAGAAAAACTATGTCTAGTGATGTTGATAATTTTGTTAAAGCAATATTAGAAAATGTTAATACTCTAGATGCAAAACAAAATGAATATAATAATAAATTACAATTATTGAAAAATATTACACTAGAATTTGCTAATTCCAAGGAAATTTATAAAAAATTATCAGATGATCTCAAGGAATTACAAACAGTACACAAAATTAAACAGCAAGAATTATATAACAATTCTAAACAAATTAGTAAAGCAGATCATGACGAAGACGATATATTATAGTTACTAGCTTTTTATATTATATAAAACATATAAAAATTAATGATTAGTATTGGTATATTATTTACCAACTAATCATTATACTTTAAAAAGTTGATTTTATTATAATTTATAATTTTTCAAAATATGATAGATATTACAAAATAGTAATAAGAACTTTTTAATTTAAAAAGAATTAATCCAACAATTTGCTATGGTATATTACAATTAACAATATATAATTTAGTACAACTTTATTGTTAAAAAATCTTTCGATACCTTGTTTTTCATACTCAAATTATTTCTTGGCTTAATTAATAAAAAATAAAATACAGAATTCATATTAATGTTATATTATATATTACTAATAAAGTCATGTGTATCTTATTTCCAAATTTGGAAGTATTTCCATCTTACTCAGTTACTGCTCTATATTTTATATTCACAGTACATATTTTTCTATTGCGTTTCTTATTATCTTTACTTCATTATCACCTAACAAATTATTCAACAAATAAAGAAACTACTGATAAATATTATCCATATTATGTTTTATATACATTACATGTAGAAACTAAACTCTACTTTCTATCATCTAATACTAATAGTTTAATACCATTATTATTAATAAATAATATTTTCTACTTTAATTTCCCCATAAAATAATGTTTTCTACATAATGCTATGTATTTTTCATTACCCCCAATATCTACTTGGTTCATATTAATAGATTCCTTAGAATTTATTGATGTTTCTGTATTTATGTTATTTACTTGCTTACAATTATTGGCATCCTTATTTATATTATTGTTTTGTTCATTATTATCTATTTTATTGTTTGTATTATTATATATGTCATTACTTATATTATAGTTGTCATTATGTGTACTACTACTGATATTATTGTATTGTATTTTATTCCTAATATTATTATTTTTCTTTATATTTATATTATTTTGTAAGTCTTCATTACTTACACCATTACAAATATCAGTATCCTGATTATTATGATTTACTTTTGTCTTAATTGTATTGTTTGTTAAATTATTATTACTTATATTATTATGTGTATTATTTTGCTCTTTATTATTCACGGCAATCATTTCACCATTACTATCAAACTTAGCATTCATTGTCGCTTTGCTTCCGCAATGGCATATAGTTTTTACTTCAATCAGTTCATCGCTCCATAATAGCAAATACAAACTACCCTCAAATGGTTCTCCTAAGAAATCAGTACGTAATCCATATGTTAATACTGGTATATTAAGTTCATCCACAATCCTACATAAATCCTTTACTTGTTTTTTGTTCAGAAAATGTGCTTCATCTATTAGTATACACGCAATTTTCTCATTATTACTATTGCTTAATTCACTTATTTCATTAAATAATTTAGTATTACTATCAAATACATTAGCATCACTTGATAAGCCTATTCTAGATGTTATTTTGGCAGTACCATATCTATTATCGCCCGCGAAAGTATAAAGTACTGTTTTCATCCCTCGTTCTATGTAATTGAAATTATTCTGAAGTAATTTTGTTGTCTTACCAGCGTTCATAGCAGAATAATAGAAATATAATTTTGCCATACTATATTATTTTCTTATATGATCTATACTCTAATGTAACATATTGGTTAATTTTTGTTAACTTTCTTAACTGATATTATTTCACCTTTAATCTTACAAAAATGTCCTATCTGCTTTGCTGTATTATCATCACAGAATGGACCTATTAATATAAACTTACCTCGTTTTCCAGAAGTATTAGCTACTGTTCTTATTGCACATGTGGAATTCTCTAGCATATCAGTGTCAGGGAATTCAGATAGTCTCTTCTTGAAAGCTTTTAGTTGCTCAGCCGCATTTCCACTTATTGGACATTTTACATAGTAATCCTTCTCGTCTATTATAGAATACTCTTCTATTGGATAAGAATTAACATTAGGTACTTGTTGAGTGCTTGCTTTAGGAATATCAACTGGTACTTCTTGTTGTGCCCTTAGTTTTTCATTTGTTTTCTTGTTAAAATTAGGATCTACTCTACTATATATTGATTTATCTTGGTATGGAATATTCATACCACCAGGAACATCAGGTAATACTTTAAACGATGGCTTATCTGGTTCTATTAACTCAGGACCATTATTTACTTTATTATTATCATTTGCACTACTATTCCAATGATATGCTATCCAAGCTATACATACAATGGATAGTATTGAAGTAAAAGTAATAATAAATTTCTGCCAAATAAATTTAAATGATAAACCCGCTTCTTGTTTTTTATTAGTTTTACTTGATGGATATGGATCATAATCATCCCAATACTGATTATCATATTGTAAATCATACTGAGAATTACGTGACGCATACCTTTGTTGTAGTGGTGGTAATCTTCTTTTTTTATAATTTACTCTACTATTATTTTGTGTATGGAATGGATACTCTTCATTATCGTACAAATCATTTTCATCATAATCATCATCCAAATTACTACCATCATACATTGGCTGATTAAATGGGGTACTATTTACCCTGTTATTATTTGGACTTAAATAATCTATATTATCATTGTACTGGTTATTCATACGATTAGTAGTTCTAATCCTATCTATATTAGCAGCATCTTGCCCACTATTAATTTGTTCATTTAGTGGCATTGTAGCAGTAGAAAAATTAGGAGCATACCTCTGTTGTTGCCTATTCTGATTGGTCCTTGCAGACATAAAAACATCACCATACCTTAAATATTTTGGTCTATTATCTAATGGACGCTGTTTTTTTAAAGTTCTAAAGTAATTACTAGACATTTATACTACCTATATTATGCTCCAACTATTATAGTATTAATCTTTAGTCATTTCCAATAAAGGAGTAATTCCAAGTATTTTTAAACCATCTGATAGTACAACTTGTATAGCCTTCAATAAAGATAGCTTAGCTAATGTTTTTTCCTTATCATTTTTATTAATAAACCTAAGTTGCTCTTCAGCTTTACCTTTACTCCATAATGAATGGAATTGAGCAGCTATCTCTCTTAGATATATTGGTATCCTATGTGGTTCTACAGCTAATGCTGTTGATTTTACTTGTTCTGGCCAAAATGATAACTGTTTTAGTAAATTAATTTCAGCATCATCAAGCATTGAAGACTTATCTACTTGCAATAAATCTTTATATGACACATCACTTACATTAAATATTTCCTTATAATACTTAAATACTGAACAAATTCTCGCATGTGCATATTGAATATAAAATAGTGGATTATCCATTGAAAACTCAACTGCTTTAACAAAGTCAAAATCTATCATAACATCATGATGTCGCGATATCATCATATACCTAGTAACATCTTTTCCAACTCTATCTACTACTTCTTTCAAAGTAATAAAATGTCCTTTTCTTTTAGACATCCTTACAGGACTACCATTTTCTAGGAAATTAACTAATTGATATAATCTTATTTCAATATTTGCTTGATTATTACTTAATGCCGAAACAGCTGCTTTCATTCTCTTTACATAACCATTATGGTCAGCTCCAAGTACTAAAATCATTTTATTAAATCCTCTTCTTATTTTATCTAAGTGATAGGCTAAATCACCAGCAAAATAAGTCCAAGTACCATCTGATTTCTTTATAGCCCTATCTATATCATCTCCATACTTTGTAGATCTAAATAGTGTCTGAGGTCTTTCTTCCCAATCCTCATTAGCTGTTCCTTTTGGTTTAGGTAATATTCCTTCATATATATCATCATGTTGTTTTAATATTTCTAGTGCTTCATTTACTAACCCTTTTTGGCACAGTGCAGCTTCTGATGTATATACATCCATTACTACCCCTAAATCTTTAAGATCACTTTTTATGTTATCTAATAAACAGCCTAGTGAAAATTTACATAGTACATTTAACCATTCCGATTCCTCTTTATTTTGAAATATATTCCCATACTTCTCTAATACTTTCTGTGCTACATCCTTTATGTATGTTCCACAATACATATTATTCCCAAATTGGTCTTCAGAAATATTCTCTCCTAGTAGTTCAAGGTATCTCAAATAAACAGATTTTGCTAAGTATTTTATTTGATTACCCTGATCGTTTATGTAAAATTCCCTAGTGACTTTATATCCTATCTTTTCCAATAAATTAGCAGCAACACTGCCAAATACTGCATTCCTAGCATGTCCAGTATGTAACGGGCCAGTAGGATTAGCTGATACAAATTCTATATTTACTTTATTATTATTACCAATGTTATTTGTAACACTAAAATCATTACCTTCTAATATTATCCTATTAATTAAACTTCTCCAATATCCATTACAAACTTTAATGTTTACAAATCCATATCCAGCTATGCTTGTATCGAGTACATTTGGATCTTGTATTAATTCTTTACAAATAGCATCTGCCAATTCTTTAGATGTAGTACCAACTTTTTTGGCAAATACCATAGCCGCATTGGTACAAATATCACCTAATGTTACATCTTTCGGTCGCTCTATTAATATTTCATTTGGGGATATTGCAATCTCTGGTTTAAAACTATAAATGGCATTTAATACTGCATTTCTTATAACTTGCAACATAGGTAAATTTTTGGCATATAAATCTTAACTCCTTATTAATATTGTAAAATGAAGAATTATCGGATGCAAGATTTACATTATATATTCTAATAATATATAATGATTTATAACAATTGACTTGTTTGATTTATATTATTATACAGTGTACCAAATCAAATGATAATAATAATACAATATACATGATATATATAAAATTAAAATATAATTACAAGGCAAATAATTGCTATAAAAGAAGAAACAATGTGTTTATTTTACAAACATAATCAATGACATATAGGCTTTTTTGTGACCATGGCACTTTGCAAAGGAATGATATAATAAGAATGCAGAACTAGAAGTAAGATATGAATGTCTTGAGAATGTTGCGATTTAATTTTAATACAAAATAGTTAGATGATATACTAGAAGTAGTAATGAGGAGTATAACTGTAAAATTATTTTTATTGAGTTTGTATTAATATTTCAAATAATCAGATATAATAAATTAATTTACTAACCTTATACTGTAATCTGTAAGCATTGTGCAAATAATGTATAGTATAGTGTTTAAAAAAAATGAATGCATGGTAAGATATTGTCATAAACATGTAAAATAATTGTAACAATCTTATAAATGTATACATCATATTAATTATTATATAAAATATGTATACCTTTATATAAATTAATTACATATTACTCCAACTAATTCAGCTGGTTTTTTTCTATCCATTTGCAGTATATGGTCCGCAAATACATTAATAAATGACCTATTATGACTTACTACAAGCAATGTACCTGGGTATTCAGACAAAGCGTTTGCTAGTACATCGACGCTAGACATATCCAAGTGATTTGTAGGTTCATCTAATAGTATAAAGTTATTTTTACTTGCTAATAATGCAGCTATAGCTATCTTACTCTTTTCACCACCTGACATTACTGCAATTGGTTTATTTATATCATCATTAGTAATTAATAAATTCCCCAATACTGTTCTCGCTTGCTGTATTGTGATGCTAGGTACTAATGATAATAAATTATCTATTGCGTTTAACTTTGGATTTAATACATCCAATTGGTTTTGAGCATAGTATCCTATTTTTAAATTATTCCCAAATGATATTTGCCCTGATAGTAATGGTATCTGTTTTACTATTGTTTTTAACAATGTTGATTTGCCTATTCCATTAGTTCCTATCACTGCTACCTTCCATCCTCTCATTAACTTAAAATTAATGGTATTATTTATAGGATTATTTATTGTATATCCAATACTACCATCTTTTATTTCAAGTACCACTTTACTGCTTGGATACTCTATTTCCATTTTAAATAATGGCAACTTTACATTATCTGTCAAGTTTATTTTATTCTCTATTTGTTTTAATTTTTCTATTATTTTTAATTGACTTTGAGCCTGCTTAGCCTTTGATGCTTTATATCTAAATCTATCAACGAATGCCTGTAATTGATTGGTTTTCTTACTTATTGATGCTTTTTGCTTCTGCATTAATGTTTCATGAGCTTCTTTTTGTTCCAAAAAATCATTAAAATTACCATTATATACATTTATAAAGCCATTTTGTATGTGCATTACCTTATCTGCTAAACCATTAATGAATTCTTTATCGTGAGATATAAATAATAAAGTTCCATTAAATGTTCTTAAATATCCCTCAAGCCAAATTAAACTTGGTAAATCCAAGTGATTAGTTGGCTCGTCAAGCAGTATAAAATTAGGATCATTCATCAGCATCTTTGCTAATTCTAGCCTCATACGCCAACCGCCCGATAATTCCATTGGCGATTGATTAAATTGTTCTTGGGCAAACTCTAATCCTAATAGCATTGATTTAGCTTTTGCTTCAAATGCATATCCATCATAATGCGAAAATTTTTCTTCTTTTAATAAATATTTATTATATATATCTTCAGAATAATTATTATCTAATTTGTTTAATAAATCTTTTATTTCATTATTTAAATTATATAGTTTATTATTTCCTGATAAGCATTCTTCTAATATTGTAATCTTGGGATTACTACATGGCACTTGAGGAATATACCCAACAATACAATCATTAGGAATAATTACTTCACCACTTTCATATTCTTCCAATCCTATCAAAATATTGATTAAAGTAGTTTTACCAACTCCATTAGCTCCAACTATAGCTATCTTGGCACCAATTGGAAAGTTATAAGAAAAATTCTTAATAATTTCCTTAGCACCAAAATGTTTTGTTAGATTTTTAACTATTATCATGTGTTGTTAGATTATAACATTAAGACTGTTTAGTTAATTATACCAAATGATAATTATATATAGTCTAAAAGTAAATAATACAATAAAATATTGATTATATAGTAATATATAATTTGTAATAAAAATATTCAAATGTATAGATTTGCTGTATATTATTATCTAATATCATATGTACAAAAAAGCAAATTAGTATTGATTACTATAAACAGTGGCTGATTTTTGCTTATCAATACGTTGTTATTAGTTATTGATTTAAATATATAATTAAAAAATACTATCTTTTCATTATTATTTACCTTTAACATATTTTTATAATGTTTCCCAATGTAATTTAAAATGATATAATCTTTCTTTTATGTTAAAATTTATTTATTCATAATGCATATTTAATACTAAATACATAATGAGTTTATATGTATTAAAATTTGGTGGATCATCGATAGCTACTTTACAGCGTATTAGCAATGTTGCTAACATAATAACTGACTTAAAAAAACGTGGAAATAATATTATAGTCGTTACTTCAGCTATGCAAGGTATTACTGATAAATTATTAAATTATACTAAGCAATTTGTAGTAAACAGTTATGAAAATAGTTACTATAGAGAATGTGATGCAGTAGTAAGTTGTGGAGAATCGATTGCAGCTGGAATATTATCATTAGCCTTACAATCAGAAGGAATTATGGCAAAATCATTTAATAGTTGGCAAATACCAATAGAAGCTTCTACTAACTATTCTAATGCAACTATTACTAATGTAAATACTAAACTATTATTTGATGCAATAAGTGATAATATAATACCAGTGATTACTGGTTTTCAAGGATTAACTAAAAACAATGATATAGTAACGCTAGGACGTGGAGGGTCAGATGCCACTGCTTGTGCATTAGCATACTATACAAATGCTGATGAGTGTTATATATATACTGACGTATCTGGAGTATTTACTGCTGATCCTAGGGTAGTTACAAATGCTAAATTATTAAAGTATGTCTCGTATGATGAAATGATAGAACTAGCGAAATATGGAGCCAAAGTATTACAGTACAAATCAGTATTACTTGCCAAACATTATAATGTAAAAGTTAGAGTATTATCTAGTTTTCTGAACGATGATTGTTCATCATTAGTTACAATCAAAACAAATTACATAAATAATAAAAACATTGCAGGGATAGCACATAGTAATGATTATGTTCTATTGCGTACTAAAATAAATATAAATAATATTATATCTAAATATGAAACAATTAATATTAATAATTTCAATTATTTAGTAAAGAAAAGTATAGTAAATAATATAGCAAATTTATTACAGGAAAACACTTATACCATGGATAATGATATAGGTACAATTACTATAGTTGGTAGTAATCTCAATAGCATTATTGATGAACTAACGCAATTATTAATTAATAATAACATAAGTATTAAATATATAAATATTAATAAGTTATCAATAACTTATATAGTACACGTATTACACACTGAAGCGGCACTTAATATATTACATAAACATATATATAACTAAGATAAATTAATGTAATTATTAATTAATAATAAAACAAGCATTACATTAATAATATATCAATAACACTGATACAGTACACTTATCACAAACCTAAGTAGTACTTAATATATTATATAAAGATACACATGACTAGTATTATATGTGGTCAAAATAGAGATGATTATTTAACGTGATTTTATTATAATAAAAGACTGGGAATAACCCAGTCTTATTGAACATTTTATTTTTTTTCTTTATTAAAATTGCCTTTATTAAATTGTTTATTTTGCTTTTTTACTAGAAATTTATTTGAACATTTTTGACAATTAACACAAATTTCTTTCTTAATTCTCTTCTCTTCTTTTTTATTCAATTTCTTCTTTAAGGTATTAGATGTATTACAATTTAAACACGTTTCATTTGGAACAAATGTATTAATGCTTTTATTAAATTGTTGAGTATAACAATTACCACCAGTACAAGTATAATTACTTATTTTATCACATGCATTACCACAATGACTAAATAATACTAGTCCTAAACCTAGTGCTAAAATTTTAGAAGATCTTAACATATCTTATACTCCATAAAAATAACATTAAACCAATATATACATATGTTATAATATTTATTAACAAAAAATCAATAGTTTTATAGAAAAATTTTATATATTTTTATCATAGCAACTTGATCATCATTGTTTATTTGAAACAGAAATTTTGTTTTATTAAAAAAATAACAAATATATTATTAAGACATTGCATCATGAAACATTTTTACTATCTCACATAAGTTTTGCTTGTTTGATTCATTTCTAGTAGAATGTAAAACATATTCACGAGTAATTTGTTTTAAATTCTTCTTTTTGTAATACTGGATAACTAATATTTTTTAGTATATTGTTTTTGTATCCTATTTCCTTGTAATAATCATAGTATTTCTCGGAATATTTACTAATAAGATTTGATAGCTCACTCTGTCTATCCTCTGCATAGTTCTTTTTCATGTCATAATCCAAATAATTTGTATAATATGGATGTCGACCTCTTATAAATGCATATATTAATTTCATGTAATCATAATATAAATATGTGCTTGACTTATAATCCTTTAATTTTAGTTTTTTTATCTCGTTTAATAGTTCGTTTTCTGTATTTCTTACATGTTTTAATTTAATTTTATTATTATTTTCATTTAATATTGGCATTATTAACTGATTATTGGAATTCTTAATAGTATTACAATTTTTATTAGTTGTTTGGTTATGTATTGGATCTGCTTTTGTTGTATGGTAAACATTTATTTTAAATTTTATTTTTCTCTTACTCTTCAATAATTTTATATTTGCATTTGGTAAATCATTATTGTTAATTTTATGATTATTATATGATTGCATTTCATTATTATCTAATAATACATCATTATTAATAATGATCTTAGGTGTGAAAAGCTTATTACTATTTTTCTGATCAAAAATTATTATTTATTTTGGACAAGTTATTAGTATAATTGTTTAACGAATTGTAATGATTTTTGGCATCCGTACTTTTCACACCAGTGGTACATATAACAATTGGTAACAAGATTTTATAGATTGTTAACATTTAAACCTCCTTTAATAAACAGTATTAAGGTTTTTATGGTATTAGTGTGTACCATTCGTTAACCAAAAAGCAATGGGTTTCTCTTGAGCTTTATTACAATATTTAATATTTGTTAATAAATAATATAGAATACTGAGATATATATTTGTAAATACCACTAATTTTATATCAATATATATTGTTATACAATATATAATCTATTGTATATTTGTTATTTTCTTTTTTTACTATTCTACTTGTATTAAATATTTTTTATTTGTTTATTTTTTCCATTTATTTAATAATTGTGTAATTTCGGTTTGATACTTTTCATGCAAATTCTTAACAAATATTCGCACATCATCTACTTTTCTAAAAGTCTTAATATTTATATGCTTAACATCTGGATGTAAACATCTATAATAGTTAATAAAAATTTGATTAAAATTGTTATGTATAATGTTTGATTTATTTTTTTTATTTGAATAATCAAGTCTGCATATGTTATTAATAGCTTCTTCTAATGTCTCTGTATCTATAATATTATATACTGCACGTGGGTTATGTACGTGGCTCTCTAATACTTTCATAATTTCATCTTTGAAATATACCCTAAGATCATTTATATACTGTCTAGCTCCTTGATTTTTTCTGAAATTACCCTTATTTACAGTCTTCATATTTGGATGCTGATCATTAAAGTAATGAATTAGTAATACTTCGATTTTTTTATATATATATCAGTACCTGTTTGACATTTAGCATAATTCTTATCTGTCAATGCTAAGATATCATTTCTCAATTTTTCAAGCTGTTCTTTGTTCTTATTTATATCAGTATTGAAGTTTCTTATACCATTATTACTATTCATAAGATTTCCATTATTTACTTTAATAAACTTGTTTTCTTTATTTACTAATTGTTTATTGTTAATGTAATTATCATATGTATTAATATTATTATTTACTTCATTACCTTTAATTTTTACAAAATCATCTTGTATATTATTTATTGAATCTATGTTAGCTTTATTAAGTGTTTGATTTTCATTACCCATCATTGTTTCTATATCTATATTATCACTATTAAGTTCTGTAGATATATTATTATGAATATTATTGTTTTGTAATGAGATATTATTATATGTATTTAAATCAGAATTCTCAATTGACATTTTCAAGTCACAAGAAATATTAGTATTAATATAATCTTTTTTATTTTGTTTATTAAATAATTTATTATTATCATCACTTGAATCTAAATCTTCAATTGACATCTTTAAATTAAAAGGATTACCATTATAACCGTCATCAAATAAATTATCATCCATTCTAAATGAAATTGCACCATTAAACAGATATTCTTCATTATCAAAATTTGAGTTATAATTATACATACTATTACAGTAAGGTGTACACACAATTATTAATAATAATACTTTACATATTTTTAACATTTTTTAAACCCCTTGTGGAAAAAATATTAAAACCAATTTATTACTATTATACAATGTCTATCCACAAAATATCAAGTAATGTCTATTGTAATAATACAATATGTATTGTTTCTATTATTTTAATAAATTTTTTACAATATTTTTAATATTATAATAGATTTTACTATATTATTAGCATATATTTAATATAAGTCATCTTCCATACGTTCTTATCCTGCTATTAAAGTCATCCAATGCTTTGTTTAATTCTTCTTCACTAAACTCAGGCCATAATAAATCAGAAGAATAAAATTCACTGTAGGAAGCTTGCCATAATAAAAAATTACTTAATCTTTTCTTAGAACTAGTTCTAATGATTAGATCAGGATCAGGTACTCCGCTAGTATCCAAATTATTAGATATGTTCTCTTCGTTTATTTCTAATTTACTATCAATTACTTTCTTAACTGATCTTACTATTTCGTCTCTACCTCCATAACTCATTGCTAATAGCATTAATGTCCCATCATTATTTGCAGTTATACCTTCATAATATTCAATAATGTCCTGTAATTTTTTAGGTAATCTGTATTTATCGCCTATTACTCGTAATTTTATTTTAGCATCTAATACTGTTTGTATTAATGGATCATTTTCTAGAAATTTTATGGCCAAATCCATAAAACTATCTATCCATGATTTTGGCCTAAGCCAATTTTCAGACGAAAATGCATAACAAGTGGCATATGGAATATTAATACTATTTACATAACAAATAATATTCGCTATTCTCTTCATACCAGCCAAGTACCCATCTAATACAGGTTTATTAAGCCTCTTAGCCCATGTAGAATTACCATCCATTATGAATGCAATATGATTTATATTTTTTTGATTCATTAATCTAATATAATTAATTTGTTCTTTTAATAATTGTCTCTTTTATTATAATATAAGAAACTACCTTTTTAACACCTTTTACACTTTTTACTACAGATATAATATCTTCAAGTTCATCTTCAGAATGTGCCGTTCCACTTAAATATACTATCCCTTCATTTGTATTTATTTTTATGTTGCGCGATTTTATATTCTTAGTAGTGATTAATTTGGTTCTACAAGCTGAAGTAACGTAGCTATCTTGTAATGCTTGAGTATTTGATGTGATTTTATTACAAGTCAAATTATTATGAACTTTTTTTACACCATCAATTGTCCAAGCTATTTTCTCAGCTTCTCTTATGTATCTATCATCTTGTACATTACCAGCTAATAATACGCATCCATTGTCAGTTGCTACTGTTATATCAGTGAATACATTAGGGTATTGTTTAAATAATTTATGTTTTATTTGAGTACTTATTATAGTATCATCAGTACTTTGAGCTACTGTTTTATCTCGTCCCATTATATAACCGCCAGTTAAAACTCCAGCCCCTGTTCCAATTCCTAAAATTGCTAATGATGTACAGCCTGTAAGGAACGTAGATAATAATAATAAAATTACTAAATAATTAAAATTTTGAAATTTGTTCTTAAATGTCAGTATCTGTTTCAAACGAAAAAGCATTAATTATGTATTCGTAATTACCTATTCTATCTAAAAGTACCACATCTATTCTATAATTTTCAAATAATAAATTGCGCTCATAGATAATTAATTGTAAGGCCTTTGATATTCTGTGCATTTGTCTATTAGTTAAACATTCTCTCGCGATATTTAAAGTTTTTCTTTGTTTCACTTCCACTGCTACTACAGTATTGTTTTTATATGCTAGGATATCTATCTCACCATATTTTGTCTTCACTCTTCTTCCTAGAATGTCATATCCGTAATCAATTAATATATTTACGACTCTTGCTTCTGCATTTATACCTTTTACGTAATTGCTTAACATTCCACTATATACTTGTATCATATTGTTATATTATAGTTTATTTACAATTGTATATACAACTCAATATGTAGTGTTACTACTACAATAGTACTAAAGTGTAAGATGTAGTATAATTAAAAGTAGTATATATACTACACTATTTTTATTATTATACTATGTTCATTTGTAATATATTATGTTAAAATTTTATAGGCTTATTTTTTTTACTATTATATGCTTGATAAGTGTGGCCTAATGAGTATAAGAAAAGATAAAACATAGTAAAAGTAATATGACAGAAGGGAGTAAATAAATTATTTCTCCAACTGCTAATTTTATATTCAAACAGTATTTTTGTTGTTATTTAAAATTAAACATGTGCAAGTTGCTATGCAATATGACTATACACAGGTTTAGACTGGACTCATAGTTAATGTAGGTATCGTAGATAGTTTTTGATATTACACAGCAGTTTTAGTAACAGATAATTGAGATTTAGATAGTAATAATTTATTTATCCTCTCATAGGTTGGAATTACTTTAGTAATAATAAAAAATCATAAACAACATAGTAAGCAAGGAAAGAGTTGTAAAGTTCTGAACAAAAAATTCATCAATATCCTAAAATAACAAGTGTATGAATAATAAGAAATGAAGTAACATATGAATCAATGACAAGAATAATGTATCCTATTGATGAAGCATCTGTTTTTTCTAAAATCTAATATATGTATTAATGAATACACAGAATTATTAGATAAAATGATGATAATATTTGTGCAATTATAGAGAATTAAAGACAAACAATTAGTTAATAAAGTAAGTAAAATAATACATGGTTGGGCACATTTTTTACAAGCATCTCATATTGCAAAAAGTGAACACTATGTAAAGATTTTTGTTATGCAGTTCTATTGCAATTGTTATTGTCTATTGAAAATCTATTTTAATAGTGTTAAAATTTCAACAATGATAATTATATATTAAATATATCACATGATAAAAAGTAGATTTCTATTTTCTTTAGTTGGTATATCATTACTTGTTTGTGCATGTACTACCAATAAATCAGTTATCGATACATCTAGACTTGTTGTAATAGAACTGGATAATAATTACAATGTTGTACCAAGAGATGTTTGGCGAGAGAAAAACAAAGAATTACTAAAAGATAAAACAAAGCAAAAAAATATTCTCGTAACACTCGATACATATGCAGACAGCATTAAAAACATTTTGCAACAACTAAATAAAAATAATTTTCCTATTTATAATGTTAGTTGTTATGCGCCCCACAAAAAAATAACCAATGGTAAAACTAATTCGCTACATGCTTATGCTTCGGCAGTATGTATTAATTCAAAACAAAATCCATATATTGATATTTTTAACAATACTATTATTCCTAGTGTTAAAGATATGCAGGATGAAAAACGAAACAAGGATTACTATCTAAATAGGAATATAGTAAGACCTGGTATGATAACTGAAAAGGAAGCTAAAATATTCTACGAGAATGGATTTACTCAATGGGGAGGTAGTACTGTTTGGAAGGGCAATCTTAATTACATGCATTTCCAAGTATCATTAGCTATAGCTAAAATAGTAACTAGTTTACCAAAAGAAGCAGCTAAAATATTCTGGAAGAAATATTTGGAACATGCAGATTTAATAATAATGGACCCATTCTTCAACCAAGATATTGATGAAAAAGATATACAATTAGAACCATTATTACAAAGAATAGATAATATAGTTGCAAGAAGATATAATAAATTAAAGAAATAGCATTGTGCATAATATAGTGTTGATTTAATAATGAATTTGTATGAGTATTACAATAATTAATTGAAACAGTTATTGAATAATAGAAAATTATTTATATAGTAAATTTGTTAATTGTTTCCTTTAATTGTTGTTTTTTTACTTATAAATAAATAAACTATATTGTACCACTATAAAATGCATTTATTTTAGCATGAAGTATTTCGAGATCATTATTGTTTATCTGTAATGTTTTATTTTATTATTACTTACTTTGTGTCAATTTGAAATAGTTTTTGTTTGTTTTTTTATATATATTATATCTAAATGATTGTTATAGTATTGATTCTTGTAATAATATTATTGTACTATTGCTGATGAAAGGTTGTATTTATAGTTAACAAACTATGAACATAATACTAAAATCTTTACCAATATTCTCAGTATTTTATCTCTCAATTCCTTATTGTTACAGTACAAATCATATAGAAGAAGATGAATACGTTATGCTACGTAAAGGTTCAGATTACTCAGTGTCTTCTAGCTTAAATAATACTAACGAAACAAGTAAAAAAAGAGAACGATATCGAAATTCCGAAGAATATGAATCTAATACAACGGAAACTGATGCTACTATTTGTTCTACCAATCGGCCATCAGATAATAGTAACAATTATAGTCTAAATAATTTACATACTGTTGATAATAATCCTTGTATTAATTATATCAATGATCCAGTAAAAGAAAATACGCTTAGTAATTCAATAATTCATAATGACTCATCTTATAATAATAAATATATAATCAGTAGTAAATATAATAAATGTCGTAGTGATAAAACAAGTACAGATATAGCATACAATGAAAATAACAATAATGATAAAAATGAAATAAAAGAATCTAATACACATACCATTAAAAATACAACCAATTATGATAAATTGCTTCAATCAATTGCAAAATGTCAAGGTGATAATAAACAAGAAGTGAAATATGAATCTAACCAAGATAATAATTGTAAATATTTTTGTAATACATTAAATGAAAAACAATATGAAATAGTACAAAGATTTTTATTACAAGTTGAAGAAAAATTAGCAAGTAACTATAAATTAAAATTGAACACTAATTCACAAATGAAAAATACACAAGATATATTTAATTTGATTATATCATATACTAAGCACTTAGCTTCTTTTCTTGAACAATATATATCAGGAACTATTGAAACTTCACATAATTTGATTACTAATAATAAAAAAGAAGCACTTGATGCAATTAGAAAAACAATAGAAAATATTATTAGCCTTTCCTGTCAAACAATTAAACCTTTTTGGTTTAGTAGGTTACTATCAATTGGAAAAGAAGAAGATATACCAACAACTTATATTGATACACGAGAATTTATAACAAAAAATAAGAAGCTATATAGTAAATTATTAGATATTAACAGTAAATTGCAATCTGAATACTTGGAATATAATAATATTATTAAACATGTTAATAATATAAGAATTATTAATTTATTAAAGTATTATATAACACAATACGAAAACTATATTACATTAAGTATACAAAATATTCAAAATAATACAAATGGTGCAAAATCAAAATTCCTGAATGAATACAATAAACAACTTGGATTAAGTTTCCCATTAAATAATGAAACAGTAATTTTCTTTATATCATTAATAACAAAGCAATTGAAGTATCAAAGGAAAGTAATAGCAAAATATATTTCAAATAGTAATAACGGAAATAAAACTATATATGATTATTTGCAGAATGATTAATATATGGTGCTACTATATAAAATTATAATAATATGTACATAAATATATTAAAGAATTTAGTTAGTTGTAAATCAATAACTCCAAGTAGTTGTGGTGCTATAGATTATTGTCATAAACTATTAACTAGTTGGGGTTTTACTTCCTGTATATACAATTATGGTCCAGTATCTAATTTATATGCAAAGTATAATATAAGTAATAAGAATATATGTATTGCTGGTCATATAGATGTAGTTCCTCCAATTGGCAACTGGCAATATAATCCATGGGTATTAACTGAAAACAATGGCAGGTTATATGGTAGAGGAACAAATGATATGAAGGGGCCTCTGTCTGCAGCTTTAGCAGCTATCTATCATTATGTAAATAATCATCCTAAGTTAAGTATTAGTTTAATATTAACTAGTGATGAAGAAATAATGACTGATAATGGTACGAAATCATTAGTTAGAGAACTAATGCAAAAAGGAGAAAAGATAGATTATTGTATATTGAGTGAAAGTTGTTCTAAAGGTAATTCTGGTGAGTATATAAAAATAGGCTGCAAAGGAAGCTTAAATATTGATCTAATATCACATGGTGAACAGTGTCATGTTGCTTCCTGTAACAATCATATAAATAACTTTGTATCGGTATTAAATGACATTGTAAATACCAATTTAGATGCTGGTACAGCGAAATTTGAGCAATCTATAATAAATATAACTTCAATTGACGTTGGTAATGATATTAGAAATATAGTACCATTATCAGCTCATGCTAAATTAAATATAAGATTTAATGATAATTGGACACATGAAAGTTTAGAGAAGTATATTATAGGTAAATTACCAAATAATATACAATATAAGTTTGAAAGGTTTGGGTATCCATTCATAGGAGCATCCCAAGGATATCAGAATAAACTGAAGTATATAATAGAACAAACAATAAATAAGCCTGTGGTGTTAGGTACTTATGGTGGAAATTCTGATGCTTTGTCAATACATGAAATGACAGAAGTAGTGGAAATAGGTTCGCCACTAGCTCAGGCTCACATAGTTGATGAATACATAACAATTGATGATATGGAAAAATTATATACAATATACAAAGCAATATTAGAAAATTTATAATATATATGAGGAATTCAAATAAGTTATTATATATAATTTATTAATTTAATTAATAGTGTTAGTATTAAGAAAAGGCGTTTATAATCATATATATTTTTTTCAAATCGGCTATTGCAATGTAATATTAGATATGCTAACCTTAAGAAGTAGGTGTGTTACTTATGTGAACAAGATGAAAGTTGCTAATTCGCTTAAAACTTTGAAGAATAGACACAAGGCTTGTAAGCTAGTAAGACGTAAGGGTAGAGTTTATGTTATAAATAAACGAGTACCTAAGTTTAAAGCTCGTCAGGGATAATATATTAGAAAAGTTTCTCCCTTTTTGAAAAATACTTACTTGTGGATGATTAGCTCAGCTGGCTAGAGTATCTCGTTTACACCGAGGGGGTCGGCGGTTCGAGTCCGTCATCATCCACCATTCGTTAGCATGTTTAATTTTATATATTGTGTTTTATAATTTTTTTTGATTTGTGGTACTATTATGTACTGTGTATATATTCCATTGATTAATACTTAATGTTAATATTTAGTATTAAATTATGTTCTAATGACATATCATGGTATTAAATAACATTTACTTAAATAAAAAATAATATAAATGTTATTAATCACTGTTATATTTGATACATATATATATTTTTATACAACGTATCAATATATAACAAATAATATGCATTAAACAACATTATTACGAACTACCAGTAATATTAAGATCATAATTTAAATCCAATTTTAACAATTAAATGGAATATAATTATTATTTAGGTATATATGTTTGTTTGATAAAATAAGTATAATAAGGAATGGGATTGTATTTATTCCGCCATGGAAAATCAGGCTATTTGTCAAACAAAAAGCTGGCAGAATTTGGCAATTTCTAGCTAAGCATTGTAGATCGAGTATAGTATACTCTTAATATACATGGAATTGAGAAACACTGCCTAGACATGTAATAAATTGTACTGTTGGTTTCTATGATATTGTTCATTATGTTCTCTTTTTAATACATTTGGTATTTATTATTGTAATATTTGAAATAGTTTTATTATATTTGTATTTTATAATTGACTTTATACTATACAATTTGGATTAAGTTTCCCATTAAATAATGAAACAGTAATTTTCTTTATATCATTAATAACAAAGTAATCGCAGCATCTAAGAAAAGTAATAGATAAATATATTTCAAGTAGTAATAACAAAAATAAACATATCAATATTGTTTATCAACTGGCAGTATTATATTACTGCTCATATTCAAATCCTATTGATATTCCTTATTATTTCAAATATATTTATTAATATTTTATTATTATAACATGCATATTGTGTTTAAAACAACTGAATATAATTAACTACAAATTAAACTAAAACTAAGATAATAGCATTCTTAACAACTGGTGAGACTCCGTATTTCCAGTCTTGGCATCGTTTATTATTTCTAACAATGTTTTATCTTTCCATTCTAATATTAGATTTAACAAATAAGAACTGGGACTATGTTTATCAATTTCCTTTAATAATAAATACAGATTATTTAACATGTTATATATTTCATCTCTATTTACTGGTTTATTATTACAGATTATAGTACTATTACTTGTTGTTTCTAATATATTGTTATTTATTTTATCTACTATATTATCATCACTTATATTGGTATACTCTATATTATTTGTTATATCATTATTATTTGTAGTAATATTTTCTTTTATATCATTACGGTTCATAGTATTCATTTTTTTTCTATTATTATTATCATTAATCATTTTACTATCAGTTTCTTCATTATTAACAACGCTATTATTAATTTTTCTTTTTGATAATAATTTTTCTATATTCATTATATTATTAATTAACTTAGTAAAACATCTATTACTATTTGTTTTTTCTATTAATGTATTTTTTAATTCATTAATATTATCTTTAATGTTATTTATATTTTTATTTAATTTTTCTATTTTTTTTATATCAATATTATTTATTATACTGTTTATATCTTCAATTAATTTTATGTTATTTCTCTGAGCAGATTCTAATATTTGGTTTTTACTACTTGGATTTTTTAATACTGTGGCATTTAATTCCAAGGCATACTCATAGTTATATAAACTGAAACTGTCATATCCAAACAAAGGTAGTAAATTGGATCTTCTATATATTGTTTCGTATATCCACTCTAATATCCTTAATTTCTGATCATTATTCGATGTTTTATCTTCCAATAATGGATAACAAGTATCCCAATATTTTTTGATAAATTCATTTAGCATAACAATACCATTTGATATTCCTGCAAATTTATCTAAAATTGTTGAGGATTCTATAAGCCATCCAATAATTTGCAAATCCTTTGATTTATTTTGTGTAGCATCTACCGATAGTTTTTCTACCAATTTCCAATCTGGTAGTTGCAATTCATGCTCCCAAATGCCTTGAGATAATGTAGCATCTTCCTCAAACCTAGCATTCTTTATATCATCGTAAATGCTAGTATAAGTTAAATCTTCTCCAATACCATTCAAAGTATCTGGAATATCGATTAGTAAATTACTAATGTTATATTGAATCCTAGCCATATATTACAACTCAATAACAAATTCTATTAATATTGATATGTTAAAAACATCATATTAAAAATATAACAGACAACTAGAAAAGAAATAGCAATACTGAGCATAAAAAACTCAGTATTGTTATTAAAAAGATATTAATATTCATCAAAGAAATCATGATCTAAAAT
>CACYBM010000002.1 GCA_902772645.1 uncultured Pseudomonadota bacterium | reverse complement strand
TAATTGCATTAGCATTATGAGATGACTCAGTAGCTAAATTATTCACTAACTATTACGACAAGACATTTGCACTGTAAATCAATAATTACATTTCATATTGTAATTGTAAATATGAAGAGCTTTTAACTATCTTAAAAAGAGAATAGTATCCAATGTTGATACTACTACTACTCTAAATAATTATTACCTAACTATAAATGGTAATAATGCTAATATTCTTGCTCTTTTTATAGCTTTAGCTAATGCTCTTTGCTTTTTTACTGGCATATTACTAACTCTACTTGGAATTATTTTACCGCTACCTGATATGTATTTAGATAGATACTTTACATCTTTATAATCTATAACTACTTCCTGATTCTTATCGTTATTGTTTGATTTTGCCATATTATTCTCCTTTCTCTACTGGTTTATTAGTTCTACGCATTAATGCAGATGGACTATTTTCAAGTTTATCTACTCTTATTATTAATGATCTAATAATATCCTCATGTAATCTAAACTTTCTTTCTAGTTCATTAATATTATTGTTTTTATTTGCAATGTTTAATAAAACATAGTATCCTTTGTTATTTTTTTTAATAGGATAGGCAAGTTGTTTTAGTCCACAAAATTCTGTCTTTGTAACTTCTCCACCTAAATCTTTAATAAATCCTACTACTTCTTGTGTAATAGTCTCTACATGTGATGTAGAAGCTCCTTGCCTTACTATAAATACGGCTTCGTAAAAATTCATAATCAACACTCCTTATGGTTGATCACAATTAACTGTGATCAGTTTAGTATCAATACCAAACAAGGTATTTCTAATATAATGATATCAGAATGTATAGCATATTCCAAGAACAAAAAAATCTCATCACAATAATATAAAATGGTATTGAAATATATTCATATTTACAAAATATTATACAATAAAATGTTATAATACATACGTATACTGTAAATAATAATAAAAATGTTGAATTTTGTAATATGTTGTTTAAAATTAGCGTTTCCAATATTGTATAATGTTGTTTTTTTGATAGTTAAGTATTTAAGTTATATAACTATACCAATAAATATTAATATAATTCCAAATATTTCTTTTCAAATACGATATACATTATTCGATAATAAAGTAATGATAGATAAATTAACTGTTTATAATAAAAAAATATATGTAGAACCATTTGCAGTACATTTATTTAAAGATAAAATAAAAACACTTTATTTAAATACCAAAAATGGATTCATAGCTATAAATAATTTAAACATATATAACATAAAGAATAGTCCAATTGATGTTGAAATAAAAAATATTAATTTACAGGAAATACTTAGAGACGATCTATATAAAAATTCACATATTAATGGGAAAGTATCGCTGAAAATTGATGGGGATAAAATGAAGTGTCAAGTAAAAGATTTTATAATTAAGAATATAATTGTAAATGATATTAGTATAGGTCGTGCATATATAACTGGAGATTATGAGACCACAAATGTCAAACAAAATATAAAATGCAATATAGATGAATTAACAGTCAATAATATTAAAATTAAAAACAATAATTTAGATGCTTTGCATTTCAGTGGCTACTATAATAGTAGTAATATCCAAAAAGATATAGATTGCAATATAAAAGAATTGAGTGTTAAGAACGTAAATGTAAATAATAATAGTGTAGATAATATATATTTAATTGGATTATGTAAAAGCAATAATATAAATAAAGATATCAATTGTAATATAAAAAATTTAATTATCAATAATTTGAAAGTAAATAACAATAGTGTAGGTAATGTAAATTTAATAGGTTCATATAATAGTACTGATATTAAGAAAGAGCTCTATTGCAATATCAAGAATTTAATTGTTAATAATATCAAAATAAAAAATAATAGTGCGAATAATATACATTTAATTGGAATATTTAAAAGCAATAATATATATAAAGATATAGATTGTAACATACGAGAACTAATTGCTAGAAATATCAAAATAGATAATAAAAGTATCGATAAATTACCATTTAGTGATTTACAATTGGACGATTTGCAATGCAATGGATATTTTAATAGTATCAATATAAATAAGAGTATTAATTGTCAAGTAAACAACTTAGATATTAAGAATATAAAAATAGATAACAATAGTTTAGATAATTTACACTTTAGTGGATCCTATAATAGTAGCGATATAAAAAGATATATAAACTGTAATACAAAAGATCTGAGTATCAACAATATTAATGTCTATAATAATAGTATAGATTACTTATATTTTAATGGATTATGCAATAGTAACAATATAACACAGTATATTGATTGTAAAATAAATGATCTAGTATTAAATAATGTTAAAGTAAATAATATTAATATAGGAGATATAAAACTAAACGGATTATATCAAGATAATAATATAAATTGCAATTTAGAATTGCCAAATCTTAAACATAGTTTATCATGCATTGGTAAAATAATGTTAAACAAGAATCCAAATTTAGATGTAGATGTGATATTAAAATCAAATACTCCACTAACATTAAAAAACTTCAAAATAAAAGACAATACAATAAGCACTAATTGTCAATATCATATAAAATTAAACCATAATAATAAACATAATTCCATGAATTTAGATATAAAAACTTCTAATAATATAATAAAAGGAATTAATTTAGGGAATATTTCATTGCAAGGCAATTATGAGAATAACAAAATACACTGTAAATTAGATTTAAATAAGTGGCATCATACAATTTCTTGTAATGGAACATTATTATTTGATAAAGAACTTAAATATAACTTAGATATAAATAGTAATACTCCATTAGTATTAAGCAATTTACCAGTATCTAAAAATTTACCAATTAATATAAATAGTACATATAAGTTTAATATACAAAGCAATAAAAACCTAGATATAAATGGTAATTTAAAACTATATGATAGTTCTATATCACAGTATTTAAATAATATCAATGCAAATATTAATATAATTAATAACATTATAAATATTAATACATTAAATGCAAATATACCAAGTTTTGTACATGGTAAATTAGAAATAAGTGGTAATGTTGATTTAAATCCAAATAACATGCTTAATACAAAATGTAATATTAAGTTAATCAATGGAGTTATAACTAATATACCAGTAGTAAAAGGTACTATAAATGCTAATTTGAATCTAACTGGTAATATTATCAAAGATCCATTATTAAAAGGAGATATTATTATTAAAAATCCAAATGCTAATCTTACTCCAGTATTGAGTGGTGCAATGCTATCTACTCAAATAATTGAAAAATTTCTAAATAAAAAACCTAAAGATGATAAAAATAAAACAATAGTATTATCTCCAATAAATACCGATGTTAATATAAAAATCGATAAAATACTTGAAGCCAATGGTCCCGGATTAGAAACAACATGGCATGGTGGTGCTAGTATTCAATGCGTAAAAGAAAACCCAATCAATTGGAAAGCTAAGTTATCACTGATAAAAGGAAAGTATATAATAGCTAGTAAAAAATTAAAATTAACATCAGGTGAATGTATATCTAATCCAAATATAAAAGGATTATTCACATTGATGCTATCTGGCAGGAAGAAAAGTAATAATGATGTAGTAGAACTTAAGTTTCTACAACAACAAAACAATACTCAAATAGAATTCTTATCCCAACCAATGAAAAGTAAACAAGACATACTCGCTTTATTATTATTTGATAAATATAGTTCAGAACTATCTTCATCTGAGTTATATTCTTTAGGTAATATAATACAAGGTTTATCTTCTGGGAAAGGAAGTATATTCAGTAAAGTTCACAATACATTAAAGATAGATTCCATTGAATTAAAAGATAATACAGATGAATCTGGAGAAGAATATAAAAGTATTAGTGTTGGAAAAAAAATTGGTAAATGGAAAATAAATCTAGAAAGAGGTAATAATAATGAATCTACAAAACTATCAGCAGAAAGAAAGATATTAAAAAACTTCAAAGCCAATATAGGAGTATCAAAGAGTGGTTTAGAATCCAGTATAATGTGGTCTAAGAGGTACTAATAATATGTATAAGTTATAATGTATACTACTACATGTGTAAGTTATAAGTATTATTGATTTTAGTAATACACATGTTATGTTGTAATAAATTACAACATATATGATATTATCACAATGTATAAGTATGTAAATATCATCAAAATTATAATATAATTAACCACAATAAATATGGCATATGCAACATTTACTATAATCAATATAGTAATATATGAAATATTTTAAATTAAATCACTAATAGATAATTAGTATTACAAATCTTGTAGATTGTATTATATATTATTTCATAATAATAATAAAACGTCTTGATAACATTAATATTAAATAGTACAGTTTTATTACTTTTCTAAAAGCTCAATGTATCAAACAATTTTCAACACAAAAATATAATAAATTGAATCCATATTCTTTATTATCATATGCATATCTTAATACAATTGATTAGTCCCTATAAATGGAGGCACAAATGATAATATACCAAAATATAATACTTAGCTTGGAAATATTTTAACATCTAACATATTAAATATAATTTTAACATGCTAAATATAGTTAAAATAATAAAATCTATTCAAGATATATTTTTTATTATCATATCCATATCTTCAGGTAATGGAGAATAAAACACTAAATTTTCCTTGGTAAATGGATGTATAAAAGATAATGTACTGGAATGTAGTGCTTGTCTTGGAAATTCTTTAATATATTCAGGATATACTGTTTCTATTTTAGATTTACCATATAGCTGATCTCCTATCAATGGACAGCCAATATATTTCATGTGCACTCTTATCTGATGTGTTCTACCTGTCAATAATTCACACTCTACTACTGATATTGACTTAGTACTGGAGAAATAAAAACTTTTACATACATTATACAAGGTTATAGCAAGTTTGCCATTAGTATCACTAGTAGTAAACATTTGTCTATTTTTCTGATGTCTAGTAATATATGTTCTAATTTCTCCTTTCGCATTCCTGGGAATACCAAATACTATTGCTAGGTATTTACGCTTTATTAACTTTCCTTTATAATTAGCAAATAAATTAGAAAATGCCATGTGCGCTTCATTTGTCTTAGCTACAAGCATTAAACCAGAAGTATCCTTATCTAATCGATGCACTATTCCAGGTCTTGTGCTCATACCTATATTTGATAATTCAAACTTGTTTACCAAAGCATGAACTAACGTACCTGACTTGTGTCCCACAGCCGGATGACATACTAATCCAGCAGGCTTATTAATTACTAATACATAATCATCTTCATACACTATATCTAATGGTATTTCTTCACTTATTATTTCATAATCATGCTTATTACTATTAATATCAATGTTATTAATTTGTACAATACTTACCTTATTCAAGCTTGTACTTGGAGTTAATACCACTATATTATCTACCAAAACATCTCCAGACCTTATGCAATTCTGAATTGTGGTTCGAGATATAGTTTTACCAGTAACTACTTGAACTATATTAGTCAACACTACATCCAGTCTTTTACCAATGTGTTGATCACTAGTAGTTACATTTATGCTCTCCATTTCACATTAATAATTTAATTTATTTGCTCAATTACTTTTTGACCACCCATATACTTCTGTAATACATTTGGTATAATAATAGATCCATCTTCCTGCTGGTAATTTTCCATGACAGCAATTAGACAACGACCTACAGCAACTCCTGAACCATTTAAGGTATGTACAAACTCATTCTTCTTTGTTTTTTCATTTTTGTACCTAGTGTTCATTCTCCTAGCTTGGAATGTATTGCATCTAGAGCAGCTGGATATTTCTCTATATTGATTTTGCCCAGGTAACCATACTTCCAAATCATATGTTTTCTCAGAGGAAAATCCCATATCACCAGTTGATAATAAAACTCTTTGATAAGGCAATTCAAGTTTTTCTAGTACTTCCTCAGCACAACATGTCATTCTTTCATGCTCTTCTTTTGATTGATCAGGAGTAGTTATACTAACCAATTCCACCTTAGTGAACTGGTGTTGTCTTATCATACCAGTTGTATCTTTTCCAGCTGATCCAGCTTCTGATCTAAAGCATGGAGTATAAGCAGTTACTCTTATTGGTAAATCTTCTTCTTTTAATATTTCATTATTATATATATTAGTTAAAGCAACTTCAGCTGTTGGTATAAGATAAGTATTTATTGTAGTCTTAAATAAGTCCTCTTCAAATTTAGGTAACTGACCAGTTCCAAACATAGCATTATACTGAACTATTAATGGAACATATACTTCTTTGTATCCATTTTCACGATGTAAATCTAACATAAACTGAGCTAATGCTCTTTCTAATCTACACAAATCTGAAAACAGAAATACAAACCTAGAACCAGCGATCTTTGCAGCTCTTTTAAAATCCATTAAGCCAAGATTCTCCCCTAATTCATTATGTTCCTTTGGTTTAAAACTAAATTGTCTTGGAATACCAACTTGTTTTAATATTTTATTACTCTTTTCATCTTTACCTATAGGACATTCTTCGTCTGGAATATTTGGAATTGTACTTAACAGTTCTTTATATTTGTTTTGATTATTCGTTCCTTCTTCTTCTAATGAAGATATATTGGTTTTTAACTCATTTAATTTCTCTGCTAATTGTTGAATAATGGTAGTATAATTATTACGCTTAGCATTAGCAAACGATTCAGTTAGTTTATTACGTTCTTCTCGTGCATTTTGCAATTGTGTTATGGTATTCAAGTATTTGTTGTGAAGCTCCAACAATTCGTTAGTAACATCTTTTTTATTTCTATTTAATAAAGCATTTTTTAATCTATCAGGATTTGCTTTTACTAAGTTTATATCTATCATATAAACATTATTTATTAATTCGTTCTCTTAAGATCATTGTATCACGGTTGTGATAAACAAACATAGTACATAATTTTTTTGGGACATAACTCATATGCATTGTATTACAATACAAATCATGAAAATGTATATCTCTAATATATTTAACAAATGTTTAAAATTGTCATAAAATAGAGATGATTATGGTATTTATGTGTGTATACAAGTTATTATGACTATTTCAAAACTATTTAAGATTTTAACAATTTGTTGTTGTAGTACATTAATGATGTATAGCACTAGTGATGCTGCTAATAAACAAATTATACAAAACACAATAGATAATAATAGATTGAAGACAAAATGTAATTTATTTCAACATAGTCACATTATTTATAATTCTGACAATGGATTTGAATACAAGTATTGGGTGCCAAAACAAGAAACTATTTTTCTAAATAATACAACAATGATCCCATTAAATTCCGAATATAAATCTAATCATTATGTGACTAAACACGCTCCTGATGGATTTCCTTTTGGTAATAAGCAATTGGATTTTTCTCAAAATGAACAACAGATTGTTGCTAATAAATTTATAATGTTATTTAATAGTAAACAGAAAATGGGTTTACAAAATGATGTTATAACTGATTTACAAATAATAGTGAATAAGATATTTGGAAATAATAGTAAAATATATTTTCTTAAATCAATGTATGATGTATATGAACCCTGGAGGTATGATTTATTGAATGAAGAAGAACCGAGTAAAAGAATAGTAGAATATGAAGATGATAATGGTAATATTAAGAAATACAAAGTTAGATTTGATGGTACATTTAAAGAATACATGAAGCAAAATAATTTTGAGAAAGTGACAAATATAACAGGTGTTTCTGCATTGGAGTGTATTAATAAAATTTTTGATATTTACAATCATATAGTAATACAACTTGGTAATGATATATTATATTGTGATATATCAGCAAGTACAGTAGATATATATCATAAACCTGGAATGCAACCTGAAGAAATTACAACAAATATTGATAAACTCGTATCTAAACTTAATGAAATAGCAAGTAAACTTCAGGAAAGATTTAATAAAGAAAAAGAATTAGTGAAAGAAGTATTTGGAAAAAATTACGAAATATTATATTAGTAATGATTAAATTTATGCCTAATTATATGTAAGATATGGTTAGGTGTGATGTTGTTGGGTATTATTATGTTGAGAATTATATGTAATACAATGGAAATTAGTACATTGAATAGTACTACGAAATAGTCGAGGATAATCGAAGTCTCTTATCTAATAAACTTATATCAATGTTGTTATAGTAGATAGGCATAACCAATTTCAATATGTTGATAGTGGTAATTTATATAGTAGATCTGTTTTCTATTCATCTAGCATGATAGTACAACATAGTGAGAGTGGCAAGGGTTATAATGTGCTGAACAATTCAGTTGTAAAACAATACTGGACATGAAGTCTGGCAGTATTATGAATAACAATTCTAGCTGTAAAACAGTATTTGACAACAGTTTCAATAAACAGCAAACCATCATTATTAGTCGGCTAATAAGAGATAAGTCAATAGAAGTTCTCCTATTGAAGAGATAGTACATTGTACATTGCTAACTAAATAGAATGAAGATTATGCTCCAGTTTACTGGTAAAACAGTATTTAGTGATAAATCCCGTATAATATGGGTACAATTAGCAAAGATAAAAAATAATGAAAAGATAAAAGCTAGTATAAGTAAAGAATTGAGAAATTGGGCAGCACTACGAAGTAGAACGTAGGTAATTTTTCAGTGACCCGAATGCAATAAAGAGCCCAGATGAAGAAATGAAAGATGCACAAAAGTTATGGAATAGAATATCAAAAATAGAATATCAGCAAATGTTCTGGAAAGAAT
>CACYBM010000001.1 GCA_902772645.1 uncultured Pseudomonadota bacterium | reverse complement strand
ATATATTGCTTTCTGTTATTGAATATATTTACAAAATCTTTAAAACTATATTTACCACTATCTACCTTACATTGATCCCACAATTTTACATCGTATTTAGAAAATTCACTATCTGTATTTAGTGTTAAGATTTTATTACTTCGCTTATTACTTGATTGTTTACTAGCACTAGTTAATTTATACCCAGGATATAATATCCAATTAGCTGTATTAGGATATATCGATGATAAATGATACGTTGCAATTAGTAATATTATTATGTAAAGTAATAAAATTAGTATATTACAATATACTATGTCTTAACTTCGTACCTTCGGTATGTTTGAAATTATATTATCACTATTTATAAATTTTACATGCCAATTATTTCTGATTCTTACTTTTTTACATTTCAATTTATAAAGTTGGAAGTATTTACTTACGTTAATATGTCATAATGTTCTCACATTTTTATTTGTACTTAGAAATTTTTATGCTATATTTTATTCTCATATTTTGCATGATATTTTTTATATATATGTAAGATTCAATAGTAATAAACAAATTCAATAAAATTAATTATATATCGATATTTTGAATATAATAAAAATATAGATTAATTATTACTTAATTATCGATACTGTTTATTGTTTAAAAATAGTAACATTACTAAATTATTAAGTAATAACTAACATTAAATGATACATAAAAATATTCCAACAATTAAATGATATTTTATTAAAAACACAACTATATTATTAACTAACTGAAATTTCTTGCAATTATATTATGATATCAGTGCGTAATAATGTTAGTATTTATACATCACACAACATAATAAATATTTGAAAAGTAAATCATACAATATAAAATGTGTATTTTACCGTGCATAACAAAATATTGTAATTAGCCTATGATATATTATCAGTAAAATGTAATATAATCACAATGATTAGTAAATATACTAGTATCAATATCCCTATACTGCTTCGCCGTATTTCTTTTGCATTACGTATATTGGAATTATAATAAATATCATTAATACTATAGACAATGCGCAGGCCATTGGCCAATCCAGGTTATTAAAGAACTCCATCCATAATATTCTCCCAAATAGTAAGACATCAGAGCTTCCAAGTAATTCCGGTACTACAAATTCCCCTATAGCACTGGAAAATACTATTATACACCCAGTTATTATGCCATTTTTACATACTGGTAACGTAACACTCCAGAATGTCCTGATCGGACTGCATCCTAAATCGTAAGCAGCTTCTATATATGACTTATCAAATTTCTCCAATACTGAATACAAAGGTAATATCATATATGGCAAATAGCAGAATACCAAGCCAACACACACTGTAGAATAATGTCCTAAAAACTTTATTGGCCCTACACAAAAATGTGACAAAAAATTATTAATAACACCATTAGTTCCCAATAAGTTAATCCACGCGTATATTCTAATTAATGTTGCAGTCCAAAGCGATACAGATACCATCGACATAAGTATTGATTTAGTTTTATCACTAGTTTTACATATTGCATATGCCATTAGGAATCCGAATATAAAGCATATAAATGTTACAATTGTTGTAATAATTACTGTATTAATGAATGATAATAAATAGTATGATTCCTTTATTATTCTGAAATAATTCTCAAAATTTATTTTAATATTTAATAAATGCCCATCTAGCCATCTACATATTGTAGATATGGGAGGAATGCCAAATATTGATTCACAAAAACTAGTTTTAAATACTATAATTATAGGGATTATTAAAAATATTATAATCCAAATACTAGGAATTATTGATGAATTTAGCTTTTTCATGATGTTAATACCAAACTATTCTCTGATCTCCAAAAAAGATATACTGAATCTTCCCACTGAAAATTCCTTTCAGATAATCTTAGTAAATTAGGTATTGTAGCCATTATTATTTTGCCAGTACTAACTTCCACATAGTATATAGAAATATCTCCCAAGTATGCAATTTCTTTTATTACTCCTTGAATACAATTCTGAGTATTTGATGGTTTTGTTTGAGAAATCATTATCTTTTCTGGTCTTATAGCTAGTGTTACCTTAGAACCAATAGGCAATGCTCCAGTATGAGCAGAATAACATTTACAATCTATGTCAGTAGTCTCTATTAATACATGGTCTAATTCATGCTCAATTACAACACCATCAAACAAATTAATACTACCTATAAATTCAGCTACATATTTTGAATTGGGAAATTCATATATATCATGAGGAGCTCCTATTTGTCTTATTTTACCACTTTCCATTACTGCTATTCTTGTTGACATTGTCATGGCTTCCTCTTGATCATGAGTAACTAAAATGAAAGTAATTCCACTTTGTTCCTGAATATTAACAAGTTCAAATTGAGTTTGCTCTTTTAATTGTTTATCTAAGGCAGTTAATGGTTCGTCAAGTAATAATAACTTAGGACGCTTAGCTAAACTTCTTGCCAAAGCTACTCTTTGTTTTTGTCCTCCAGATAAATTATCAGGCTTTCTATCCTCGTATCCGGATAATTGCACTAAGTTTAATACTTCCTTTACTCTTTGATTTATGATATTTTTATTTAAATTATCTTGTTTTAATCCAAATGCTATATTTTGATATACTGTCATATGAGGAAATAAAGCATATGATTGAAACATCATACTTACTGGCCTTTTATATGATGGTATATTTGTAATATCCACACCATCCAATAATATTCTACCAGAATCTGGACTATCCAACCCTGCTAGTATTCTAAGTAATGTAGTTTTACCACATCCTGATTTACCTAATAGAGCAAATAGCTCTCCTTTATAAATAGAAAATGAAACATCTTTTATTACATTAATACCATCACGAGACTTAGAAATACTTTCTATTTGAAGATATGGTTTTGAATTGACATCCTGCCATACTTCAATTTCTCTTTTACTAGACTTACTAACTATCATATTATGGTTATGTAATAAAACTAGTATTAATACAAATCAATTCTATAACAACAGCATTTTCAAGACAATATGTATTTATTAGATTGTTTAAATAGATATCAATAATATTTTAATAGAAAATTAACTACTAAATATTACTACAAATTGTCAAAATTTATTATTATATATAATATATTGCCTTTAAATTAAGCGTGGAGATATAATAATTTATTTATATTTTAATGCAATTTCAGTAATTCAACTGTTATATTTTTATGTTTTCTTATATGTTGAGTACAAATATATACTTTATTTTGTGGAATGTTGATAATTTTATATCAATAATATTTAAAGTGATAGTTTGTAATATACAAACAAGTAAAGTATACTATTTATCTGAGCTACTCTCCATACTATGCAAAATGAATATATTACAACATGGTATTACAGTTGATAATAATAAACATTTAATACAACTTCTCATTGTGTACTTACCAAAAACAACATTTCTCATGATTATGTCATGTGTATTGTAAATCATTGCTTAAAATATAGTCATGGAAATAATATTATTTTACAATCTCACCGAATATCATAAAATATTATATTTCATTATTATATTTTTATTTATATAATGTAATAAGCAATTTCTTATTTTTCCAAATAGAAAAAAATACCATGAAGATCCAATACTTAAAAAGCATGAACAGGACTAAATAATCATAATCAATTAATATTTTATAATCAACCACTGCAATATATTTACATATCATACTAACATTTTTAATTTATCTATTATCAGACCAGTACCAATAGCCACATGTTCTGTAAAAGAAATTGTCAGTAGTTTTTTACTGTTATCGCAAAAAATAGCTTTTTTATAAGCACCTGCTTCTTTTCTCATTTTGCTAATCCTGTATCCAAACATTCAGCTAGTCTTTCTTGTCTGCCTTTTTTCAGATCTTCAGATAATCCCTTATCTCTTGCTGTTTCTATTGCTGATAATTTATCTTTTTCGGCTTTCTCAATTAATTGTATTGTTTCTTGATTTTCGGAATTTGTTAATAATTTATCACTCGAAGCTCGAGCAGCTACAAAAGTTAGCGAAACGAACATTTTAGTTTCTTTTATTAAAAAATCCATCTGTTTATACATATTTCTTTTGCATCTTAGAGTGTTCTATCAAATCCTCCAGCTGCATATGCAAAATTATGTTTAATACTAATCAGTAGTAGTTTTACCAACAAGATCTAATCTAATACCATGTTTACCAACAAAATCATCAGTAATTTATTCCACAATGCTATCGCAATGTTTCACTACACTATCGTGTTTAGTATTTGTCAAATCATTTGAAGTAATATGATTATCACATTTTAACAATATTTCACGATCCTGAAGGATTGTTTCACGAACTACGTTTATTTACACGATGCTTACGCATTGCCTTACATTACTTAAGTACTACTACACTATTTTAGTGAATTGTTACGCGACATGAACGTGTTGTTTACACTATACTTCGTATTGAAATTAATATAAAAGATTAGAATCTTAGGATGTTCTTTGTTATAGATAATAAGGTATCTATACGTTTGGTTCCAACACCGATAGGTGCAGTAAATACTTTAGGTACTACTATAAAATTTTGTTTACTAAAATATTTTTTTAAATATTAAATCATTAGTAGGTAATACTAAATTGTTTTCATATGCCATAAATTTTTTACTTTCATATTTATTATTACTATTGCTACTATATCATTTGCCATGAATTTTTCACTTTCATATTTTTTATTGTTATTACTACGTCCATTATATCATCTTAATTATTTATATTAAACATAAATATTATCTAATCACATACATAATAAAATATCATAGAAACAAATAAGCCTATAGTATTGTTACATTTCCACCACATTGATTATATGTTGTTCAATTACCATATTTT